>JAMBEQ010000227.1 GCA_024506175.1 Methylocystis sp.
ACGAATACCTTCTGCAGCTCGAAGACTCACTTGCATATATGTGCCGCTGGGCTTTGCAGGGCGTGCGAGTTCAGCTGGTGAGATCGGAAGTCGACGAGTGGCGGTCGCTCTTGGAGAAATACCTTGCGCATTTCGCGCAAAGCTCGGAAGTTTCGATCCTGGACTCGCATGCGCCGGAGGCCTCTCGCGAGTTGTTTCTCGACAGGCTTCGCGACTTTCCGCTTCTAGTCGATCTCTCCCGCCGTTCTGGTAGGGAAATCGCAGACACGGCGCGGCTTTTCGAGGATATCGGAGGATTCCTCGGATTGCGCCAGATCGCCGCGCTCGTGGCCGGATTGGCGGCGCGCGACGGCTGGGAGAGAAAGCTGCAGATCGTCGTCGACGAGCGGCTTCGCTCGTCAGCCGCGCGGATTGCAGGGGCGGCTTTGCGATCGGGCGGCACCGACACCGTCGGCGTGTTTCAACACGCCGGAATGGCTTCGCGATTGACGCAATTCCAAAGGCTGCGCGCGGAAATAACGCAAGGCGAGCCCAAGTCGATTGCGCCCTTTGCCCTGCTCGTAAACGAACTCGAATTATTGGTCGAAGCCGGGGAAGCCGCAGGGCCATTAGCTTGAGTGGATAAGGAGATCCGCGTCGTGGAGGAAAGGCCGCTCGCTCACCTGCTCATCGAGACTTGCCAAGAGGCCGCTTGCTTGATGGACGCGCAAGGGCGGGTGATCGCCTTGAATAAGGGCGGCGAGGAAATAACCGGCTTCCGAGAATCGGAGCTGATCGCGCGGTCGTTTCCGGGCAAGCCAAAGATGGTAACGGGCGCCGGCGCGGATTCGGCGCTCGCCTGGCTCCTCGCTCCCGCCCGACAATGGATCGATATGCGGATAAAGAGAAAGGACGAACGCGAAATCGACGCGAGCTGTGAAGTTTTCCGCCTCGGGGCCAAGAACCTCGTGGGGATTTTGATTAAGTTTCGGCCAGAAGGCGCATGGAGTGCGGATGGCGCGGCGCTCGAGGACATGAAAATAAAGCTCGAGGCGATTTTTGGCGGAATGGCTGACGGCCTGGTGCTGATCAACGAATTTGGATCGATTTTGCTGTTCAGCGCCGGTGCCGAAAAACTGTTCGGCTATAGGGCCGAGGAGGTGCTCGGCCAAAACGTTAAAATGCTGATGCCGTCGCCATATCACGAGGAGCATGATCGTTACCTTGCAGCCTACCGCGAGACGGGCGCCCGCAAGATCATTGGCATTGGGCGGGAGGTTTCGGGAAGACGCAAGAATGGCGCGATTTTCCCCATGTATCTCTCCGTAGGGGAGATATGGTTGGAAGGACGCCGCTACTTCGTCGGCGTCACTCATGACCTGACAAGCGCGAAGAGCGTTGAAAGCCGCTTGTGGATGCTCTCTGCGGCGGTTGAGCAAAGCCCCGTCGCGATCATGATCTCGGATAAGCATGGCGTGATCGAATATGTGAATAGCTGTTTCACAAAGCTGAGTGGATATGCTGAAGACGAGCTTTTGGGCAAAAACCCGAGGGTGCTGCAATCCGGGGAAACACCGAAAGAACGGCATCAGCGTCTTTGGCAGACGATCTCGTCCGGCGGCGAGTGGCGCGGCGAGATTCAGGACCGGCGCAAGAATGGCGAACCTTACTGGGCCTACGAGACGATCTCCCCCTTGTACGATCCTCATGGAGAGCTGAGGCATTATCTTGCGATTCAGCAAGACATCACCGAACAAAGGCGCGATCGGGAGGCCCTTACTGAAAGCGAGGAGCGCTTCCGTAAAGTTGCGGAAATGGTCGGTGAGTGG
The DNA here is from genome assembly GCA_024506175.1 of Methylocystis sp. GTDB lineage: Bacteria > Pseudomonadota > Alphaproteobacteria > Rhizobiales > Beijerinckiaceae > Methylocystis. Next base: position 1,809 of record JAMBEQ010000227.1, read on the forward strand.
CTTTGGGAGCAGGACGCCGAAGGCCGTTACACCTACAGCAGCGACGCGGTGAAGGACATTCTGGGGCTCGAGCCGGCGGATGTGCTGGGAAAACGTTATCTCGACCTATTCCAGGACGGCGCGTCTGAGTCTGGTTATCAGCCTGTCTGGACGCGGGCCGCGCCGTTTCGTCGGGTCACCAACTGCTATCGGCGCCCGGATGGCAGGCGGGTTTTCACGGAGTCGTCAGGCGCGCCTCTCTTCGACGAGAACGGCCGTTTGATAAAGTGGCGCGGCGTCGACCGCGACATAACGGAGCGTGTCCAGTATGAGGCCGCCTTAAGGGTGCGCAACCGGGCGATCGAGTCGGTCGATGTCGGCATCGTCATCTCCGACGCGCGCGCGCCCAGACACCCGAACATCTATGTCAATCCCGCGCTCGCCCGCATGACTGGCTATACTCAGGACGAGTTGATGCGGGGCGGCATGCACATGTTGCAGGGGCCGGGGACCGACCCAGCCGCAATCGAAGAAATTCGTCGGGGGTTGCAAACAGGCCAGAGCTTTGAAGTCACCCTCAAAAATTATCGCAAAAACGGTGAGGCCTTTTGGAACGAGCTATTCATCTCGCCCGTGCGCGACGAGAGCGGCCAAATCACGCATTACATTGGCGTTCAGACCGATGTGACCGAAAAGCGGCGAGCGGAGGAGAACCGGCAGGAGCTCGAAATTGCGAAGCAGATACAACTGTCGTTGCTGCCCAGCAAACCATTGCGCTTGGCGCATGCCGAGGTGGCGGGCGTCTGCTTGCCCGCGACTCACGTCGGCGGAGATTACTTCGATTATTTTGAAAATGACGGGAACATCGATTTCCTTATCGCCGACGTTTCCGGACACAGCGTAGGCGCAGCGCTGATCATGACGGAGGTCAGGAGCATGGTGCGCGCCCGTTTAGGAGGAACGTCAACCGTCCATCCGGCCGTGGTGCTGCGCGAGCTAAACGTTTTGCTGGAAGAGGACCTCGATCGGTCGGAGCTCTTCATCACGATGTTTTGTTGTCGATACGCGCAGAGCGCGCGACGCCTCACCTATGCAAATGCAGGTCATAATCCCGGCTTGCTCTTGCGACGGGGCGATGTGAGTTGCGTACAGCTGGACGCCGACGGCCTGGTGCTCGGCGTTGAGCATTCAGTCGAGTTCGAAGAGCGGGACGTGTTGCTTTCCGCTGGCGACAAGCTTCTCTTCTACACGGATGGAGTCACAGAGGCGCAGGATTCAGCTGGAACCTTTTATGGCTTGGAACGGCTTTGCGTTCGGTTTGCTGACAATCGAATGCTTCCGCCGGAGGCTATCGCAAAAAGCATCATAAATGATGTGAGAGAGTTCTGCGCGCCCTCGGCCGCGGAGGACGACATGGCTCTGCTCGTCCTGGAAGTCAGGTGACCAATCATCTTGCCAGCTGTCGCGAGCATGGAGGCTTCTTTCCTGGAGAAGGGTGAAAATGAGCGCGATGGCCGGCTCTTTAGGACGGCGCAAAATTGGGCTCGCTCTCAGCAGCGGGGTGGCCAGGGGGTGGGCCCATATTGGCGCGATTCGCGCTTTGGCGAGACTGGGGATCCCGTCCGACATCGTCGCTGGGTCGTCGGCCGGAGCCTTTGTCGGAGCATGTTATCTCGCGGGCCAGCTCGACGAGCTCGAAAAATGGACGCTGTCGCTCACTAAGCGCCAGATTTTCAGATACGTCGACCTGCACTTCGGACGCGGAAGCCTGCTGAGCGGCAAACGGATTTTGGAAGAATTGCGTCAACTTATGGGAGCGCGTCGCATCGAAGACCTGCAAAACACATTCGTCGCCGTTGCGACGGACCTGACCACTGGCCATGAGGTCTGGCTACAGCATGGCGGGCTTGTCCAAGCCGTTCGCGCATCTATCGGGTTACCGGGCCTTTTGCCTCCTGTACAATTGGGCGACCGTGAGCTTGCCGATGGCGCGCTCACCGATCCGCTGCCAGTCGCCCCTTGCCGGGCCTTGGGAGCCGATCTTGTCATCGCCATAAACCTGAACACGGACGTCATCGGGAAGATGCGGCGGGCCGCTTCCTCCCCCCGGACTTCCATCGGCTTTGACCCGTCGGTTCTCGGGATCGAACAGGCGAACGGCGAGGGCAACGCTGGCGGATTTATCGAGCGGGAGCGTAGGCAGCCGAGCTTGTTCAGCGTGATGAGCGCCTCGCTTGGCATTATGCAGGATCGGTTGACTCGTTCGCGCCTCGCCGGCGATCCGCCCGATGTGCACATTACGCCGCGGGTCGGGCATATCGGATTATTGGAGTTCGAACGCGCCAGAGAGGCCATTGGGGAGGGCGAGGAGGCGGTCAATCTCAAGAGAAGGGAGTTGAACGACCTATTGGGCGCGCTTGGAGGCGATCTTAGGAGCTAGCCAGGCAAACGCGCAGGAGAGCGCCTGCGCCAGAGACGGCGGCGCTGCGCCCCATTTTGCGCCTTGCCCGGGCGTCAGCGGGCTGGCTAACAGAGCAAGTTACTCCCGAATGACCTTTGCCGCGAACATATAGCCTTCGGACCGTACGGTCTGGATCAGGGTTGGCTTTTTGGCGTCGGCCTCAATTTTTTGGCGAAGACGGCTGATCAGCACGTCTATGCTCCGTTCAAATGGGCCGGAGGTCGGCCCGTGCGTCATGTTAATTAATTGTTCTCGTGTTAGGATTCTGTTAGGATTCTCGCACAGGGCATGGAGGAGATCGAACTCCGCTCCTGTCATCGCAACCCTTATTCCACAGGGAGCGATGACTTGACGCGTGAAAAGCTCGACCCGCCAGCCTGCGAACAAATATGCCTGACCTGCAGGCCGGTCTTCGACCGAAGCGGGCTTCTCGGAGCGCCTCAAAACCGCACGAATACGCGCAAGTAATTCGCGTGAATTGAACGGTTTTACGACGTAATCGTCAGCGCCCATCTCGAGGCCGAGGATTTTGTCCACGTCGTCGCCCTGTGCAGTAAGGATAATAATGGGGATCGGATTCTCGGATCGGACCCTACGGCAGATGGAGAGCCCGTCCTCACCTGGCAAATTGAGATCAAGGAGCAAAAGATCGTATGTCTTTTGCTGGAGCGCCGCGTCCATGTCCGCGCCGTTCCCCACCACGCGCACGTCGATGTTGTGGTTGGCAAGATAAAGAGAAATCAGTTCGCCAATTTCTGCGTCGTCTTCTACGAGCAGGAGGAAGAGGGGGCGCGACTCGTTTAGTCTCACGTTCATTGGCGGCGCCTGGACATGCATTGGGGTGGATGCTCCTTCAGGCGTGGTCACGCGGAAGGCGAGGAGTCTATTCGATTTGCGTTTCTGCCGCGCAATTCAAATGCGGCGATATTATGGCGATCGGGAAACAAAACGGAAATATCGGGGCCGAAGGGGAGAAAATCGTGAAATTGGCTCTCCCTATCGTCCAGCCTGCGATTTGATGCGGAAAGGGCGCAAATGGATGCTGGTGTCGCGGGATCCCTCATGACTGTCCCAAAGGCGGAAATCTTCCTCGTCGCCCGAATTCCACCATTCCGCGGATTGTCCGTCAACATTGACGGCGCGGCGCGCCCCGATCGCTCTGGCGCCAGCTATCGACCACACGCTTGGCAGGGCGCCGCCAGGCGCAAGAAACAGACGCCGATTTCCTAAAGACGGAAGCGGTTTCCGCTAAGATACAGTTAGCGCGGAGAGGTTCAACCATGACGAATTCAGCAATTCAGGCGCATCTGCCGAAGATCGGCTTTGCCGGGCTCACCGAAAATTGGAGGGCCGACATTATCTCTGGCTTGCTGGTGTTTCTTATTGCCCTCCCGCTCTGTCTGGGCATTGCGATGGCGTCGGGCTTTCCGCCCCAGGCCGGCGTCATCACCGCCATCGTCGGCGGCTTGTTCGTGTCGCGGATCAACGGTTCGTTCGTCACTATAACCGGGCCCGCGGCCGGGCTCATCGTCGTCATCCTCGACTCCGTGCAGGCGCTCGGCGGGGGGGATGCGATGGCCGGCTACCATTACACCCTTGCGGCGATTGTCTGCGCCAGCGTCATTCAAACGCTGATGGGCCTGATGAAGGCCGGGAAGATGAGCGCCTTTTTCCCATCGTCGGCCGTGCACGGCATGCTGGCGGCGATCGGCATCATCATCATGGCTAAGCAGGTTCACGTCATGCTCGGCGTGAAGCCCGATGCGGGGACGCTGTTCGAGACCATAAGCGCCATTCCCGCGAGCATTCGTGACATGAACCCTGAAGTGGCGACGATCGGCTGCATCGGTCTGCTTATTCTCATTGCTTGGCAGACGGTGGGAAACCGTTATTTGAAAATGATCCCCGCGCCGTTGATCGTCGTCGCCGTCGGCATGGTGCTCGGCCAGTATTTCGACCTCGATCACGAGCACCTCTATCTATTCTTGCCCGACACGCAGTTCCTTCCCCATCACGAATTCACGATCGGGCCCAAGTTCTTAGTCTCGATCCCGCAGAATTTCTTGGCGAGCTTCGCTTTCCCGGATTTCTCGCTGGTTGGTCACGCGGTCTTTTGGCAGCAAGTCATCACCATTTGTCTCGTCGGCAGTCTCGAAAGCCTGCTCTCGGCTGCGGCTGTTGACAAGCTTGACCACTATAAGCGAACCTCCGACCTCAACCGGGACCTTGCAGCGGTTGGGCTCGGCAATGTAATTTGCGGGCTGATTGGCGGGATGCCGATGATCGCAGAAATTGTCCGCAGTTCGGCCAACGTCAACAATGGCGCGCGCACGGGCTGGGCGAATTTCTTCCATGGGCTGTTCCTGCTGATCTTCGTCGCGCTGTTCCCGCGGGTCGTGCACGAGATTCCGCTAGCGGCGCTCGCAGCCCTTCTCGTCTTCACGGGCTTCCGCCTGGCCTCTCCGAGCCAGTTCAAAAAAACCTTGGAGATTGGCTGGGATCAGCTGGGCGTTTTTGTTATCACCATCGTCGGCGTGCTGGCGACGGACCTCCTCATCGGCGTCGCCATCGGCATCTTCGCCGAATTTGTCATCCACTTCGGACGCGCAGTGAACTGGAGCGCCATCTTCAAGATCTATCGCAAGGTCGAGGAAACGGAACCGGGCGTCTTCCGGGTCGAGATCAGCGGCGCCGCCTTCTTCGGTAATTACCTCCTGCTGAAGGACGAACTGTCCAAAATTCCCCCGGGAAAGAAAATCGTGATCGATTTGTCCAACACGGCGCTGATCGATCATACCGTCATGGAGAACCTTCACCACTTTTGCGAGGACTATGAAAAGACTGGCGGGCATGCCGAAATACAAGGCCTCGATGGCCATGTCGCCACCTCAGCTCACCCGCTGGCGCCGCGCAAGCGGGTCGGTGAAAACGGGTTCCGCAGCGCGTCGAACTAGTTCCTCTCATCGAGCAGGAATGCAAGGACATCCATAGCATGCCCCTTTATCTCGCATTGGTCTGCGTCGGCGGACTGATCGGCGTCAGCTCGCTTCCCATCTACAAGCGGGAGACCGCCGGCGTGGCCGAGCTCATCTATCGGCTCTGCCTCGGAATTTCCGCACTGCTCTTTGTAGCGGCGATTATCCCGCGCGGGGCCAACGCGCTCGATCTCACCCTGCCGCTCGGCCTACCGTGGATCGGCATGCGTCTGCATCTCGATGCGCTGACCGCCTTTTTTTTGGCGGTCGTCAACCTCGGGGGGGCAACCGCGAGCGTGTACGCCATCGGCTATGGCGCGCATGTCAGCAACCCGGTGCGGGTCGCGGCCTTCTACGCCGCTTTTCTCGCTGGCATGAACCTCGTGGTGCTTGCCGCGGACGCCTACACCTTTCTGGTCGCGTGGGAGTTCATGTCGCTTGCGTCCTGGGCCCTTGTGCTGACCCATCACCACGACGCCGAAAATCGCCGGGCCAGCTACATCTACTTGCTGATGGCGAGCTTTGGCGCGCTCGCGTTGTTGATGGCCTTCGGCGTTCTTGGCGGCGTGAGTGGCGCTTACGACTTCGCCTCGATCCGCGAAGCACCGAGAGATTCCTGGCAAACAGGCCTCGTGCTGGCGCTCGTTCTGCTTGGCGCCGGGTCGAAGGCAGGCCTCGCGCCACTGCATGTTTGGTTGCCGCTTGCGCATCCGGCTGCGCCGAGCCACGTCTCGGCGCTGATGAGCGGCGTTATGACCAAGGTCGCGATCTACGGATTCATCCGCATCGTATTCGATCTCCTGGGCCCGCCCGCCTTTTGGTGGAGCATCGAACCGATGACATTCGGCGCGATCAGCGCGGTCATCGCGATTCTTTTCGCGACGCTCCAGAGCGATCTGAAGAAGCTCCTCGCCTACAGCACCATCGAGAATATTGGCGTTATCTTCATCGGACTCGGGCTTTCGCTGGCCTTCAAGGCGAACGGGATGCTCGTGCCGGCTGCGGTGGCCTTCAGCGCTGCACTTTTCCATATTTTCAACCATTCGCTGTTCAAGAGCCTTCTCTTCTTCGGGGCCGGCGCGGTTCTCACCGCGACTGGCGAACGAAACATCGAGCGTCTCGGCGGCTTGATCCATTCGATGCCGAAGACGGCTTTTCTTTTCCTCGGCGGCTGCTTCGCGATAGCGGCGCTGCCGCCGCTGAATGGCTTTGTGTCCGAATGGCTGATGTTTCAGGCCATCTTGCTCAGCCCCACCATGCCGCAATGGATCCTGAAGCTGCTCGTTCCCGCTGTGGGCGTCGCGCTCGCGCTGAGCGCTGCGCTCGGCGCGAGCTGCTACGTTCGCGCCTATGGCGTCGCGTTTCTGGGTCGCCCGCGCTCCGATGAGGCGCGGGAGGCGAAGGAAGTCGACCAGTGGTCGTTGGGCGCCATGTCCTTTCTGCTCGGCCTATCGCTCACCGCTGGGCTCTTGCCAGGCTTCTTCATCGACACGATTTCGCCGGTGGCCAAAGCGTTTATCGGAGGCCGAATGCCCGCGCAGAATGAGGTCGGCTGGCTTTCGATCGCGCCCGTCGCCGAGAGTCGGAGCTCTTACAACGGCATGCTTGTATTTGTGCTCATCGTCGCTTCCGCTTGGGCCGCGAGATGGCTGATCTACAAATATTGGTCTGGTGCAACCAGGCGGGCGCCCGCGTGGGACTGTGGCTACATCGAACCCAGCACGGCGACCCAATATACAGGATCGAGCTTCGCGCAACCCATTCGCAGGACGCTTGGCGTCATCGCCTTTTCCGCGCGCGAACGCCTCGACATGCCCTTGCCGGGAGAGACGCGCGCGGCGCGCTTTAGCGTGCAGATCCAGGATCGCATCTTCAACTTTCTCTACCTGCCGATCACGAGCGCGGTCGCCCGCATCTCCAATTGGCTGAACGCCCTCAATTTCCTGTCGATCCAGGAATACCTCGGTCTCGTCTTCGCAGCGCTCGTCCTGCTGTTGGTGGGGGTCGCGCGATGACAATCATCTTCGATCTATTCGCGCAGATCCTCCAGATGGCGCTGGTGCTGCTGGCCGCGCCGCTGCTCATCGGCTTTGTCCGAAAGGTCAAAGCGCATCTCTTGCGGCGGCAAGGCCCCCCGATTGTCCAGCCATGGCGGGATCTCTTGCGTCTCCTGCGCAAGGAGACGGTCCTGGCGGAGAATGCGTCGTGGTTTTATCGCGCCGCGCCATATTTCATCTTCGCGACGACATGGGTTGCGGCTTCGCTGACGCCCACGTTCGAGAATGGGCTGATGTTCAGCTGGGCGGCTGATCTGATCGCCATCATCGCGCTTCTGGGGAGCGCCCGCTTCCTGCTTGCGCTCGCCGGGATGGATGTCGGCACGAGCTTCGGCGGCATCGGCTCAAGCCGGGAGGCGATGTTCGGCTCGCTCGCCGAGCCGGCGACGATCATGATCGTCTTCACCGTTTCGCTGGTCGCGGGATCGACGCAGCTCTCGGAAATTGCCTCCTACATGCTGGCGCATTCCGAGCTGCGCGTATCCGTCGGCATGGCGCTCATCGCGCTCCTTATCGTCGCGATCGCGGAGAACGGCCGTGTGCCGGTGGATAACCCCGCGACCCATCTTGAGCTGACCATGGTGCATGAAGCGATGATCCTCGAGTATTCAGGGCGCCACCTCGCGCTCATCGAGCTCGCGTCGGCGCTGAAGCTTCTGCTCTACATCTCGCTGATTGATTGCATGTTCTTTCCCTGGGGGATGGCGCCCCATGGTGCGGGCGTCGTAGAAATGGCCACGGGCGGCGTCGCTTTTGTATTCAAGCTTGCGGTCGCCGGCGTCCTCCTTGCGGTGTTCGAGACGTCGACCGCCAAGATGCGCGTCTTTCGCGTTCCAGACTTCCTTGGCGCAGGGCTGATGCTCGGTTTGCTCGCGACGCTGCTGGTCTTCGTCACTCGGAGCCTTTGACAATGGAGCATCTATCGCTCGATATCGCGCAACTTCTCGCTGGCGCGCTGGTGCTCGTGAGCTTCATGCTGCTCTATCAGGATCGGCTCCAAGGGCTCATCAATATCTTCGCCTTGCACGCGTTCGTCCTTACGCTGTCTGTCGCTTGGCAAGCCTATATCCAGCATGCTCCGCATCTTTACGTGACCGCCGGCATCGCGCTCATCTTCAAAGCGCTGGTTATTCCGATCAGCCTGCGTACGATCATCAAGCGCCTGCGTATCCATCGCACCGTCGAGATGATCGGCGGCGTCGGGGTCACGATGTTGATCGGAATCTTCCTCACCGCGCTCTCGCTTGTCGTGATGCTGCCCGCGACGGCAAGCGCCGATCCGCTCGCGCGCGAGGATATCGCATTCGCCTTGGCGATCGTTTTGCTCGGCTTGCTCATGATGGTCACCAGGCGCAACGCCGTCAGCCAGATCATCGGCTTCATGTCGCTAGAAAATGGATTGATCCTCGCTGCGGCCGGCGCCAACGGGATGCCGCTGGTCGTCGAGATCAGCGTCGCATTCTCTGTGCTGATCGCCTTCATCATCATCGGCGTCTTCCTGTTTCGCATTCGCGAACGTTTCGACACGGTCGACCTCTATCACCTGGATCGCGTGCGCGGAGAACGCAATTGAGCAGTAATCTCCTTTTGATTTCCAACGCCCTCGTTTCCGTCCCGGCGGCTGCCGCCTGTGTGCTGGCCTTTCAAACGGATTATCGACGCTCGGCGCAGATCAACCTGGCGGCCTCGGGCGTCACCTTCCTCTTCGCGCTGACGCTGCTGCTGACCGGCCCCGAAAATGGGACTTATCTCTTTGTCGACGACCTCAATATCGTCTTTATCATTCTCTCGACATTCGTGGGCTTCACGACGAGCATCTTTAGCGCGAGCTACATTGGACACGAGATCGACACAGGAAAACTAACGTCCGCCAACGTTCGATTTTACCATGCGATGTATCAGGCGCTCATGTGTTCGATGAATTTGGCGCTTCTCGCCGCCAACATCGGATTGATGTGGGTCGCGGTGGAAATTGCCACGCTTTCGACCGTGCTGATGGTGGGCCTTTACCGAACGCCGCACGCGCTCGAAGCCGCATGGAAATATTTCATACTCGGCAGCGTGGGCATCGCGCTCGCGCTGTTCGGCACGATCCTGGTCTATATGGGGGCACAGCCCGTGCTCGGCGAGGGCTACGACGGGATGGTGTGGACGTCCTTGATGCAGCACGCGTCACAGTTCAATCCCCGTATGCTCAACGTCGCTTTCGTCTTTTTGATGCTGGGCTACGGCACAAAGGTCGGCCTCGCGCCGATGCACGCCTGGCTTCCCGACGCCCATGCGGAGGGCCCGACGCCCATTTCGGCGGTCTTGTCGGGCCTCCTTCTGAATGTGGCGCTTCATGCGGTGCTCCGGTTTAAAATGCTGCTCGCGGCCAATGCGGCTGCGATCACGCCTGGGCCGCTGATGATCACGCTTGGTCTTGCGTCGCTTATCTTCGCGGCCTTCATGCTTTACCGCCGTGACGACATCAAACGGCTTTTCGCTTATTCGTCGATCGAGCATATGGGCATCATCGCCTTCGCCTTCGGGGTCGGCGGGCCGCTCGCCAATTTCGCGGGCCTTATGCACATGGCGATGCATAGCCTGACGAAGTCCGCGATCTTTTTCGCCGTGGGTCACATCGCGCAGGTCAAAGGCACGCAGAAGATCGCGGACATCAGGGGCTTGACCGAGAGCCATCCGGCGCTGGGATGGGGGCTGGTGGCGGGCGTCGTGGCGATCGTCGGCTTGCCGCCGCTCGGCGTCTTTATGAGCGAGTTTCTCGTCGTCAGCTCCACCTTCGCCCAGCAACCGCTTCTCGCCATTCCTCTTGTTTTCGGCCTTCTGGTGGCGTTCGGCGCGATCCTGTTAAGACTGATCGGCATGGCGTTCGGCGAGGCGACCGAAAGCAAAGAGAGCGCCGTTAAGGCGTCGCTTGTGCCTCTCTATGCGCATCTGGCGCTGGTGCTGCTGGCGGGGCTGTACCTTCCGCCGCATCTCGTCGCGTGGTTTCAGAATGTTGCGCGTCTACTAGGCTGATGTCGAAGGACAGAAACATGGATCTCTTGCGCAAAGAAGCGTTGGCTTCTCCCGCTGTCCCGGCCTGTCGCCCGTGGCCTCGCATGGCTGTCGACCAAGCCACATGGCGGGCGACAATCAATCAGCTCGCTGCCGGGGAGTGCGACCTGCTCAGCCTTTGGAGCGACGGCGCGCAGGTTCATTTGGCGGCGTTTCGTCCAAGCGATGCAAGCGTGCAGATACTGTCGCTCGACTGCGCCGGGGGCAGCTATCCGTCGGTTGGACGCGCGCACCCGTCCGCACTTAGGCTCGAGCGCGCGACCTTCGACCTCTATGGCGTCGTCGCGGAAGGTTCGTCCGATACACGACGGTGGCTCGATCACGGCCGGTGGGGCGTGCGGCGTCCGGGCGGCGCCGGAGAGGCGACGGCCGGCGCCGCCGATCCTTATACGTTTTTGCCCGTCGAAGGCGAGGGGCTGCATCAGATTCCCGTGGGCCCCGTGCACGCCGGCGTCATTGAGCCGGGGCATTTCCGTTTCACCGCCAATGGCGAAGTGGTCGTGCGTCTCGAGGAGCGGCTGGGTTTCGTCCATAAGGGCGTCGGTCAGCTGATGTCTGGGGCGTCAATCGAGGGCGCGGCAAAGCTCGCGGGCCGGGTCTCCGGCGACAGCACGGTCGCATACGCTATTGCATTCGCCCAGGCGGTCGAGGCGGCGCTGGAGATCAGCGCGCCGCCGCGCGCGGTGTATTTGCGCGCATTGATGGCCGAGCTGGAGCGTCTCGCAAATCATTTTGGCGACATCGGCGCGATTTGCAACGACGCGTCTTTTGCCTTGATGCAGGCGCAGTGCGCCTTGGTTCGGGAGAAGATTCTCAGGGCGTCTAAGGCGTGCTTCGGTCATCGGTTGATGATGGACTGCGTTTCGCCGGGCGGCGTCGCGCACGACCTGAGCGCAGACAAAGCGGCTTGTCTTGGCGAGCTGCTCGATTGGATCAGGCTAATGACGCCGCGTCTTATCGCCCTTTTTGGCGATACCACCTCGCTGCAGGATCGAACGGTCGGAACGGGCATCCTCAACACGTCTCTCGCGCGCCAATTTGGCTGTGGCGGCGTTATCGGCCGCGCGTCGGGCAGGGAGTTCGACGCCCGCAAAGCGATCGGTTACGCTCCGTATCCGGATTTGTCGTTTGCAGTTGGCGGTTCGCGTGATGGCGATGTCGATGCGCGCGTGTGGGTGCGCTTCGACGAGGTCAGCGCCTCGACCGAGCTTGTTACGCAAATCCTCGAACGCATGCCCCACGGCCCGATAAACGTCGAATTTCAGGCGCGGACGGGGGCGGTTCGAGAGGGCGCGGCGTTGGTGGAGGGCTTCCGAGGCGACATTTTCGCCTTCCTTCGGATCGGGGAGGACGGAACAATCGAGAGCTGCCATCTACGCGATCCCTCGTGGTTCCAGTGGCCGCTGCTCGAGGCGGCGATCAAGGGCAATATCGTCGCGGATTTCCCCCTATGCAATAAATCCTTCAACTGCTCCTATTCCGGGCACGATCTTTAACAGGGCGCGACCATGCAGAAATTTCTCTTTCAGGGATTGCTTCGGCGCGCGTTGACCGAACCGGCGCCCGAGCCGGACGCCGCCGCGGTCGCGGAGCTCGGCTACACGCTCGGCCGCACAGCGAACCGCAAGCTCGGCCGAAGCCTGTCAATTCGTGAGGTTGACGCGGGCTCGTGTAACGGCTGCGAACTCGAAATCCATGCGCTCAACAACGCGTACTACGACATGGAACGTTTCGGCTTGCGCTTCGTCGCCTCCCCCCGCCACGCGGACGTCTTGCTCGTGACCGGGCCCGTGACCAAGAACATGCGCGAGGCGCTCGAGCGCACCTATAACGCAACGCCGGATCCGAAGTGGGTCGTGGCCGTTGGCGACTGCGCCTTCAACGGCGGCGTCTTTGCCGAAAGCTATGCCTGCGTGGGCGCCGTGGCGGAGGTGATCCCGGTCGATCTGCACATACGCGGATGTCCGCCCGATCCTGTCGCGCTGCTGAAGGGATTGATCGCGCTCGTCGAGGGAAGCGAGCGTTGATTTCCTAAGTGGCGATCTTGGCGCAGGGGTGCTGAAGGCGGGATCGGCCCTGCGCATGAAGCGGCTGCGGGGCGGCGGCGCCGAACTTGATTAAAGAGCGCCCGGGGCGCGGGCGCGCATCCTGCCGATCCAGAGCTTATCCATTCGCTGCAATCCGTTGGAAACAAACGCTTTCTTGTCACCCTGCGACAAAAAGCGCACTCTCTTTGGGAGCGCTGCAGCAATTTTGGCTTGACACTTGTGCAATGCAGCAATACAAATGTGTGACGGAAGCAAGATTTGCTGTCGCTTCCGTAGCCCTCCTTGGGCGTTTCCTCCCTTGACTTGGGCCGCTGGCTTTCCGGCGGCCCCTTTTTTTGCTTGGAGCGCATCCCGCAAAAGTCGACGGACTTTGCGACGCATGATCCATTTCTGCAGAAAGCGCGACGCCTCAGCTGATCAGATGAAAGAATGAGCCCGTGACCAAGCCGTCGCGCAGGCCGACAGGGGTCTCGTCATCTGAATAGGCGTCGCGCGCAAAGGCGAAGGGAGCGCCCGATTCTCCGACAATCGCGGCGTAATGAAACTCGTGGCCGCGCAGCAGGCCGCCTTTGGGCCCGAGAGGATGGTCCCCCGCAAGAGTTGCGCGGCGGTAACCCAAGTGGAGCTTGTGCTTCGCAAAGCTCGTCTCGAGGTTGAGCAGCCCCGCCATCGGATGGGCCGCGCCGTTGGCGTCGATCAGAGAGCGCCCAAGCACCATGTAGCCGCCACACTCGCCGTGGACCGGCCTGCCTTCGGCGAACCCGCGCAGCCCGGAGAGAAAGGCTTCAGCCTGCGCCAAGCGGCCGGCATGAAGCTCAGGGTAGCCGCCGGGAAGCCAGCAGAGATCGCAGTCCGCGGGCGGTGGCTCGTCGGCGAGCGGCGAGAAGAAGAAGAGCTCGGCCCCCTGCGATCGCCAGCTCTGCGCCAGATGCGGATAAAAAAACGAAAAGGCAGCATCGCGCGCCACGGCGATTCGCTGCGCCGGAGGGGCGAGCGGGGCCGTTGCATGATGGCCAGCGGCCGCGGCTGCGGCTGCTTGCGCGACAGCGGGCGCGTCGACATGCGCTTCGATAAAATCCGCCAGGGCTTCAAGTCTTGCGTCGAGAGCGTCCGTTTCTCCTGCCTGCACGAGTCCGAGGTGGCGCTCCGGCAGTTTGACGGCGTCGTTGCGGGGCAGGGCGCCGAAAAGGGGCAGGCCAAGGGCCGCCACGCTCTCCCCGACGAGACGACGATGCCTTTCGCCGCCGAGGCGATTTGCCACGACGCCCGCGATCTTCAGGCGCGCATCGTGGCTTGCAAGGCCTCGGATGATCGCCCCCGCGGTCTGCGCCTGGCCGGAGACGTCATGCGCCAGCAGCACCGGCCAGCCGAGCAGAGCGGCGATATCCGCGCTCGCTCCCGTGCCCGCCGCGCCGCCGGGCGCGCCGTCGAAAAGGCCCATGGCGCCTTCGGCGATAACGATATCGGCGCCGGCACCTGCGCGCGCCGCCAGCTCGGCGATCACGCCCGGCTCCATCGCCCAGGAATCGAGATTGATGCTCTCACGTCCCGTTGCGGCGGCGTGGAAGGCGGGGTCGATGTAATCAGGCCCGCATTTGACGGCTGCGACTCGCATGCCCCGTCGCGTCAGCGCGCGCATCAGGCCGAGCGCGAGCGTGGTCTTGCCTGAGCCCGAACGCGCCGCCGCGATCAACAGGCCAGGCGTCATAAACCGCCCCTTGGCCTGAAACGGCGATCGTAGCCTGCGTCATAAAGCGCGCTTTCGCGGAAATCCTCTGCGCCGAGCGAGGGGCCGACGAGAATGAGCGCCGTGCGCTCCATCGGCGCCGCGGCGGCGCGCGCCTCGATGTCCGCGAGCGTCCCTTGCACGATGGTTTCGTCGGGCCAGGAGGCGCGAAAGACGAGCGCGACGGGGCAATCGCCGCCGTAGAAGGGGGTGAGTTCCTCGACGACGCGGGCGAGAACGTGAATGGAAAGATGGATGGCGAGCGTCGCCCCAGATTGCGCGAAGGTCGCGAGCTTTTCGCGCTCTGGCATGGCCGAGGCGCGGCCGGAGGTGCGGGTGAGCACGAGCGACTGCGCAACTTCCGGCAGAGTGAGCTCGCGCCCGAGCGCGCTCGCCGCCGCGGCGAAGGCCGGCACGCCGGGCGTCATCGTATAGGGAATGCCGAGCGCGCGCAGACGGCGCGTCTGCTCGCCGACCGCGCTCCAGATGGAGAGATCGCCAGAATGCAGTCGCGCGACCTCGAGCCCGGCGTCATGCGCGTTTTTCATTTCAGCAACGATGTCGTCGAGCGACAACGGCGCCGTGTCGATGATGCGCGCGTCTGCCGGGCAATGGGCGAGGACGCCGGCAGGCACGAGAGAGCCCGCGTAAAGACAGACGGGGCAGCGCGCGATGAGGTCGCGGCCGCGCAGGGTTAGGAGATCGGCGGCGCCGGGGCCGGCGCCGATGAAATGCACAGTCATATCTGCTCCTCGGGGCCGATCGCGAGCGCGCAGGCGGCGTAGGGCGTTGCAACGCGCGGCGCCAGGAGGCGGCTTCCAGGACCCGCCCCGACGAGGGCGGCTGCCTCGGCCACGCTGCCGACGCCAAACATCGCCTGCACGCGGGGCGAGTGAGTGGCCGCAGCGCCCTTGCGCGCCTTCAAGGCGCCGAGCGAAAGAAAAACCAGAGGGACCCCGAGCAGCTTCGCCGCCTCATGAAGGCCGGGCTCGTCAGCCTTGCTCTCCAGCGTGCACAGTGTGAGGCATGAAAGAGGCACGCCATGCTGCGTGGCGACCTCGCGCACGAGTTCGACGATCGCTTGCGCCGCGACGCCCCTGCGCGCTCCAATGCCGGCGGCATATTTCATGGCTTCACCGCACGCCATTGCAGGACGGCCATGGCCGGATCGAGCGCATGAAAACGCCCGACCGGCCGCGCGCGCGCGATTTGCAGATGGGTAAGATCGCCGCCTCTGGCTGCGAAAGCCTGCGCGAGCAAGGATTGCGTTTCGAGCGTCACAGCATTGACGACGATCCTGCCTTGCGATGGCAGGGCGCGCCAGGCGGCTTCGAGCGTCGCCTCATCGGCGCCGCCGCCGATGAAGATGGCGTCAGGCGCCCTTAGATTTTCCAATGCTTGCGGCGCCGCGCCTGTGACGATCTCCAAATCGGGGACGTCCAGCGCGAGCGCATTGCGCGCAATGCGGGCGGCGCGCGTCTCGTCCCGCTCCAAGGCGATCGCATGGTTGGCGGGATGGCTCAACATCCATTCGATGGAAATCGATCCCGAGCCCGCGCCGATATCCCAAAGCGTTTCACCCTTGCGCGGCGCGAGAGCAGACAGCGTCACGGCCCGGATCTCGCGCTTGGTGAGCTGGCCGTCGTTCTCGAACCAATCGTCGGGCAAGCCGGGCGCGAGCGGAATGACGCGCGCGCCAGCGTCCGCCATGACTTCGATCGCGACCGTATTGAGGGGTGCTATGTCGTTAAGTTGGAAAGCGTCCGCACGCGCCTCCGTGATGCGTTCGCTCGGGCCGCCCATGTGTTCGAACACGACGAGCCTCGATGCGCCCATGCCGCGTTCAGAAAGATACAGCGCGAGACGCGCCGGAGTCGTTTCGTCCCATGAGAGCGCGATGATGCGCGCGCGCGGCTGCAGATATGGCGCAATGCGCTCGAAGGCGCGGCCGTGCAGTGAGACGAGCGCGCAATCCTGCTGGCTCCAATTGAGCCGCGCCGCCGCGAGGGAGAAGGCCGAAGGCGAGGGAATGCAAAGGATTTCCTCACGCCCGACATGGCGCGAGATCAGATCGCCGACGCCATAGAAAAATGGATCGCCGGAAGCCAGCACGACGACCGGCTCGCCGCGCCGCGCCAATATGCGCGGGATGGAGTCCGTGAGTGGCGACGGCCATTGCAGGCGCTCGGCCTTGTTCGCCCTGACGTGCGAAAGGTGGCGCGCGCCGCCGACGATGAGCGTCGCACGTTCGATCAGCGCGCGCGCCGCGGGCGCCAGCGCCTCGACGCCGTCTTCGCCAATGCCGATGATGGAGAGCCATTTCTCCATTCATTCGGCCTTTCGCGCGGTATAGACCCAATCGCGCGCGCTTTCGCGCGTGATGCGTTTGGTGCCGCTCGCGCCGATGACGACGAGCGTCGACATGTCGATCAGCGAAACATCCACCTCGTCGAGCGTCGTGAGGATGATGTCTTCCTTCTCCCGGCCCACCGATTTCGCTAGGCCAACAAACGCCGAGCCGGGCAGGAACCGCCTCAGCAGCGCGAAAGCGTCTATAACGCGCGTGGGCCGCGCGCGAGAGGCCGGGTTGTAAAGCGCGATGACGAAATCGCCGCGCGCCGCATGTTCGAGCCGCTTCTCGACCACATTCCAAGGCTTGAGATTATCCGAAAGCGAGATGGCGCAGAAATCATGGCCGAGCGGCGCGCCGAGACGCGCGGCCGCCGCCTGCATGGCGGAGACGCCAGGAACGACGCGAATATCGAGGTCGCGCCATTCCTTGGGCCCGTGATCGACGGCTTCCAACACGGCCGCGGCCATGGCGAAGACGCCCGGATCGCCGCCGGATACGACGGCGACGTTGCGTCCTTGCGCCGTGCGCTCCAACGCCTCGCGCGCGCGGTCGATCTCTACGCGATTGTCGCTGGCGATGCGGGTCTGGCCTTCGCGCATCGGCACGCGCGCGACATAGGGTTCGTAACCGATGATGTCTTGCGCCTGCGCCAGCGCCTCTTGCGCTTCGAGCGTCAGCCAGCGTTCATCAGCGGGCCCGAGGCCAACGATGTAGAGGACGCCGCTCATGGACGGCGGCCCTGGCCCGGCACGAGCGCCATGGAGAAATAGGGGGCTTCGTCGCCGCTTTTTTCAGCGAAGGGCATGATCTTTTCGCCGGCCATGGCGCCGCGTTCGACGTAGATGGCGCGCGAGACGACGCCGGCGCGTTCCATCGCGCGACGCAGCTTCGGGAAATTTCCGCCGAGCTTCATGACGACCGCCGCATCGGTCGTCGCCAGACGTTGCGCCAGCGTGTCCTCATCGAGCGTTGCCGGCATGACGGTGAGAATATCGTCGCCCCATGTCATGGGTTGGCGCGCGGCGGCGAAACAGCCCGACATGCCAGAGACGCCTGCGCAGACCTCGACGCGAAAGCGGCCCTCGAGCCGGACGAAAATATGCATGAAGGAGCCGTAGAGGAACGGATCGCCTTCGCAGAGCAACGCCACGTCGCGCCCCTCTTCGAGCACGGCGGCGATGCGTTGCGCGCTTTCCTCGTAGAAGCTCGCGAGCGTTGAAACATAATCGGGCGCGTCGAAAGCGATCTCTGTCGTGATGGGGTAGAGGAGCGGCAGCTCCTCGTAGCCTTTCGAGAAATAGCGCTCGGCGATCGTGCGGGCGTGGCTCACGCGACCACGCTTGGCGAAATAGGCGATCGTCTTCGCTTCGCCGATAAGGCGCGCCGCTTTCACTGTGACGAGTTCCGGGTCGCCGGGGCCGAGCCCGATTCCGACCAACGCGCCAAGCGTCGCCGCGCCTTGCGAAGAGATTGCGGGGCGCGCGTTCATTCGGCGTCGCTCGCAAGCGCGTTGATGGCGGCGGCGGCCATGGCGCTGCCGCCCTTACGGCCTTTCACGATCGCGTAAGGCACGCGCCCGTCTGTGGCGAGCGCCTCTTTCGATTCCGCCGCGCCGACGAAGCCGACCGGCATGCCGATCACCGCCGCGGGACGCACGGCGCTTTCATTCAGCATTTCGAGGAGGCGGAATAGCGCAGTCGGCGCATTGCCGATCGCAACCACCGCGCCATCCAGCCGGTTGCGCCAAAGCTCCATCGCGGCGGCGCTGCGCGTCGCGCCGAGCTCCGCAGCCAGCGTCGCGACGACGGGCTCTGCGAGGGTGCAGACGACGGGATTCTTTGCCGGCAGGCGCGCGCGCGTCACGCCATGGGCGACCATATTGGCGTCGCAGAGAATAGGCGCGCCCTTGCGCAGCGCGGCTTTCGCCTCTGTCACGAAAGTTGGCGAGAATTCTATATCGTCGGCGAGCTCCACCATGCCGCTGGCGTGGATCATGCGCACGGCGACCTTCTCTTGCTCCGGCGTGAAGCGCGCGAGATTGGCCTCGGCGCGGATGATCGCAAAAGAGCGCTTGTAGATCGCCGCGCCGTCGCGGATGTAGCTCAATGCGTCGGACATGGATGTTCCTTTGCGCGCGCAATGAGCGTTTTCTCGATTGCGCTGATGTCGAGCCCAGTGCGCTGCGGCGCATCGTTGGCGCAGCCTTGCTCGACAAGATCGAACCGGCCGCCATTGGCGACGAGCGTCACGGGCGCGCTTTTTGGATGGGCGCAGCCTTTCGCACAGCCGGAGATGTGCAGGCCGACGCCATCTAGGCCCGCAAGCTTTTGCGCCAGCGGCGCGAGCCGCGCAAGAGCCCCTCGCGTGTCTCCCTGCGCCTGGGGACATTCCGGCGCGCCGGGGCAGGCGACGACAGAGAGGCGTGGGTCCTCGTGTGAGACGATGAGGCAAAGCGCGCGGGCGGCGTCCACAATGCCCTGCGCCGCCTCGGCGTTTCCAGTCGGAATCAGAGCGGCGCGCCAGGGCGTGAGGCGCACTTCGCCGATACCGATCGCCTCGGCCAGCGCGGCGAGTTGCGCAAGCTCAAAGGCCCGCCAACGGCCGGAAGGCGCCGCGGCCCCAGCGAAAAAGAGGCGACCCGTTTGCCGGGCGCCCAGAAACGGGGCCGGAGGGGCTTTGGGGCGCCGCGCGGCGAGGGCGCTTGCGAGCCGCGCCATACCGAGCACGCGTTCGGCGCCGAGCGCCGCGACAAGCCGCCTCATGCGCCGAAGCTCAAAGGCGCCATCGCGCAGCGTGACGAAAGCGCGCGCAAGCTTCAACGCCGCGTCTATGGCTTCCGTCAGCTCCACAAGGATTACGAGGTCGTCGGGGCCTGCGATTCTAAGCTCGACGCAATCGCTATGCGCTGGCCCAACGAAAATATCCGCTTCGATATCGCAAAGCGGCAACGGGCTTCCGTCGTCGATCGCGAAGAGGAATTTTGCGGGCAGGGCGCGAAGCGCCTCGTCGGCCTCGATGGCGCCCGCCAGTTTTCGCGCTATCGCGTTCGCGTCGAAGGCCGCGTGTCCATCGAGGCCCGCGAGAGGAGAGGCGACGATGTTTGTTACGCGCTCGGCCTCTGCGTTGCGCGGGAGAAGCCCCGCCGCCTCCAGCCTCGGCAGCGCTTCGCGGATTGTCGCTTCGCTCAAGCCCCGGAGCTGCAGTTGCGCGCGCTGCGAGAGATCGACGAAACCATTGCCTAAGTCCTCGGAAATTGCAGCTACAGTGGCAAGCTGAGCGGCGCTTATGCGCGAGCCAATCGTCTTGGCGCGGATCAGCAGCCCGTCATTGCTCGCCATGGGGCGAAAGGCGCCCGGACACCAGCCTCTGATCTCAGGCGTCTTCGGCATGGCGCCCTCCGACGTTCATCAGCACGTCGCGCACGCTGTTGCGACCTGTCCGCCACAGTTTGCGCTCGAGCGCTTCGTTGAACACATGCGCAATCGCTTCCAAAGCGCGCGGGTTTTGGCGCGCGAGAAACGCGCGCACCTTGTCGTCGCCGAGCGTCGCCGAAAAGGCGAGGTCGAATTGCGCGTCGCTGACAAGCCCGCTCGTCGCCGCAAAGGCGTAGAGATTGTCGATTCCTTCCGCGATCTCCGCCCCGCCGCGGTGGCCGTGGCGCATCTGGCCTTCGAGCCAGCGCGGATTGGCGAGACGCATGCGCAGCACGCGCGCGATCTCGTCCTGCAAAGGGCGGGCGCGCAAACGCTCGGGGCGCGTCACATCGAGATGCACGAAATCAGCCTTGCCGCCGAGCATTTTATTGGCGGCCGCGAAGCCGCCCTCGAAATCGGCGAACGCGGGGCCTGTCAGCACGTCGACTTCCGCCATGTCCTGCACATGCACATGCGCGTCGGCGCGCGCGACCTGCGCGCTGAAGGCGTCATAGGCCGGCGCGCTCTCGCCCGCGCGATCGAGCGCATGGCCGCCCGCTTGCAGATAGGCCGCGCCAAGATCGTCGCGCGAGGCCCATTCGCCGCGAATGATCCTGTCGCTGACGCCCAGCCCATAGCTTCCCTGCGCCGCGCCGAAGATGCGCGTGAGGTTGTGCGCTTCCTTGAGCGGATTGAACGCTGGATCTTCGTCGAGCGTCGCCACCGCGCGCACGGCGTCGTCGAAGAGTGCGATGAGGTTTGGAAACATGTCGCGGAAAAGCCCCGAGACATGCAGCGTGACGTCCACCCGTGGGAAGTCGAGCTTCGCCTGCGGCAAGATTTCAAAGCCGATGACGCGCGCGCTCGCATGATCCCATCTCGGCATGACGCCGAGAAGCGCGAGCGCCTGAGCGAAATCCTCGCCGCCTGTGCGGATCGTGGCGCTGCCCCAGAGGTCGAGCATGATATGGCGCGGAAATTCCCCATGCATCTGGGCGTGGCGCGTCATCACCTCATGCGCGGCGCGGCGGCCGATGTCATTGGCGGTTTGCGTCGGCGCGTGGCGCGGATCGATGCAAAAAAGATTGCGTCCCGTGGGGATGACGTCGGCGCGGCCGCGAGAGGGGGCGCCGGCTGGGCCAGGCTCGATAAAGCGTCCCGCAAGCGCTGCGATGAATGCATGGCGTTCGGTCGCCGCGCATTCGTTGCGCGGGGCGTCGGGGTCGGCGCGCCCGAAGACATGAAGGCCGTCGCCGATGCGCATTTCCTTGAGATCACACATCCAGGCGTCGAGACGCGCCAGCGTTTCGGCGATGTCGGTTTCGCGCGTGACGCCGCATTCCTGCGCGAGGCCGCTGCGTTCGGCTTGATCCACAATGGCGCCCGCTATCAGCTTGGCGCGGCGCGGATCGAGCGACGCCGCGCTCGCATATTCGTCAAGCAGCGCCTCGATCGCGGCGGCGGAGTCGTAGAGTTCAGCCTCGGCGAGCGGCGGCGTCAGATGCCCAATCGTCACGGCGCTTGTTCGGCGCTTGGCTTGCGCGGCCTCGCCGGGATCGTTGACGATGAAGGGATAGATGAGAGGCGTCGATCCGAGCACGACTTCGGGCGCGCATTCCTCAGAAAGCATAACCGATTTGCCGGGCAGCCATTCGAGCGTGCCATGGGCGCCGAGATGAATGAGCGCGTCTATTTTGCGGATGTGACGAAGCCAGAGATAGAAGGCGACATAGGCGTGGCGCGGCGGCCGATGCGTGTCGTGATAGGACTCGTAGCGCTCCGCGCGCGCGCCGCGATCCGGTTGAAGAGCGATGACGAGGTTGTCTTTCACAATGCAGGAAAAACGAAAGTTGCCGCCGACCACGTTTGGATCGTTTTGCGCAACGCCCCAGGTTTCGTTGAGGTTGGCGACGAACCTTGACGGGAGTTTCTGGAGCAGGCGCGCGTAATCCGACGCCGGAAATTCGATAATATGCGCATGCTTCTCCAATGCGCGAACGATTTGGTTGCGCTGGGCTGCTTCACCTTCGGCACGCGATGACGGGAGAGCGTCGAGTGCATAGCCGGCGTCGCGCAGCGCTGCGATAATCTCATGGACGCTCGCTTCCGCATCCAAGCCAATCGCATAGCCGCTGCGTCCGCGGCGCGCGGGGTAGTCGGAGAGAATGAGCGCGAGGCTTTTCTCGGCGTTCGCTTTGCGGCGCAGGCCCGCCCAATTCGCTGCAAGATCGGCGACGAAAGCGATACGCGAGGGCTCGGGCGCGTGGCGGGGCTCGTCCAGCTCGGCGGCGCCGCGCGGCCCCATTTCCTTGAAGGAAATAGCGCGCGTGAAGATGCGGCCGTCGACTTCCGGCAGCACGACGTTCATTGCGAGATCGGCGCCATTGGCCCCGCGCGCCGACGCTTCCCAGGCGTCGCGCGTGCAGGTGGCGAGCGCGACTTGCAAGACCGGCGCATCGGCGCGGTCGAGCACGCAGCCCTCGTCGCGGCGCGCCGAGAAGGCTGTGGCGTTGAGGATGACATCTGGCGCGAAGGCGTCCAGCGCTTGCGCCACGAAGGCTTCGCTCTCATTGTCCTTCAGGCTCGCGACATATAGCGAGTCGACCGCAAAACCGCGTTCGAAGAGAGCGTCTGCCAGAGCCGCGATCGGCGCGGCGTCATCGGCGAGATAAGACGAACGATAAAAGACGATCGAGGCGCGCGGCGCCCCGTCCTGCGCCGGGCGGCAGGCTTCCTCGTAGCGGCCGGCGTTGGCGACCGGGACGCTCTCTCGCCAGTCGGCGGGACGCCCCGCGAGCGTCGACGTATAGCCTAGGAACGAGCGCAGATTTTCAGGCCCGCCGTCCTGAAAGAAGCGCCAGATGCGGTTGAGCGCCTTGGCGTCGAGCGTCGAGGCTTGCGAAAGACGCTGATCCTCGACCGTGTCGCCGGGCACAATCGCAAGCGCGATTCCATGCGCGCGCGCGAGGCTTTCGAGCTGGTCGACGCCATAGGCCCAGTAGTCCTTGCCGCCCAAGAGGCGCACGACGATCAGCCTCGCATGTCGCACCACCTCGTCGAGATAAAGGTCGACGGAGTAGGGATGTTTGAGTTGCGTCAGCGACGCGCAGCGTAGACTCGCGCGCGGCGCTTCCTCGAGCCCGTGCAGCCGCGCGAGCAGGCGCAGCTCCGAGTCGGAGAAGGACAGGAAGACCAAGTCGGCCGGCGTCTGGCCGAGATCCATCGCCGCGCCGGCGTCGTCGAAACTATGGAGATCGCGCGGCAGGAGATGCATTCGCGCCCCTCACGGCTGCGCCAGCAGCGCGGCGATCGACTCGCGGTCGAGTCCCTTTTCGCCGATCACGACGAGACGGCTCGCGCGTTCTTCGCCAGACTTCCACGGACGGTCGAAATGATGCTGAACGCGCGCGCCGACGCCCTGCACGAGAAGACGCATCGGCTTGCCCGCGACCTCAACAAAGCCTTTCACGCGCAGCACGTCATGCGCGCGCGCCGCTTCAATAAGTTTGGAAACGAGCGCGGCGGGATCGGAGACGGCGGGAATGCTCAAGACGAAACTGTCGAAGTCGTCGTGGTCGTGCTCGGTCTCGGCGTCGTGATGCGAGGGGCGGTTCGTAAGATCGTCCTCCGCCGCCGCGGCAAGGCCGAGCAGCACGAGCGGATCAACGCGCCCCTCGCGAGCGCGCACGACCTTCACGCTCTCGCGCCCGCCTTGCGCCAATTGCGCTGCGACCGCCGCTTCTTCGGCCTCGTTGAGCAGGTCGGTCTTATTGAGGATCACGAGATCGGCGCAGGCAAGCTGGTCTTCGAAAACTTCTTCGAGCGGATTGTGGTGGTCGATCGTCGCGGCGTCCGCGCGTTCCCGCGCAATTGCGTCGAGATCGTCCGCGAAACGGCCTTCCGCGACCGCCTTGCCGTCGATGACCGCAATCACGCCGTCGACGGTGAGCTTCGAGCGGATCGCAGGCCAGTAGAAAGCTTTCACCAAAGGCTTCGGCAGCGCGAGGCCGGAAGTCTCGATGATGATGTGGTCAGGCCGCTTCTCATGCGCGAGCAGCGCCTCGATCGCCGGGACGAAGTCGTCGGCCACTGTGCAGCATAGGCACCCGTTCGCAAGCTCGACGATGTTTTCCTCTGGGCAGTTTTCGACGCCACAGGCGCGCAAGATCTCGCCATCGACGCCGACGTCACCGAATTCGTTGATCACGAGCGCGAGTCGCCGGTCGCGCGCATTCTCCAGCACATGGCGGATCAGCGTCGTCTTGCCGGCGCCGAGGAAGCCGGTGATGATTGTGGCCGGTATCTTGGCGGCGCTCATGCGGTCTCCGTTTCGTCTTGCGAGACGAGGCGCCACGCCAGGCCGGCGAGCGCGCCGGCGAGCACCCAGCAAAGCCCCTGCACGGTAAGCGATGCGGCTGCGAAGCGCGCGGCGAGCTCCGCCGGAACCGTGCTTTCGGGCGCGGCCGGGGTCGGCCAAAAGAATTGCGGCGCGACGATCAGCGCGGCGCCGAAAAGTTTGGCGGCCGTCGCCTCGAGGCGCAGCAAGGCGAAGAGGCCGGCGCCTGTGGAGGCGGCGGTTGCGACCCACCAGATCTGGCGCCCGGCGAGATCGGTCTCGGCGGCGCCCGGCAATTGCGGCGCAAGGCCGAGGCTCGTCGCCAGCCCGGTTGCGGCGAAAGCGCAGGCGCCCCAGAGCGCGGCGCGTCGCGGGCCGATCGCCTCTCCCGAAAAGAGCATGCCCGCCAGCAGGATCAGCGCATAACCCGTCGAGACGGCGACTGTCGCGAGACTTGTCGCCGCGGTGCGGGACAGGCCTTCCCAGGCTGGGCCCGCCGCTTCCGCAGCGTCATGCGCATGCTGCGCCGTCTCATACACCTCGGCGGCGAGGATGAGGGGGGTCGTCGTGACGTGCTGCAGACCCGCAACAGCCAAGCCTGCAACGACGCCGGCGATGAGGCCGGCCGCCAAAAGGCGCGTGATCACGGGTCGCGTGGAGTGCGCGATCAGTGGCAGGGGAAGGAGAGCGCGTGGCGCGAATCGTGCGCCGCGTCATGCACGCTCTGCGAATTGGCAAAGCCTGCGCCATAGACGAGGCCCAGCCCGATGAACAAAGCGACGAAAGCGGCCTTCAGCGTCTCCGCGCGGGCGGCGGAAAGCGAACGGACGGCGGCGGTATTGGTCGTCATGTAAACGTCTCCCTGCCGCCCCACCGGCGGCGCAATATTCCGACTAGCGACGGCAGGTCTCCTGGCTTCCGGGTTCCATCCGCGCCGCCTTCCCAAGCTTATCGCTCAGTGGCCGATGGCGCGGCCTTCCCGGTCACAGTTGCGGGGGCAGCCGCGGTTTTGGGGGCTCCCGCACCGCGTTCCCTTTTCGCCTTCTTGCGAAGGACCGTCACCTTCAGTCATATGCGCGCGTCACGTTTACGTCAAACGCTTAGGAGCGCGTCTTGCAGATAGACCAAGAAAAGGACGCCGCGCGCCGCCATCGCGAGAAGATGGAAAAGCGCAAGGCGGTTCAGGACGCTGAGGTGGCTGGCAAGACGATCGTGCAAATGGGTCTGCTGATGGTTCACACCGGGCCGGGCAAGGGCAAATCGACGGCGGCCTTCGGCCTCGCTTTGCGCGCGCTCGGTCATGGCTGGAAGGTGGGCGTCGTGCAGTTCGGCAAGGGCGCTTGGCGGACGGGCGAGCGCGACATGCTCGAGAAGCTGGGGCAGGTCGAATGGCATACGCTCGGCGAGGGCTTCACCTGGGAAACGCAGGACCGCGCGCGTGACGAGGCGGCCGCGCGGCGCGCCTGGGAAAAGGCTTGCGCGCTGATGGATGATCCGGAAATCCGCCTGCTGGTGCTCGACGAGCTCAATATTTCGCTGCGCTACGACCATCTTCCGCTTGCGGAAGTGCTCGCGCGGTTGACGGCGCGGCGGGTCGATCTGCATGTGGTCGTCACGGGGCGCAACGCCAAGCCGGAAATGATCGCGGCGGCCGATCTCGTCACGGAAATGACGCTGGTTAAGCACCATTTCGCAGCGGGGGTTAAGGCGCAGGAAGGCATAGAGTTTTAAGCAGGCGGACAACCGCGGACATCTGCGCGCCAGTCAAATTCACAGCATCCAAAGCATGGTTTTCTGCAAGATGAGACTTCAATCAACCAATGCGCAGCTGCTCTACGCGGTCTATCGCTGAGCGCCATACCCTGGAGAGAGATTTTTTGACGACGCTAAGCGCCCGCCAGAAGGCTAAGCCAGCTTTGATCGGCGGAATCGCAAGCATCCCATAGGCCGAGTGCGGGTTGGGGCCCTCTTCGTCGACGCCGTAGGATAGGCGAGGGTTTTGTGGAGAAGGGACCTCGAGCGTCCCAAACATCCAATCCCACACTGCGAGGACGCTCCCGAGATTACGATTGAAGTGCTGGGGATCTTTCGAGTGATGGATCTGATGATGGGCCGGGCTCAAGAAAATTCGTCCCCAGACCCCCTCAAACGGAATCCAGAACTGCGAATGCTGAAGATGTCCGATGGTCCAAAGGAAGGTGATGAATATAATGTTTTTGCCATCGACAGAGAACATTTCTGCATTTCGGCCGAATAGCCAGTCCAATACGCCGGAGGCGCCGCCGATAAACAAGGCGAGCATATAACCGAAAACAATACTGTCGATGGGGTGATTTCTGAAGTTGGTCAGAGGCGTGAGGACGTCAGCCGTGTGGTGTAATTTATGGAGCTCCCATAAAACCGGGACCCGGTGTTTGAGGTAGTGGTCGACCCAATATCCAATCTCGTAGGCCAAGAACAATGCGACCGTCGTTATCAATTTGACCGTAAAATCACAGCAGCTGACAGGGTCAATTTCGCCGAATGCGCTTCTTAGGGCGGAATGAACGCCCATCGAAATCGTGTTCGTTGAAATCACAAGGCCGCCCACGACCGCCGGCATGAAAACGACGCTCAGAACAAAGAGCTTCAGGTCGGCATGGAAGGATTCGCGCGTCAAAATGCTTTTTGTAAAGATAGCACGCGCGATAGCCCGCAAATTGGCGCGCCCGCGGCGCCTTTTATGGTGATAGGCCAAGGCGCAAAAAGCAACGCAGAACGACGACGCTAGCGAATAGACTGAAAAAATCGAACCCGCCGTGAACAGTTCGTAGGACACCCTGTTTACGGAAAAGCGGATGGCGCTGCTCAGGTCCATTGTAAGCTTCTGATCCGAGGAATTGGGAGGCCCCGGCGGGATTGAGCCGCCTGGGAACGTCTCCGGCAATGGCGTCCGGCGGGCTCC
Organism: Methylocystis sp.; assembly: GCA_024506175.1. Taxonomy (GTDB): domain Bacteria; phylum Pseudomonadota; class Alphaproteobacteria; order Rhizobiales; family Beijerinckiaceae; genus Methylocystis. The sequence continues at coordinate 29,161 of JAMBEQ010000227.1, forward strand.
GGCCCCCGATTGGTCGTCAACTGGCCTCTCTGCAAAGCCTATTCGCGGGATTCAACTTTGCCAAGGCATTATGGGCGCCCTGGCTACTGAATCCGCTGTCGCTTGGGGAGGTTGAACGAAAAAGCCGGGAGCAGGGCGCCGAGCAAAAGCGGAGCCGGCCGCTCGGGTTTTTGCCGCTCTCACGAAGCAGGAAGGCTGGCCCAAAAAGCGGAAGCCGACGCCCGAACAAGTCGAAAGCGTCGGCTCCATATCGATCTGCGCCAAGGCCGCGCAGAGCGTCCTCCCCGAAGACAAGGCCGGGAGGTTTAACCCCCGGCAAGTCGTTCGGCAGGGGTATTACTGAATCATGCGGGCGGTGGAGCCGACGCCGGCGGAGCCGAGCGCTTCGCGGTTGTTGCCCGTGCCGTTCGTGCCCTCGGGGGAGATCCAGTCCGGAACCCAAGTGAGAGCGACGACGATGAAGCCGACGAAAGCGGCGACCCAAACCAGCATCTTGCCGATGTCGCCGGAGCTGTGAACGTTGACAGCCATGCGTTTTCCCCCTGTTTGTTATTTACCTGAATGCTTGCCGCATCGAGGGTAACCCTAGCCCGATTCAAACCGCTTGGCAATCTGCCGGTCGGGTCAATTTTGAGGGGGGCAAAACCAGACTTATACGCAATAAAAACAGCAATTTGACATGCGACAACTGGTCGCGGACGAAATTTTTTTCGCGGTGCAAAAATGAAAGAGTCGCGCCCTCTAGGCGCCCCTTCCGCCCTCCTTGCAAAGCTGGCCGCGAGCCCTATTGCTCCTTTCGGGCGCTTCGCATATAAGCGCGCGCATCCCACAGGCGAAGGTTATGCGGCGTCTGATCCAAGGCGTCGTTTCCGGTGGCCGGCTTCCGGCCTCTTTACCTTGCTTTCGCCGAGGCTCAACCGGAGAAAAGTAAAATGGCGCTTCCCGATTTCACCATGCGCGGCCTTCTCGAGGCGGGCGCTCACTTCGGCCACCAGGCTCATCGCTGGAACCCGAAGATGGCGCCGTATATTTTCGGCGCGCGCAACAATATCCACATCATCGACCTCGCCCAAACCGTTCCGCTGCTGCATCAGTCGCTGAAGCTCGTATCGGATACGGTCGCCAAGGGCGGTCGCGTGCTTTTCGTGGGCACCAAGCGTCAGGCGCAGGATCAGATCGCCGACGCGGCCAAGCGCAGCGCGCAATATTACATCAACTCCCGCTGGCTCGGCGGCACGCTGACGAACTGGAAGACCATTTCGGGCTCAATCAACCGCTTGCGCAAGCTCGACGAGATGCTCTCCGCCGGCGCGCAGGGCGTGACGAAGAAGGAGCGCCTGCTGCTGACCCGCGAGCGCGACAAGCTCGAGAAAGCGCTCGGCGGCATCAAGGACATGGGCGGCACCCCAGACCTGATCTTCGTCATCGACACCAATAAGGAGCAGCTTGCGATCAAGGAGGCCAACCGCCTCAAGATCCCGGTCGTGGCGATCCTCGACACCAATTGCGATCCGGATGGCGTGACCTATCCGATCCCGGGCAACGACGACGCCGGCCGCGCCATCGCGCTCTATTGCGATCTCATCGCCCGCGCCGCGATCGACGGCATCTCCCGCAGCCAGGGGGCGCTGGGCGTCGACCTCGGCGAAGCTGAGGCGCCGCAGGTCGAGCCAGCCGTGGCGGGCGGCGAAGCCCCCGCCGCTTACGAGTCGGCCGAGGCGTTCGAGCTGTTGGCGGCGCCGCGTGGCGCGCCCGACGATCTCGCGAAACTCAACGGCGTCGGCCCGCAGCTCGTCAAGAAGCTCAACGACCACGGCATCTTCCATTACTGGCAGCTCGCCGCGATGACGCCCGCCGACGTGGAGAAGGTCGACGCGGATCTGAAGCTCAACGGCCGCATTGCCCGCGACGGCTGGATCGATCAGGCGCGCGCGCTTCTTTCCGCGTAACGCCGGACTGTCATCTTTCGCCTTTACCTCGGGCGCCGGCTCACCCTGAGCCGGCGCCCGTCGCCATAAAGCCCCCGAGAGCCGGGAAACCCGGAGTTCCCGCTTCTAAACGGTCCAAACAGAAGGATTTCGACCATGGCCACGATTACCGCCGCCCTCGTCAAGGAACTGCGCGAGAGCACCGGCGCCGGCATGATGGACTGCAAGGCGGCGCTCACCGCGACCGACGGCGAGTTCGAGGCCGCGGTCGACTGGCTGCGCAAGAAGGGCCTCTCGAAAGCCGCCAAGAAGGCCGACCGCGTGGCCGCCGAAGGCCTCGTCGCTGCGCTCACCGGCGACAAGAAGGGCGTGGTCGTCGAGGTGAACTCGGAGACCGACTTCGTTTCGCGCAATGCGGACTTCCAGGCGCTCGTCAAGAACATCGCCGAGGTCGCGCTGACCACAGGCAAGACCGACGCCGCCGAGCTCGGCGCCCAGGCTTATCCGGGCGGCGGCACGGTCGCCGAGAACATCACCAGCTCGATCGCCACGATTGGCGAGAACCTGACGCTCCGCCGCGCGGCTTTGCTGACCGTCGGCGACGGCGTCGTCGGCCGCTATGTGCACGGCCAGGTCGTCGACGGCCAGGGCAAGATCGCGGTGATCGTCGCGTTGGAGTCGACGGGCGACAAGGAAGTGCTCGGCAAGCTCGCCCGCGAGATCGCCATGCATGTGGCGTCCGCCAATCCGCAGGCGATGGACTCTGCCGGCCTCGACCCCGCTGTGGTCGAGAGAGAGGCCAACCTGCTGCGTGAAAAGAACGCCGGCAAGCCCGACAATGTGCTCGCCAAGATCGTCGAGTCCGGCATCAAGACCTTCGCCAAGGAAGTCTGCCTGCTCGACCAGATCTCGAACCACCCCGAGCATAATGGCAAGACCGTCGCCGTGGCGGTGAAGGAGCTCGAAGGCAAGGCCGGCGCGCCGATCGCCATCAAGGGCTTCGTCCGCTATGCGCTCGGCGAGGGCATCGAGAAGCAGACGAGCGATTTCGCGGCGGAAGTCGCGGCGGCTGCAAAGGGCTGAGCCAGCCTTTCCAGATCGCACAGAGACAATCGAGATAAGGCCGGGGCTTAAGCCCCGGCTTTTTTTATAGATTTGCCACCCTACCTGGCGGCCGTCGTCTTCTGCGACATCTCCGCATGGATGGTCGAAACCAGCCAAGGCGATAGAAAATCAGAGAGAGCCTCGGCGGCCCGGAGGCATTTCGCTTTTGAAACAATCCTCTCGTCCCCCGCGTTTCGACCGACTGGCGGGGGCGCCGGGAGGGTCGCAATGCCTGCGCAAGAACAGTCGATCGAAGAAGCGCTCAAGGAAAACGTATCGATCCACGGCATCGAGAGCGAAGCCGCCCTGCCGGATATGCAGACGCAGGGCGACGGGCTGCGCGACCCGCGCGAGCTTTACCCGAAGCCGCCTTTCGATAAACAGCCGCAACCCTGGCCGGGCCTCGCCTGCAAGATGAATCCCCGCCCGGATCACGGCGAGAAAAGCTATCGCGGCTCAGGACGCCTCAAAGGTCGGAAGGCGCTGCTCACGGGCGGCGATTCGGGCATCGGCCGGGCGGCGGCCATCGCCTTCGCGCGCGAGGGCGCGGATGTTGCAATAAATTATCTCCCGGAGGAGGAGGAGGATGCGCGGGAGGTCGTGGAGCTCATAAAGGAGGCCGGCAGGAAGGCCGCCGCCATCCCGGGCGACATTCGCGACGAGACGTTTTGCAGAAAGCTCGTCGACGACGCCGTGCATGAACTTGGCGGCCTCGACATTCTGGTGAACAACGCCGCGCGACAGCATGTCCACGAATCCATCATGGAGATCACCACGGAAGATCTCGATTGGACCTTCCGCACGAATCTCTATGCGCTGTTCTGGATTACCAAGGCGGCGATTCCGCATATGCCGCCAGGTTCGACGATCATCAACACAACGTCGATCACGGCCTACGAGCCATCGAAGCACTTGCTCGACTATGCCGTGACCAAGGCGGGCATTCTGAATTTCACCTGGGGGCTCGCCAAGCAGCTCGCATCCCTGGGAATACGGGTCAACGCTGTCGCCCCCGGCCCCTTCTGGACGCCGCTGCAGCCGAGCGGCGGGCAGACGCAGGATCATCTTACGAAATTCGGCGGCGACACGCCGCTGGGGCGGCCGGGCCAGCCGGCGGAGATCGCGCCGCTCTATGTTCTGCTTGCCTCGACCGAGGCGAGCTACGCCACGGGACAGGTCTTCGGCGAGACGGGCGGCGAGGTCGGGCCCTAGCGCGCTTTCCGCTCGCATGGAATCATGCGAGCGACAAGAAATCGCGCCAAATCAGAAGTCTGGAGCGCATTCTTGTGCGCAAAAGTCTGTCAACTTTTGCGAAATGCGCTCGAACGCTCTGTTGGGCGATCCGGCGGGGGATCACTTGCGGCGAGCGCGCGTCATTCGTATGTAAGTCCCGCCCCGCCCAAGCATTAGAGAGACTCCGTCATGCTCGACCACGCCTCCCAGCGATATAAACGCGTGGTCGTGAAGCTTTCGGGCGAGGCGTTGCAAGGCCCCTCGCCACATGGGCTGGACGCTGTGACCCTGGCGCGCATCGCCAAGGATCTTGCGAGGGCCGCCGAGAACGGCCACGAAATCGCGGTCGTGGTCGGCGGCGGCAATTTCTTTAGGGGCATCAAGGGGGCCGAGACGGGGATCGAGCGCGCCCGGGCAGACTCCATCGGCATGCTGGCGACCGTCATGAACGGGCTTGCGCTGGAGCAGGCGATCGAGATGCAAGGGCGTCAGGCGCGATGCCTTTCGGCGGTTCCCATGCCGTCCCTGTGCGAATCCTTCTCGCGCCGCGCCGCGCTGCATCACCTCGCCAAGGGGCGGGTGGTCATCGCCGCCGGCGGCACGGGCAACCCATTCTTCACCACCGATACCGGCGCCGTGTTGCGCGCGGCCGAGCTTTCCGCCGATGCGGTGTTGAAGGCCACGCAGGTCGACGGCGTCTATACGGCCGACCCGAAGCGCGACCCGAACGCAAAGCGCTACGAGCGCTTGACCCATGATGAGGCCATCGCCCAAAATCTCGCGGTGATGGACACTGCCGCCTTTGCGCTCGCGCGAGAGAACCGCATTCCGATTGTCGTATTCTCCATCGGCGAGCCGGACGCCATCGCCTCGGTGCTCGCCGGCAGAGGCCGGTCGACCCTCGTCGCGCCTTAATCCCGCGCGTCTTTGTGGCGCGCGGAGTTCAAAAACATGCCATAAGGGGCCTGATTTCGGGACCCGAGAATGGGCATGCCCCGTTTAGAACATCGCTGGGCTCCTCCGCGCGTCGCCGCGGCGACAAGACAGGTTAAGGGAATTATGACGGACAAATTCGATCTCGCGGACTTGAAGCGCCGCATGCAGGGCGCGATCGCGACCCTCAAGCATGAATTCGGCGGCCTGCGGACTGGTCGCGCCGCCGCGAGCCTGTTGGACCCGGTGCATGTCGACGCTTATGGTCAGGTTTCGCCGCTCAATCAGGTTGCAACTGTCAGTGTGCCGGAGCCGCGGATGCTCTCTGTCCAGGTTTGGGACAAGGCGCTCGTGATCGCGGTCGACAAGGCGATCCGCGAGGCAAACCTCGGCCTTCAGCCCACCGTCGAGGGTCAAACCCTGCGCATTCGCATGCCGGAACTCAACGAGCAGCGCCGCAAGGAGCTGGTAAAGGTGGCGCACAAATATGCGGAGGAGGCGCGCGTGGCGGTGCGTCATGTTCGCCGCGACGGCATCGACATATTAAAGAAGCTTTTGAAAGACCACGCCATTCCGGAGGACGACGGCAAGCGTCACGAAACCGAGGTTCAGAAGGCGACCGACGAGGCGATCAAGGAGATCGACGCCACATTGGCGACCAAGGAAAAGGAAATTATGCAGGTCTGAGGTAGGTCGCCCCGCTTCACGGAAGCAAGCGCGGCGGCGCCCGCCAGCTTTGCTAAGATCGGCCGGCGATTCGGATTCCAACGATGGCGGAAGGCGATTTACTCGAAATGGCGACGACCGCACTCGGCATCAAAACGACCCCGCGTCACATCGCGCTCATCATGGATGGCAACGGCCGCTGGGCCGCCGCCCGCGGCCTGCCGCGCTTGGAAGGGCATCGCCGGGGCGTCGAGGCGCTGCGGCGGGCCGTGCGCGCCGCGATCGAGCTCAAGATTTCCTATCTCACGGTCTATTCCTTTTCGGCCGAGAACTGGTCGCGTCCGCGCGACGAGGTGCAGAGCCTGCTGGGGCTGCTGCATCGTTTCATCCGCAACGATCTGAACGAGCTGCACGCCAGTAATGTGCGGGTTCGCGTCATCGGCGCGCGCGCCGATCTCTCTCCCGATATATTGGGCCTGCTCGAGGAGGCCGAACGGGTGACCCAGGCCAACACTGGCCTGACGCTCGTCGTCGCCTTCAATTATGGAGCGCGTCAGGAGATCGCCGCAGCCGCTCGTGCGCTCGCCGAAATGGTCGCGCAAGGACGCCTTGCGCCGAACGAGATCGACGCCGACGCGATCGCTGCGCGTCTTGATACGGCTGACATACCCGACCCCGATCTCATCATCCGGACTTCGGGTGAGCAGCGCCTCTCCAATTTCCTTCTATGGCAAGCGGCTTACGCCGAATTCGTATTCCTGCCCATCCTTTGGCCGGATTTCGACAGGGCGGCGATGATTGCGGCCTTGCAGGAATACGCTCATCGCGAGCGCCGGTTCGGCCGGGTCGAGCCTGCGCTCAGCGCCAAGACGGCCTCATGAGCGCCCTGGCCAAGAAGGAACCGGAAAAGAGCGGCGGCTTCGCTGATCTCGGCCCGCGCGTCGTCTCGGCGGCGGTGCTGGTCGCGATCGCGCTTGTGACGCTCTATGTCGGCGGCGTCGTTTTCACGTTATTCTGGCTTGCCGCCGCTTTCGCCGTAAATTGGGAGTGGCAGGGGCTCATTGGGGGCGAGCAGCGGCTTGGCAGGGTCGCCGCGGGCGGTGCGGCTGTCGCCGCCGCCGCGGCTCTTGGCGGGAGCGGACTGGCGGGCGCCGCCGCTCTGGAAGTCCTCGGTTTCGCCGCGATCTCCGCGTTTCTGGCGGGCAGAGAGCGGCGCGTCTGGGCGGCGGGCGGCGTCGTCTACGCCGGAGCCCTGGCCTTTTCGGTCTGTTGGCTGCGCGAGTCCCCCGACTTCGGGGTTCTCGCAATCGCTTATCTTTTCGCCATCGTTTGGGGGACGGACGTCTTTGCTTATTTCGGCGGAAGACTGATCGGGGGCCCTAAGCTTTGGCCGCGTGTTTCGGCCGGCAAGACCTGGTCCGGCACGATCACGGGGGTGGTGAGCGGGGCCTTGCTCGGTGTCGCAACAGCCTATGCCGGGGGCGGCGCGGCGCTTGCAGGGCCCCAAACCTTCCTTGTCGGCTTGTCGGCCGCCGCCATATCGCAATTGGGCGACTTGTTCGAATCGTCGGTCAAGCGCCGCTTTGGCGTCAAGGATTCGAGCCAGCTCATTCCCGGCCATGGCGGGGTCATGGATCGGCTGGACGGTTTCATCTTCGCCTGCGTTTTCGCGGCGGCGATGGGCTTGGTCCGGGGCGACCCTTCGGCTGCGGCCAACCTCTTTTTCTGGTGAAGCGATCATGGATTTGAAGAACGGACATGGCAACGGGCGCGCGCGAGCGCCGCGCCGCATCGTCCTCCTTGGGGCGACCGGCTCGGTCGGCCGTTCGACGGTCGATCTATTGGAACGTGACCCTGAGGGCTTCTCCGTCACTGCCGTCGTCGGCGGCCGCGACGCGAAGGCGCTCGCCGAGATCGCCCGCCGCACCAAGGCCGAATTCGCGGCGATCCGAGACGAATCCGTCTATCCCGAGCTCAAGGAAGCGCTCGCGGGGACCAATACTCAGGTTGCCGCCGGTCGTGAGGCGATTATCGAGGCGGCGGTGCGCGAGGCCGATCTCGTGGTGTCCGCGATCGTCGGCGCAGCCGGCGTCGAGCCTACTCATGCCGCGCTCTCGCTGGGGCGGGACATCGCGCTCGCCAATAAGGAATGCCTCGTCTGCGCCGGCGCGCCCTTCATGCGCATGGCCCAGAAGATGCGGGCGATGCTCTTGCCAGTCGATAGTGAGCACAACGCCATTTTCCAGGCGCTCGGCGGGGAAGACCCCTCGCGAATCGAGCGCATGATCGTCACGGCGTCGGGCGGTCCTTTCCGCACCTGGAGCAAGGAGCGCATCGCCGACGCGACTGTCGAGGAGGCGCTCAACCATCCAAATTGGGCGATGGGTCCCAAGATCACCGTCGATTCCGCGGGAATGATGAACAAGGGCCTAGAGCTGATCGAGGCGCACCACCTCTTTGGCGTGCCGGCGGAAAAGCTCGAGGTGGTCGTTCACCCGCAATCGATCGTGCACGGGCTCGTGGCCTTCTCGGACGGCTCGGTCACAGCCGGCATGGCGCCGCCGGATATGCGCGTGCCAATCGCCCATTGCCTGGCCTACCCCGAGCGCCTGACGACCCCCGCTCCCCGGCTCGATTTCGCTAAGCTCGCCACATTGACCTTCGAGGCTCCTGATTTCGATCGCTTCCCGGCTTTGAGGCTAGCGCTCGACGCGCTGGCGCAGGGCGGGGGGCTCACGACGGTGCTCAATGCGGCCAATGAGATTGCGGTCGAGGCTTTCCTCGACCGCCGCATTCCTTTCTCCGGGATCGTCCGCCACGTGGCCGAGGCTTGCGAGACGGCGCTGCGGGAAGGATATGCGCAAGAGCCTGAAAGTGTGGCGGAAGCGCTCGCCGTTGACCATATTGTCAGAGAAAGGTCGCGGGCGGTCTTGGCCGCCGATGCGCCTTCGGGCATGTTAACGCTTCAGTAACCAAATCCCGCGCCCCGCGCTGGCGCGGTGTTTGGACGAGTGAAGCGTTGGAGACGAGACCGTGCTGGATCTGCTGATGACTTTCGCCACTTACATCATCCCCTTTGTCATCATCCTGAGCGTCGTCGTCTTCGTCCACGAATTCGGCCACTTCATTGTCGGTCGGTGGTGCGGGGTCAAGGTTGACGCCTTCTCGATCGGCTTCGGTCCCGAGTTGTGGTCGCGCGTTGATCGCTACGGGACGCGCTGGCGCATTGCGGCCATACCGCTCGGCGGCTACGTGAAATTCCATGGCGACGCCAACGCCGCGAGCGCCCCTGACCCTGACTCCCTAAACGCCATGCCGGACGCCGAGCGCGCCGTCACTTTCGCGGCGCAGCCGGTGTGGAAGCGGTCGGCGATCGTTTTCGCCGGGCCTTTTGCGAATTTCATTCTCGCCATCGCCCTGTTCGCGGGCATGTTCGGCTACTATGGCCGCACTGTGCTGGCGCCGCGCATCGGCACTGTCATCGAGGGCGGGGCCGGCGCGGCGGCGGGTTTCAAGCCGGGCGACCTCGTGCTCTCGATCGATGGCGCGCCGATCGACGCCTTCTCGAAAATCCAGGAAATCGTGTCCGCCTCGGCCGACACCAAGCTTACTTTCGTGATCCGGCGCGGCGACAAGGATTTGACGCTCGAGGCGACGCCGGCCTGGCGCGAAGTTGAAAGCGCCGCAGGCAAGGTCCGAATCGGCATGCTTGGCCTCAAGTCGTCGGCCGACGCAAAAGACGTGCGTGAGGAACACTTCGGGCCGGCCGAATCGGTGGCGATGGGATTTAGCGAGACCTGGCAGGTTGTGCATCGCAGCGGCGCGTATATCGCAGGCCTGGTGAGCGGCCGGGAGAGCGCCGATCAACTCTCAGGTCCGATTGGCATCGCTCAGATCTCGGGCCAGGCCGCCCAGGCGGCTGCAAAAGTTGGTTTCGCTCCCTTTTTCAACCTCATAGCCATCCTCTCGGTCTCAGTCGGCCTGCTGAATCTGATGCCCGTCCCGCTGCTGGATGGCGGCCATTTGTTGTTTTTCACAATAGAGGCCGTCCGTGGCCGCGCCCTGAACGAACGCGCCCAGGAGCTTGCTTTCCGGCTGGGCCTCGCCATGGTCGGCGGGCTGATGATCTTTTCGACATACAACGACATCGCGCGGCTTCTTCAGCGTCTTGTCGGCGGGGCGTCGTGAACGGGGACGAGCGGATTGTCAGGCGCTGATCAAGACCGCGGCCCCCGCCGCGGTCTTTTGATTTTATTGAGCCTATTGGCGGTCTCTTAACTTTCTGATGACCATAAATCGTGGCTTCGACGCCACGCCTTCGACAAATTGCGCGAATAGATTTTAATCTGGATTTGCAGGGGTGGTTAAACCCTGTAGAAGTTTTGGCGGAATGCGAAACAGAACGTTTCGCTCTTTTCGATACGTTGTCATTCGCCGCGCTGCGGGCGGCGGAAGTTGCGGACGAGGACCAGCATTACATGCAATCCACTGGCGGCATTTGGAAATCTTCGTCACTGCTCGTCGCCGCACTCGCGGCGTTCTTCGCCTTTTCCGCGCCCGCGCTGGCGGACATCGTCGTGCAAGGCGCCACGCGCACCGACGCCGAGACCATCCGCTCCTATTTTACCGGCGAGAGCCCGGCCGAGGTCGAGAAAGGGCTTGAGGCGCTTCGTGAAAGTGGCCGGTTTGCATCCGTTTCCGCCAGCCGAAAAGGCGGCAATGTCATCATCCGCGTGGCTGAGGGCAACCAGATCAACCGCGTCGTGATCGAAGGCAACAGCAAGATCAAGAGCGAAAATCTGCAGCCGGAGCTGCGCACCAAGGCTCGCGGCGCCTTCAGCCCACAGGTTGCAGAGGCCGACGTCGCCCGCATAACCGAAATCTATCGCCGCGCCGGTCGCGCCGCCGCGAAGATCAGCTATCGCACGGTCGAGTTGCCGAATGGCCGAATCGATGTCGTCTTCACTGTGGTTGAAGGCGATAAGACGGGCGTGAAGGAGATCCGTTTCGTCGGCAACAACGTCTATTCTACGCGTCGCCTGGTTGGTCTGATGGAGACGACGGAGATGAATTTCCTCTCCTTCATCAAGACCAGCGACGTCTATGATCCCGACCGGATCGCCGCCGATCTGGAGCTCGTGCGCCGCTTCTATCTGAAGAATGGCTACGCCGATTTCCGCGTCGTCAGCTCGGATGCCCAATATGACCCGGCGCAGGCGGGCTACATCATCACCATCGTGGTCGAGGAAGGTCCGCAATATCGCGTCTCCTCAGTGGGCGTCGAATCGCATCTGCCCGACGTCGACGGCGCCGCGCTCAACGATGTGCTGCGCATCGCGCCCGGCGATGTCTATAATGGCGACGCCGTCGAGAAGACCGTCGAGGCGCTGACCCGCGAAATCGCCAGGAAGGGCTACGCCTTTACTCAGGCGCGCCCGCGCGGCGAGCGCGATCCCGCCTCCCAGACCGTCGCGATCCGCTTCGTCCTCGACGAAGGGCCGCGCGTCTATATTGAGCGCATCAATATCAGGGGGAACACCCGCACGCGCGATTACGTCATTCGCCGCGAATTCGATATCGGCGAGGGCGACGCCTACAACCGCGTTCTCATCGAGCGCGCGGAGCGCCGGCTGAACGGCCTCGGCTACTTCAAGAAGGTCAAGATCACGAACGAGCCGGGCTCGTCGCCCGATCGTGTTGTGCTCAATGTGGATGTCGAGGATCAGCCGACTGGCAACTTCGGCGTCTCAGGCGGCTATTCGACCAACCAGGGCTTCATCGCCGAGGTCTCGGTGTCGGAGAGCAACTTCATGGGCCGCGGCCAGGCGGTGCGTCTGTCGGTCCAGGCGGGTCAGATCGCGCGCGGCGTGACTTTCAGCTTCACCGAGCCGTATTTCCTCGACCAGCGCATCTCGGCTGGCTTCGACGTCTTCGCGCGGCGGCAGGACGCCTATCATTACTCGATCTACAGCTCGACCTCCGTCGGCGGAACGGTGCGTTTCGGCGTCCCGGTCTCAGACGAGCTCAGCTTCTCGCCGCGCTATTCGGTCTATCAGACGACGATCTCGATCCCCAACACCATCAGCAAGCCCTATAACGACTGTACCAACCCGCTCGCGGTTACGCCCGGCTCGCCCCTCGTGGGGCCGCCGAGCCTGTTCTTCAACTGTCAGACGAATGGCGAAGCGTCGCTGGCCATCAAGCAATCGCAAGGCACGATCCTCACTTCGATGATCGGCTACTCGCTGAACTACAATACGATCGACGACTTCCGTAATCCGCACAACGGCTGGCTTGCCACCTTGAGCCAGGATGCAGCCGGCCTGGGCGGCACGTCTCGCTACCTGCGTACGACCGGCGACGTACGCTACTTCCATGAGGTTCCCTATCTCGACGACGTTGTCGGCATCGCCCGCGTGCAGGGGGGCCACCTGCTGCCTTTCGGCGGATATACGCCGCGCATTCAGGACAACTTCAATCTCGGACCGAGCCTGGTTCGCGGCTTCTCGCCGGGCGGCATCGGCCCGCGCGACTCCAATCTCTTCACGACCTATAATGCGCGCTACGGGAACTCGCTCGGCGGAACGGATTATGTGGGGGGCTCGCTCGAAGTGCAGTTCCCGCTGTGGGGTCTGCCGAAGGATCTGGGGTTGAGGGGCGCCCTCTTCGCGGACGCCGGCAGCCTCTGGAACTTCCAGGGCCGCACCAACTTCAGCAACAATCTGCCCACAATCCCCGGCGTGACCTGTCTTGCGGCTTACACCGCGGCGGCAGGCTTCGGGCAGGGCACTTGCGTCGTGCCGGCCTCGAACGAGTTCCGCATCCGTTCGTCCGTCGGCGCGTCGGTGCTGTGGAATTCGCCCATGGGCCCGATCCGCTTCGACTATGCGGTCGTGACGTCGAAAGCCCGCGAAGACATCACCCAGAACTTCCGCTTTTCGGGCGGCACGAATTTCTGATAATCAAAAACCCGCCGGCGGCGCGCCGCTGGCGGGTTTTTTGTGTCCGGAATCCGGCGAGAGCGGCTCACATGAGCGTTGCGGCCTTCTTCCATCTCTCGCGGCCCTATTCGATCGAGGAGATCGCCGAACTCGCCGGCGCGACGGTCCGGCAGGCCGAACCTTCGGATAGTCCGCTGCTGATCACCGGCGTTGCGCCCCTTGGCGCCGGCCATCCCGGCGACCTCTGCTTCTTTGCGTCGAGACGTTACACAGACGCCCTCGCAACTTGCCGCGCTACCGCCTGCTTTATCCAAGCGCGGCGCGCTGACCTTCTTCCCAGGCGGATAACAGCCCTGATTGTCGACGATCCGCAGCGCGCGATGACCCTGGCTGCGGCGAAGCTTTTTCCCGAAGCTTTGCAGCCCCAGTCGCTTTTCCGCTCGACCGGCGTTTCGCCCAGCGCGACGATCCACCCCGAGGCGCGGTTGGAGCCCGGCGTCACCGTAGACCCCGGCGCCGTCATCGGCCCGGCCGCGGAAATCGGCTCGGGAACGATCGTCGGGCCGCAGGCTGTGATCGGCCCGGGCGTGCGCATCGGCCGCGATTGCTCGATCGGCGCTCAGGCGAGCATCATATGCTCGCTGATTGGGGACCGGGTCATCATCCATCCTGGCGCGAGGCTCGGGCAGGATGGTTTCGGTTTCGCAAAGGGTGACAAGGGCTGGCTGAAGACGCCTCAGCTCGGTCGGGTCATCATTCAGGATGACGTCGAGATCGGCGCCAATACGACGATCGACCGAGGCGCGGCCCGCGACACGATCGTCGGCGAGGGCACCAAGATCGATAATTTGGTCCAGATCGCCCACAATGTCGTCATCGGCCGCTTTTGCGCGATCGTCGCGCAAACAGGAATCGCGGGATCCTGCGAGATTGGCGACTACGCCGCGCTCGGCGGCCAGTCGGCCGTCGCAGGGCATCTCACGATCGGAGAGGGCGCCGCCGTCGCCGCGAAATCCGGCGTGATGCGAGACGTTCCGGCGGGCGCGCGCTATGGCGGCGCCCCTGCGCGACCGTTGCGGCGCTATCTTCGCGCCGAAGCGATCATTGACAGGCTGGCGCGGCGCGACAAGGCGAAGAAGCCGATATAAAAGGACCCCGAGGGGCGCGGCAGACGCTCTGCATCACGGGGGAAGGAAACTATGTCAGGGACGGAAGCCGGCGCGACGCTCGAAAGCGCGGATATTCTCGAGATCATGCGCAGCCTGCCGCATCGCTATCCTTTTCTGCTGGTCGATCGCATTATCGATATTCGCGGCGACGAGGCCTGCATCGGCATAAAAAACGTCACGATAAACGAGCCGCAGTTCATGGGGCATTTTCCTGAACGGCCCGTCATGCCCGGCGTTCTCCTCATCGAAGCGATGGCGCAGACGGCCGGCGTGATCGTCATGCGCGCGCAGGCGCAGAGCGAAAAGCCGAAGCTCGTCTATTTCATGACGATCGACGGCGCGAAATTCCGCAAGCCCGTGACGCCCGGCGACCGCGTTGAATTCCACATGGCGAAGACTGCGCAAAAGCGGAATATCTGGTGGTATCACGGCCGGGCGCTCGTCGACGGCGCGCTCGTGTGCGAAGCGCAGATCAGCGCCATGATGGGCGTCTGATAGAGCCCGGAGCGGGCGGGCGCATGACGGCAACCATCCATCCAACCGCGATCATCGAAGCCGGCGCGCGTTTGCATGGGAGCGTCGCCGTGGGCCCATTCTGCCATATTGGCGCGGGCGTCGAGATCGGCGCCGGCGCTGTCCTGCAATCGCATGTCGTCGTCATGGGGCGCACGGTCATCGGCGCGCGCGCGCGCGTTTTTCCCTTTGCCTCGATTGGGGCGCCGTCGCAGGATCTCAAGGCCGCGCTGGCGGAGGGCGCGCTTTCGATCGGCGAGGATTGCATCATTCGAGAGGGCGTCACGATCAACTCCGGGGTCGACGCGAGCACTCGGATCGGCGCTGGCTGCGCGCTGCTCGCCTATTCGCATGTCGCGCATGATTGCCGCCTTGGCGACGGCGTCGTGCTCGCCAATCAGGCGCTGCTCGGCGGCCATGTGGAGATCGGCGATCATGCGTCGATCGGTGGCGGGACTGCGGTGCACCAGAATGTCCGCATCGGCTCGCACGCCTTTGTGGGGGGACTCGCGGGCGTGGAGGGCGACGTTATTCCTTTTGGACTCGCGGGAGGCAATCGCGCGCATCTCTTCGGCGTGAATGTCGTGGGCCTGAGACGGCGCGCCTTTTCCGCCGAGCGCATTGCGTTGCTACGGGAAGCTTACCGACGCCTATTTTTGAAAGACGCCGACGCGAGCGCCTTGAGCGAACGCATCGACGCTGTCGAAGCGGCCTATGCGGACAACGCCGATGTCGCGCAAATCCTCTCGTTCCTGCGCGCGCGCTCGCAACGCCCCCTTTGCGCGCCGCGCCGCCGTGCGGACCTCGCGTGAGCGGCCCACGCATTTTTCTCGTCGCCGGCGAAGCTTCCGGCGATGCGCTCGGCGCGGCCTTGATGCGCGCCCTGCGAGAAAGCCGGCCAACGGCGGAATTCATCGGCGTTGGCGGCAAGGCGATGACGCGCGAAGGGCTCGCTTCGCTGTTTCCGATGACAGAGATAGCGGTCATGGGCCTTGTCCCTGTCATCGCCAGCCTTCGGGCGATTCTTGCGCGCATCGACGAGACGGCGCAGACCGTTCTGGATGAGAATCCCGATTGCCTGGTCATCATCGACGCGCCCGATTTCACGCATCGCGTGGCGCGCAAGGTGCGCCGCGCGAATGCGCGCATTCCCATCGTGGACTATGTCAGCCCCACGGTCTGGGCCTGGCGGCCGGGACGCGCGCGGAAAATGTGCGAATATGTCGACTGTGTGCTCGCCTTGCTGCCCTTCGAGCCGGCGGCGCACCGAAAGCTCGGCGGGCCGCGCTGCGTCTATGTCGGCCACCCGCTCGTCGAAAAGCTCGATCAGTTTCCGCGGCCGCGCGATAAGGCGGGACCGCCGCTCCTGCTGGTCCTTCCCGGCTCGCGCCTCGCTGAAATCGCGCGGATGACGCCGCTTTATAGCGAAACACTCGCGCTGCTTTTGCAAGACCATCCTCAGATCGACGTCGCTGTTCCGGTTGCGCCCAATATGGAGGCGCCCTTGCGCGAGGCGCTGCGCGGCTGGCCGATCGTCCCGCGCCTCCTTTCGCAGTCCGAGAAGTTCGGGGCGTTCGGACAAGCCCAAGCAGCGCTTGTCACCTCCGGCGTCGCCACGTTGGAGCTCGCGCTTGCGCGCACGCCCATGGTTGTCGCCTATCGCGTCTCGCGGCTCGAATCCTTCCTGCGCTTTCTCGTCAAGGTGCATTCGATCGTGCTTCCCAATCTCATCATCGGAGAAAACGCCATTCCGGAGTTTGTCCAGGAGGCAGCGACCCCGCGCGCCCTCGCGGAGGCCCTTGCGCCGCTTCTCCTCGCGGAGAGTCCGGCCCGCGCATCGCAACTGGCGGCTTTTGAGCGTGTTCGGGCGAATCTTATCGAGGCGGGCCCATGTCCGAGCGCTCGAGCGGCGGAGGTGATCCTGGGTTATGCGGGCTGCTCGCGCGCAACCCGCTGACCGGTGTGCGCCAGCGCATTCTAAAGCAGGGGCATTTCCGCTTGTATCTTCTTGCGACGCAACCATAATCGGCCGCAGTCTCTTGTCCCGGCCATGAATGCTCCGGAGCGCCGCGCAAATGCGAAAGGACCGTCCATTGTCGGAAACCGCAAGCAAGATCTATTTCACGCGCAAATCCGTCGTCGCCCTCATCGCGGCGCATAGCGCCGAAACGGACGGCGATGGCCTGAAGCGCGCTCTGGGCTGGGCGTCGCTCATGGCGCTCGGCATCGGCGGCATCATCGGGGCGGGCATTTTCGTGCTCACCGGCACGGCGGCGGCGAACTACGCCGGGCCGGGCGTCATGGTCTCATTCGTTCTTTCCGGGCTCGCCTGCGCCTTCGTCGCGCTTTGCTACGCCGAGCTTGCCGCGCTCATTCCTGTTTCCGGCAGCGCTTATACTTATACCTATGTCACGCTAGGCGAGATTTTCGCCTGGATCATCGGTTGGAACCTCGTGCTCGAATATGCCGCCGGCGCCGCGACCGTCGCCGTCGGCTGGGCGGGATATTTCAACCGCGTGATGCAGGGGTTGGGCATCAGCATCCCGCCCCAGCTCACGAGCGCCTATTTCGCCTCGTCCGGCGATTCCGCCGCGCATGGTTTCTTCAACCTGCCGGCGGCGGGCATTGTGCTTTTGCTCACTCTTTTGCTCGTCCGAGGCACGAGCGAGTCGACGCGCTTCAACAACGTCATCGTCGCCCTCAAGGTGATGGTGGTGCTGTTGGTGATCGCCGTCGGCGCAGCTCATATCCATACGGCCAATTGGTCGCCGCTGATCCCGGAGAACAGCGGGGAATTCGGCGTCTATGGCTGGAGCGGCGTGGCGCGCGGGGCCTCGGTGGTTTTCTTCGCCTATGTCGGATTCGACTCGGTTTCCACAGCGGCGCAGGAGGCGCACACGCCGCAGCGTGACGTCCCGATCGGCATCGTCGGCTCACTCATCATCTGCACTATTCTCTACGTCGCGGTCGCCGCTGTGGCGACCGGGGTCGTGAACTATAAAGACCTCGGCGTGCCGGACCCGATGGCGCTGGTCATGGACCGCACGGGCGTGGCCGGGCTCGCCTGGGTGGTGAAGCTCGGCGCGCTTGCGGGACTGACCACCGCCATTCTTGCGCTGCTCTATGGTCAAACGCGCATCTTCTTCACCATGGCGCATGACGGCCTCGTGCCGCCGATCTTCGCGAAACTCCATCACCGCTATCGCACGCCGGCTGTGAGCCAGATTCTCGTCGGCCTCATTGTCGCGCTCGCGGCGGGGCTCTTTCCCATCGATCTCCTGGGCGAGATGGTGAGCATCGGCACGCTCGCGGCTTTTGCGCTTGTCTGCGTTGCCGTCATTCGCCTGCGGCAGACGCACCCTGAATTGCCCCGACCCTTCCGCGCGCCGGGCATTCCGGTGATGCCGGTGCTGGGCGTTCTTTCCTGCCTGGCGTTGATGATCGCGCTGCCGCTCGACACCTGGCTGCGCCTCCTTATTTGGACGGGCGCGGGCCTCGCCATCTACGCGTTTTACGGGATCCATCACGCGAGGCGGTAAGTTGGCGGCGGCGCGCTGCGGCGCGCCGCCCACCTTTCCCACCGTGGGCCACGCCGAAGCGTTCATGGGCACGCCCGCCGGCTTTGATTTAAATCAGTCGGTCTCGGCGGTTCTTTCCGCCGATCTCTCGGCCAAAGCGTCTTGTCCGAGCTCTTCCTGCCTGCGCCACACCCACCAGGCGAGGATCGCCACCGGAAACCCCATCAAAGACGTGCCGACAAAAAAGGTCTCGAAGCTTGTGTGCTTGATGATGAAGCCGGACGTTCCCGCGAGCAGGCTGCCGGGGAGGGCGCAGAGCGAGGTCAGCAGCGCATATTGGCTCGTCGCGAATTCGGTCGAGACGAGCGAAGACATATAGATGATCAGCACCACTTGAGCGAAGGCGTAGGCAAATCCATCGACGCCCACGGCCAGCGCGAAATCCGTGAAGTCGTGGCCATGGGCCGCGAGCCAAGCCAGGGACAGATGCGAGGCGGAGCCAGCGACGGTGCCGATGAGCAGGCTTTTCATCATGCCGAATTGGCGCACGACGAGGCCGGCGAGCAGAGTTCCGCCGAGCGCGATCCAGAAGCCGAAGACCTTCGTAACGGTGGCGATGTCGGCTTCCGAGAAATGCAGGCTCTTGAACAGCGGCATGGCCATGGCGCCGGAGATGTAGCCCGGCATGCGAAAGCCGGCGATGAGGAGAAGGATGGCGAGCGCCATCGGTCCCAGCCGGCGCCACAGCTCCTTGATCGGCTCCGTGACCGTGAAGACGAAACCCGGCCTCTCGCGATGCGGCTCGACATCCGAGGGCGGCTCCGGCGCGAGGAAAGTGGCGAAGAGGCCGAGCGTCATGACGCCCGCCATGCAGAGATAGGCGGCCTTCCAGCCGTAGAAATGCGCCAGATAAAGCGCGCCTGCCCCTGCGATGAGCGTGCCGACGCGATAGCCCATCTCGGCGGCGGAGGTCATGAAGGCGAGCTTTTCCTTCGGGGCGACGGTGATGCGCCAGCCATCGACGGTAATGTCCTGCGTCGCGCCGGCAATGCCGAGCGCGAAGGAGAAGAGCACCGTCCAGGCGAGCCAATTTCCCGGATCGCCATAGGCGACGCCGACCAGCGCGATAATGACCGCAAGCTGCGAGACAACGATCCAGCCGCGCCGGCGGCCGAAGAGCTTTGCGAAAACCGGCGCGTCATATTCGTCGAGAAAAGGCGCCCAGACCCATTTGAATTTGTAGGCGAGCGTCATCTCGCTCAACAGGCCGATGGTTTCGATCGGCACTTTCGCCTCGTAGAGCCAGGCCGATTGCGTGCTGTAGACGAGGAGAAAGGGCAGGCCGGTCGCGAAGCCGAGCATGATCGCCGCGCCGACGCGACGCGGATCACTGTTGAAATGGGCGAGAAGGGAAGTCTTATCCTGGGGCGCGGCGATGTCGTGCACGGCGTGGCCTCTTCTGGGGTCTGGCGTCTAATCGCGTCCGCGCGCGCCCGTGTCAAACCTGGCGCTTCAAACTCGCAATTAACGTCTCGAAGCGCTAAACCCCGCGCATGACCGAAGACATTCGCCCGTTCGAAGAAATCCGCATCCTGTTCGCCAACCTCGCCGCGCCGAGCGAGGCCGCCGTCGCCGCCGTGCGGGCGCGCGACTCGCAGCTCACCAAGCCGCCGGGCGCCTTGGGGCGGCTCGAGGAAATCGTCGAATGGCTTGCGGCCTGGCAGGGGGTTCCGCAGCCCGCGATCGCGCGGCCGCTCGTCGCCGTCTATGCCGGCAACCACGGCGTCGTGGCGCAGGGCGTCTCGGCGTTTCCGGCGAGCGTCACCGCGCAGATGGTTCAAAACTTCATGACCGGCGGCGCCGCGATCAATCAGATATGCAAAGCGCATGGGATCGGCCTCAAGGTCTATGAGCTGGCGCTGGAGCGGCCCACGCAGGATTTCACGCAGGCGCCCGCCATGGACGAGCGCGAGGCCGCGGCGACCTTCGCTTACGGCTTCGAGGCGATAGAGGGTGGCATCGACCTCCTCGCGCCAGGAGAGATGGGCATCGGCAATACGACGAGCGCCGCCGCCATTTACGCGGCGCTGTACGGCGGGCCGGCCTCGCGCTGGACCGGGCGGGGGACGGGCGTTGACGACGTCGGGCTCGCCCGCAAAAATGCGGCGATCGACGCGGCCCTCGCTCTGCACGGCCCGCATCTCTCCGATCCGCTGGAAATCATGCGCCGCCTCGGCGGTCGTGAGATCGCTGCGATGATGGGCGCCATTACGGCGGCGCGGCTCAACCGCGTGCCGGTGGCGCTCGACGGCTATGTCGTCTGCGCCGCCGCCGCGCTGCTGCACGCCATCACGCCCGACGCGATCGCCCATTGCGTCGCTGGCCATGTCTCCGCCGAGGGGGCGCATGGCGAGGTTCTGGCGCGGCTCGGCAAAAAGCCGTTGCTCGATCTCGGCATGCGGCTCGGCGAAGGATCGGGCGCCGCGCTGGCGATCTCCATCGTGAAGACGGCGCTCGCCTGCCATCGCGACATGGCCACATTCGACAGCGCCGGGGTGAGCGCCAAGGCCGTATAACGCCGCTTACAAACTATCGTCACATCTGCGTGCGCACAGGTTGGAGCCTCAACAGGAGTCTCGCTGCGATGAATCCGGACCTTCTGTCGGCCAATGTTTGTTTCGCCTTCATGGCGATCGTCGCCGCTGCGCTTCTTGCGCATCTGAGCCAGCTCGCAAGCCGGCGTCGCCTTCTGCATGGCCTTTACGCCGTGACGGCCGCTGGGCTTCTCTACCTCTTCGGGATGAAAGCGCTGGGTTGGAGCTTCATTCCTCGTGAAGTCTTGCTGGCGGTTTATGCGGGGCTGTTCGTCGCCGTGGCAGGCGTGGCGTTCCTCCGCCGCGGCAAGGGCGGGGACGCACAGATCCCCTGGGTCGGCCTCATGATCGAGCAGGCGGCGATGGCCTATATCTTCGCCCCTGTGAACTATTGGAAGCCTCCGCTCGCCGCCCTGCTTCTGCTCTACTTCCTGATTGAGATGTTCAGCTGGCTCAAGGGCCGGGAGGCCGAGACGGAGCAGGGGGTCACAAACCACCAGCCCCCATTGTTTCCGCCCAAGCGTGTCCGCGGCCTGAAGGAATTCGGCCTCGCGGGGGCCGCCGCCGCGCTTGTCTATGTCTTCGCTGCGGGCACGGCCAGGGTCCCGGTGGCGTCGGCTCCAGAGGAAGAGGCGAAAATCGACGAAACGGCCGCCACGCCCGCCGAAAACGCCGAGTCGCCGACTCCCGCCGAGACGCAGACCGGCGAAGCGCCCGCGTCCGAAGAGCCGAAGCCGGTCGAGACCGCCCAGGCGCCCGAAGCCGCAACGCCCCCCGCCGCGCCCGTGGAAACGCCGGCGGGCGTCGCTGACACGTACACCGCCAAGGCCGGGGAGACGCTGAAGACGATCGCCAGGAAGCTCTACGGGAAGGCTGAAAAGCTCAAGGCCCTCGCGCAAGCCAATCCTGGCGTGAAGCCGACCGCGAAGCTGAAAGCGGGGCAGGTCATCAAGCTCCCGGAGCCGCCCACGAAGAGGTGACGCCAGATCGCTCGCCTCCAAAACCGTAAGCAACCAAGCAAGTGATCGCGTCTTAAGACGCCCAATCCCGTGAGACGAGAGCACGCTCTCAAATCACGGAAAGACGGGAGCTTACGCCGGAACGATCAACTCCCGCTCGGTCAGCAGATAATCGAGCCGCTGGTCGTGCGGCTCGGTAGGGACTCGTTCCGCTTCCTGACAGGAATAGGCAAGGCCGACGACCGTCACCTTTTTTCTCGGCCGCAGCTCCGCGAGCGTTGCGTCATAGATGCCGCCGCCATAACCGAGCCGAAACCCCTTGCGGTCAAAGGCGGCGAGGGGGGAGAAAATGACGTCGGGATCGCGCGCCGGCTTGTCTTCGGCTGGCTCCAAGAGGCCGAATGGGCCCTTGAGGAGATCGTCGCCCGGCAAAAACTCCCGGAAAACCAGCGGGTGACGCACTTTATGCATCACCGGCAGGACGACCTGATAGCCATTTTCCGCAAGCGCCTCGATCAGTGGGCGCGTGTTGAGCTCGCTGCGGATCGGCCAATAGACCGAAACGACCCGAGCCTTGGGAGGTTCGCTGGCGAACAGCTGCTCGACGAGCGCGAGACCACGGCGCGCTACGGCCAGGGCGGCGTCATGGGATTCCTCATGGGTGACAAGGTCGCGGCGCGCAAGCGAGCGCCGGCGCAGGTCGGTCTTTGTATCGGTCATGGAGAAATGCGCCGGCAGAACGAGATTGATAGCGCGGGCCACATGAGCCGTGGGACGTCGATCCCGGGAACCTACAACGTAGGTGGGCGCCATGTGGCCAAGCCCACGGGCGAGGCCAGGGACAGCTCCCTTAAGGATCGATAAGGCCCCGGGGAATTAAAGTCCTGCACGCACCCCGCAGCGCCGCTTGTATAATCTAGCGCGGCCGGCGCGCCGGCGCCAGTGCTCAGGCGTATTCCGGTTCGGCGCGCGCCTCCGGGACTTGCTCGGCACCCATGGTGGGCAAGCGTTTGATCCGCACGAAAGTGAAGAGATTGAAGGGCGCGAGCAGGCGCCGCTCGACGAGCTGCATGTCAGGGCGCTGGTCGACCCAATCGCCGATGACCGCCCAGGGGAACTGGGGGCGCCAACCGAGCTTTGGGGCGACATGGCGGTCGAGCCAATGTTCAAAAATGGCAAAAGGGTCGCCATTCCGGCTGACATGGTTGACGAGGATGATCTCGCCGCCAGGGCGCAACACGCGGGCGATCTCGTCCAACATGGCTTCCGGCTCAGGCGCCACGGTCAACACGAATGGCGCGCAGACGCAGGCGAAGCACGCATCTGCGAAGCCCAAGCGGGTCGCGTCCATCTTGTAGAGGCCGGCCACGTGGTTGAGCTCATTGCGCTGCACGCGCTCGGCGGCGCGGCGTAGCATGGCTTCGCAGAGATCGACGCCATAAACTTCGGTGTGCGGCTCGAACATCGGGAGCTCCAGCCCCGTGCCGACGCCGATGTCGAGAATCGGGCCGTCCGCTTTGGAGGCCGCCGCAGCCAGCGCGCGCCTACCCGGCCGAAACACAGCGGTAAAGACGAAGTCATAGACAGGCGCCCAGCGCGCATAAGCGGCCTCGACGTCGCAGTTTTCCAGCGGCTCGAGATCGAGGCTTGAGTGTCTGGCTTGACTCATCTCGGCGCCCTTTGCGCGGTTGCGGCGCGCGGCGTCGGCGCCATGACTGGAGGGCTTTGCTTCGCCTCGGCCGCAGCAATAAAGCCGCCGCCCAGCACCCGGGCGGCGTCGTCGGCGTGATCGTAGAACACGCAGGCCTGCCCCGGCGAGACGCCGAATTCGCCGGTCGCGAAAACCACCGCCGCCTCCGCGTCCTCGCGCGGCACCAGCCTTGCGGGCACAGGGGGACGGGTCGAGCGGACGCGGGCCATTATGTCGATTCCCTGCGGAGGCAATCGGGACAACGCGCCAGGGCCGATCCAGTTCACATCGCGAAGGACGACCGCGCGCGTTTCGAGCGCCTCGCGCGGACCCACGATGACCTGCGCCTTCGCCGCGTCGATACGCACGACGAACAGCGGTTGCGCGTCGCGCCCGGCGACGGCAGCGCCGAGGCCCAATCCCCGCCTCTGGCCAATCGTATAGTGGGCCACCCCCGCATGGCGGCCGAGCACCCGCCCATCGACATGGACGATGTCGCCCGGCGCCATGGACTGAGGCGCGAGGCGCTGCACGACGTCCGTATAGCGGCCGCTCGGCACGAAGCAGATGTCCTGGCTATCGGGCTTGTCGGCTACCTCGAGAGAGAAGCGGCGCGCCATCTCGCGCACCTCCGTCTTGGTGAAGTCGCCGAGCGGGAAGCGCAGCATCTTCAGCTGCTCCCGGGTCGTCGCGAAGAGGAAATAGCTTTGATCGCGCGAGGCGTCCTTGGCCCGGTAGAGCGCCCGTCCGCCCTCGCCGTCGTCCCGCGAGGAGATGTAGTGGCCGGTCGCGAGAATATCGGCGCCGAGGTCCTTCGCCGTTTCGAAGAGGTCGGCGAACTTGATGAACTGGTTGCAGGCGATGCAAGGCACCGGCGTCTCGCCGCTGGCGTAGGAGGCGGCGAATTCCTCGATCACCTTCTCCTGGAAGCGGCTCTCGTAATCGAGCACGAAATGCGGAATTCCCAGGCGCGCGGCCACGGCGCGGGCGTCCTGGATATCCTGACCGGCGCAGCAGGCGCCCTTGCGGTGGGCGGCCTCGCCATGGTCGTAGAGCTGGAGGGTCACGCCGACGACGTCGTAGCCCTGCTCCTTCAGGAGGGCCGCGACCACGCTGGAATCTACGCCCCCGGACATCGCGACGACGGCGCGCATCCCCCCGCGCGACGCCGGGAAGGTCGGAGTTTCGTCCGCAGCGCTGGAGCAAATTGTCATTGCCGGGAGGTTTTGCGTTAGAGTGAAACGGGCCGGCGCCTTTGCCGCGGCGCGGCAAAAAAAACCGGCAATGCGCCATTTAGAGCATTACCGGGCGAAGAGGCAATCGCATCGGCGAGACGCCCGGTGTCATATCGGTGTGATATTGCTCGTTGTCGGCACGGCTGCTAAGAGGCCGCGAACTGTAGCGGGGCGCGGGGATGAGTCCATGGCGGCGATGAAACTTCTGGCGGGCAATTCCAACCGGCCGCTCGCAGAGGCTATTGCGGCGCACCTCAACACGCAGCTTTGCCGCGCCCATGTGCGGCGCTTCGCCGATCAGGAAATCTGGGTCGAGGTCCTCGAGAATGTCCGTGGGCAGGATACGTTCGTGATCCAGTCCACCTCCTTCCCGGCGAACGACCATCTGATGGAGCTCCTGATCATGATCGACGCGCTCCGCCGCGCGTCGGCGCGCCGCATCACGGCGGTGATCCCCTATTTCGGCTACGCCCGGCAGGATCGCAAACAGGGCGGGCGCACGCCGATTTCGGCCAAGCTCGTCAGCAATCTCATCACCCGCGCCGGCGCCGACCGCGTGCTCACCGTCGACCTCCACGCCGGCCAGGTCCAGGGCTTCTTCGACATTCCGACCGACAACCTGTTCGCCGCGCCGGTCATGGTGGCGGACATCAAGGCGCATCGACTTTTGAAGAACGTCATGGTCGTCTCGCCGGATGTCGGCGGCGTGGTGCGCGCCCGCGCCCTCGCCAAGCGCATCGACGCTCCGCTCGCCATCGTGGATAAACGTCGCGAGCGCGCCGGCGAGTCCGAGGTCATGAATATCATCGGCGAGGTGGCCGGCCACAACTGTATCCTCGTCGACGACATCGTCGACTCCGGCGGCACGCTGTGCAACGCCGCCGAGGCGCTGCTCGCCGCCGGGGCCAAGTCGGTCCACGCCTATATCACCCATGGCGTGCTCTCGGGGCGGGCGGTCGAGCGCATTGCAGCCTCGAAGCTCGAAGAGCTCGTAATCACCGACACGATCTGCGAGACTGACGGCGTTAAGGCCGCGCCTAATATCCGCGTGATCCCCATCGGCCCGCTGATCGGCGAGGCGATCGCCCGCACGGCGCGCGAGGAGAGCGTGTCGAGCCTCTTTGATTGAGGCGCGCCTTCTGGGGACGATGCGGCAAATTGCCACGCGGGCCGCGAAGCGAAGCCCTGCATAGAGCGGCGGGGAAACCGCCTCAAGCGTCTCTCACAGCGGGCTAGAGCCCATTAATCAAGAGCCGCGCATCGGCGGGCGGTGCGGCAGCCCTCACCCCCGCGCGTCAAAGGTCCGCACGCTGCCGTCCACAAAGAACACCTTCCTCACCCGGAAGGTCGCCTTGAGATTCTCCCGGTCCTCACTCACAAGGCGCCGGCCCGCTCCGTCGAGCTTGGTTGCGTCGACCTGCTCGTCCCAGCGGAGCGCGCCGCCTTCGGAGATCAGCGCGCTCACCGCGATCTTCGAGCGGTAGATGTTTCGATCCTGCAAGTCGGTGAGCTTCATCACGCCTTCGAAGGCGCGGATCGGCTTGCCGGCGAGGTTTTCGAAATTGAGAGAAAGCGTCACATGCGCGCCCGCGTCGGCGCTCTTGTCGAGAAAAGTAAAGACGATCGGCGCCGGAGGGTGGGGGAAGCTGACGGGATCCGGCGTCGCGGCGTCCGCTCTCGGCTCTTGCGGCTTTGGCGTCGTATCTGGCGCGGCGGCGAGCATGGGCTTTTCGGGCGGCGTCGGAACCGAGTTTACGGCGGCTTTCGGCTCGGCGGCTTTGGGCTCAGGAGTCTTAGAGCCCACACCCTTAAGCAGGCGCGCGAGCTCCGCCTTGTCGCCAGCTTTCACGGGACGGGGCGCTTCGGCGCTTTTGGGCTCGGCGGCGGGCCTCGCCGCCTGCATCTCAGCCTTTCCGAGCCCGATCAGCCCGGCGACCTTGCGCTCGATGTCGTTCTTGCCGGCGAAAAAGCCGCCTGCCGCGCCGGCGATCACCACGGCGGCGATCAATGGGGCAGGGCCGAGCCTCAGTGCGCCGCCCTTTGAGGACCGGGATTTCTTCTTCGCCACCGCGCGTCTCCGAATCTCAGATGAGGCGCGTAAAATTCGCCGGATTGGCGGCGCGGGAGAAGCGGCGCTTCTTTCCTTGGTTTACCAAGGGTTAAAACCCGGGTTGCCCTCGCGTTCAGCGGGCGCCAAAAACGGGCATGACCGACGCACCCATTCGCGAACCCGTTCCCGCCCGTTTCAACCTCGCCCGCTATTGCCTTGCCGAAAATGCGCGGCTGCGCCCGGACGTCACCGCGATCACCGTCGTCGGGGACGCTGGCGCAATGCGCTGGAGCCATGCCGAGCTCGATCTGAAGGTGCGTCGACTCGCGGCGGGCTTGCGGTCGCTCGATTTGCCGGCGGGCGCGCGGGTCATGATTCGAATGGGCAATGAAGCCAATGCGGCGCTCGCCTATTTTGCGACGATCGCCGCCGGCTATGTGGCTCTGCTCGCCTCCTCGCAGCTCACGTTCGAAGAAGCGGATTTCCTGTTGAAGGACTGCGGCGCCTCCGTGCTGGCGCTGGGCGCCGCTTTCGAGAGCGAGGCGCATGAGGGAAGCGCTCTCGTGCTGCGCGGCGACGATCTCGCGCGCCTAGCCGAAAGCGCGCCGCTCGAAGATTACGCCGACACGCGAGCCGACGATCCCGCCTATCTCGTCTATACGTCCGGCACGACGAGCCGACCGAAGGGCGTCCTCCACGCCCATCGCGCCGCCTGGGGCCGACGGCCCATGCGCGCCCACTGGACGGGGCTCGGCCCCGGCGACGTCATGTTGCACGCGGGCGCGATCAATTGGACCTATACGCTAGGGGTTGGAATCGTCGATCCATTGTCGGCCGGCGGTTCCGCCGTGCTCTATAATGGCCACCCCGATCCGGCCATCTGGCCGCGCCTCATCGCGGAGCACCGCGCAACGGTTTTCGCCGCGGTGCCCGGCGTCTACCGGCAGATTTTGAAATACGCCACGCCCGAGACCGCGAATCTTTCGAGCTTGCGCCACTGCCTTTCCGCCGGCGCCGCCTTGCCTCCGAGTCTTCTGGCTGAATGGCGGGCGCGCACGGGCAAGGAAATTTATGAAGCGTTCGGCATGAGCGAATGCTCGACCTTCATTTCGAGCGGGCCGACGACTCCC
The DNA here is from genome assembly GCA_024506175.1 of Methylocystis sp. GTDB lineage: Bacteria > Pseudomonadota > Alphaproteobacteria > Rhizobiales > Beijerinckiaceae > Methylocystis. The sequence continues at coordinate 56,824 of JAMBEQ010000227.1, forward strand.
GTGCATCCGGGTTCGCCGGGCCGGCCGCAGCCGGGAAGGGTGGTTGCGGCGCTCCCGCAGGAGCGCGGCGAGACGCCGCTGCCGCCGGGCGAAATCGGGGTGCTCGCCGTGCGGCGCGACGAACCGGGACTCATGCTCGGTTACTGGAACCGACCCGATGAAGAGCGGGACGCCTTTCGAGGCGACTGGTTCGTGTCCGGCGATCTCGTCGCGTTCGACGCCCGTGGCTATATGCATCACCACGGTCGCGCCGACGAAGTCATGAACGCCGGCGGCTACCGCGTCTCGCCCGCCGAGGTCGAGAAATGCCTTCTCGCCTTTCCGCATGTCGCGGAAGCCGCCGCGGCGGAGCGTACCGGCCGGGACGCGGACGCGACGATCATCAAGGCCTATGTCGTCATGCGCGACAATGCGCCCCGCGACGAGACGGCGCTGCTCGACCACTGCAAGGAGCATCTTGCCGCTTACAAACGTCCGCGGGCTGTCGTCTTTCTCGACGCCCTCCCGCGCAACGCGAATGGCAAGCTCGCTCGCAAGGCGTTGCCCTGATCGCCAAACGGCTAGCGCGCTTTCCGCTCGCATAGAATCATGCGAGCGATGAGAAATCGCGCCAAACCAAAGGTCTTGAGCGCATTCTTGTCGCAAAAGTCCGCCAACTTTTGCGGAATGCGCTCTAGAATGACAGCAGTGGCCCGCTGAACGTCACCCTCACCGCCGGCGGCTCGACCGGCTTGAAGTGGCGGTCCATCACGCCGATGGCGCAGACGGCGGCGGGGGCGACGCCGGCGGCGCATTGGCCGTAGAGCGCATCGGCCGGCAGCAGCGAGCCATAGCCGTAAGTGATCTGGTCGGAGCGCGAATCGGAGATGTTGAAGGCGTCGATTTGGAAGCGCCAGCCATCCTCCCAGCGGTAGCCGAGCCTCGTATTGACCGTGCCGGTTGCGGGCGACTGCAGATTGCCGTCCTCGGTGAGCGGACGCGCGCCGATGTAGCGGTACTTGATTGCCCCGAACCAGCCCGTCGACTCGCCGATCTCCAACCCGCCCATGGCGGTGATCGCAACGGCGTTCTGCAGATAATTGCCCGGCGCATTGGCGAGGAAGGTCCCATAAGGAAGAGCCTCCGGCGTCAGCAGGCTTGAATAGGCGAGAGCCTGCTGCTGATCGACGCCGCGGTAGCGCGCCTGCACCAGCGCCACGTCGGCGTCGAAATTGATCCAGGAGACGGGGCGGTAGTGATTGGCGATCTCGACGCCATAGCGGCGGCTCGGGCGGCCAAAAGTCGTCGTGCCGCTGTCGCCCACGAACTGGTTCTCGGAATCAAGATTGAGCCAGAAGAAGCTGACGCTCGAATCGAGCCCCTCGATGAGCGTCGTGCGCGCGCCAGTCTCCGCGCCGCGCGACTTCACGAGCAGCGGTATCGACGCGACGCGCAGGAACGCATCCTCCTCGGAAAGCTCCGACGTCGCGAAGCGTTGCACCGTCCCGCGCGCGTCGGTGGAATGGAAACCCTCGCCGTAATTGGCGAAGAGCTCCGTCTTCGCCCAGGGCCCGAGAATGATTGACGCTTTGGGGCTGAACAGCGCGGCGTCCTTGGAGCCGCTGTTCCACGGGCCCGTCCAGAGGAAGACGGGCATTCCGTTGCTGTCGGCGACGACCGGCGAGCCCCAGAGGGATTGGATCGAGTTGATGTTGGCGTTGTAATAATCGAAGCGGCCGCCGGCGACGGTCTTCAGCCAGGGCGTCCAGCGCACAGCGGTGTCGGTCCAGAAGCTGATGCTGCCCTCGCCGACCGCGTCGTTGCGCACCGTGTCCCAGGGCGTGCGGCGGAAGCTGTCCTGCAAGCCCAGGCGAATGTAGTCGTAGCGCCCCTGCAGGCCGACGCGGGTGACGACCGGCAGGCCGAAGCTGTCCCACTTGATGCTGTGCTGGGCGTTCACGCCCGCGAGCCAGCGGCGGTCGAACTGGCGGAATTGGTCGCCGAGATCAGGGTGCGAGAGGAAGTAGGTGAAATCGTTGTAGAGATCGAGCGTCGAGCGCACGACATAGGCTTCGACCCGGCTCGATTGGTTCCCTTCCGTCTGGCTCCAGCGGCCGGAAAGCGAGAAGCGCGTCGTGTCGCCGCCGTCGGTCGGGTTCAGCGTGCCCCAGAGCGACATCAGACCCGAATAGACGGCGCGCTCGGGGATCTGGTCTGTCGAATGCCAGCGGTTGGCGTAGCCCATGAAGGTGACGGCCGCGCCGTCTTCTTGCGTGCCGCGCGACCAGCGCAGCACGCTGTTGATGCGGCGCAGATTGTCGCCGCGCTCCCAGGGGCCGTTGTAATACTGGGACTCGACCGCGCCATAGGCGGAGCCGCCGGCGAAATCCTTATAGGGCGCGACGGCGAGCGCGCGGGCGTAGGCGAAACTGCCGCCGGTGAGCTGGTAGAAGCCCTTATCGATCTTGTCCTTATATTGCATGTACACCGAGCCGGCCGAGGAGAAGTCGCCGTCCTGCGCGTCATAGGGCCCCTTGCGGGCGAGGACGTAGGACAGAAGCTCGGGGATCATGAAGTTCGCGTCCGCATAGCCCTGCGCATGGCCGTTGGTGCGCATGTTGAGCGGCATGCCGTCGAGGTAGAGCGCCAGGTCGGAGCCGTGGTCGAGATTGAAGCCGCGCAGAAAGTACTGGTTCGCTTTACCGTCGCCGCTGTGTTGGCTGACGACGAGACCGGGGACGATTTCCAACGCCTCGGCTGGACGAAGCGCGGGGAGGGCGTTGATCTCCTTGCCAGTGAAGAACTTCTCGCTCGCGGCGGTCATCGGCGGCGGAGTAGGGGGGCCGTCGACGGCGGGCGTGGGCGCGGGGCGCGGCGCGGCGGCGACGCCAGGCGATGAGGGGCGCGGCTGCGGCTGCCGGGCCGGCTGGGCGACATGTGCGGCGGCGCGCGCGGGGCGGCGGGCGCCAATGTCGATGGTTGGTAGGGCGTGCTGGGCGCTGGCGGCGGAAGCCGCAGCAAGAGCGACGGCGGAAATGATAAGGGGAATGAAGCGAAACATTGGCTGACTCGCAGCAGACGTGGACCGTCACTGCGAATGGCCGCCGCCTTGTCGCTCTACGACAAAAGCAAAAAGTCGCCCCGGTGCACCCCGCCCGGCGCTTTCGCGCGTGACTACGAACGACGGCAGGTTTCCTGGCTCGCGGGTCGTTGCGCGAGGCCGCCTTCCCGGGCCGACGCCCAGTGGCTTCCTTGGCTTCGCGCTCGCCGCTTACAGTTGCGGGGGCAGCCGCGGCATTGGGCCACTAGGCCCTCACCGCATTCCCTATTATCCCCTCAGGGGGAACCGTCATCTCAAGATAGGCAATGATTGCGGAGTCAGAGTCAAGCCAACAGGAAAAGGCTGCGATCTCCTAGACTAGAATCTTTGTCTCCTCATTAGAGGCTCAAAACTGACTTTTAGCTGAACGGCGAAGACATCTCCGGTTCAGGCGGGCTGAGCGATCCTCGCATCATGGCGACGACGAACGAAGCCGCGAGAAAGGGAGAGCGTCAGATGAGCATGTATTTCCGAAAGACGGTTGCTCTTGCTGTCCTGGCGGGGCTGCTCGGCGCCAGCGCCGCCACGCCCGCCGCCGCAGACGGCTGGGGCCGTCCCGGGTGGGGGTATGGCGGCTGGGGATACCGCCATGGCGGTTGGCGCAGTGGCGGAGCGGCGGCGGCCGCGGCGGTGGGCGGTCTTGCGCTTGGCGTCGCCGCCGCCGGGGCGATGAGCCAGCCGGGATACGGATATGGCTACAGCTACGGCGGGTGTTACCCGGTCGATCGCCCAGTCGTCGACGGTTGGGGGAATGTCATCGGCTATCGCCGGGTGGAAGTCTGCGATTAGCCTGCCGGCAAGGCCTCTACTTCTAGAGTCTGGCTCCCGCGTATTGGCGTTTCCGCCGCCCCTCCCCGCCCTCTCTCGTGGCGGCGGACAACGAGCCTCCCGGAGCGATCCGGGAGGCTCAGTTTGTCGACAAACTTCCGAGGCGGCCTCGTCCTTCGAGACGCGAGCTTCGCTCGCTCCTCAGGATGAGGCCTAAGTATACGATGCAGATGCAGGAGCCCCTCATGCTGAGGAGCCTGCGCAGCAGGCGTCTCGAAGCACGAGGGGCGTCAACGCCACTTTGTCAGCAGGAGCGATCCGGGAGGCTCTCTCTTTCAGATAGGCTTGAAGGCGAGGGAGGATTTGCCTTCGCTCGGGTCCCGGCGCCAGACATTGTTGCTGTCTCGCTCGAAATGGGCCTTGTGCCCCTTGCGCGCGACGAGGACGAGGCGGCTGCGATCGATCGACCACCGGACCGGATCGAAGACGACAATGCCGTTGTCTCGACAGGCGGGCGCCAGTTGCGCCCTGCCGCCGGCCATCAGGGTCAGCATGCAGCCCGTGTCCTTGTCTTCGCGCAGAACGCCGTAGCGGCCAGCCGTGTCGCTAGCGCCCGAGGCGCTGGCAAGCGGCAGAGCCGCGAAAGTGGCGACGGCTAAGCCGAGGCGGCGCAGCTTTCCCGCGCGGGGCGAGGAGGTTGACATTTCGAGGCTTCTCCGAGGGATGGCGAATCTTGCCCGCAGTCTGCCTTTTTCAGGCGCGGCGGCCAAGCGCGTTCGCGTCGCCTTGCTGAACTTCTCGGCTATAGGCGCGGTAATGTGTAGCAGGCGAGCGCTTTTGCGCCGCAGGAGCGCGCGCGTTAGAATTCTGGCGTCCCCGTTTCAGGAGTTCCCCGTAAATGGATCCGGCCGCACTCGCGCTCGCCGAACGCTCTGTCCCCCGCTACACGAGCTATCCAACGGCGCCGCATTTCTCCAAGGAGATCGGCGACGGCGAGATGCGCGAGTGGCTCGCTGCGCTCGATCCGCACGCTACGCTCTCCCTTTATTTCCACGTGCCTTTCTGCCGGGAAATCTGCGCCTATTGCGGCTGCCACACAAAGGCGACCCGTCAGGAGGCGCCGCTCACCGCCTATAAGGAAACGCTGCTGCGCGAGGTGGAGATGATGGCGCGGGCGACGCGCGCGCGCCGCGTCTCGAGCATCCATTGGGGCGGCGGCACGCCGAGCATATTGGGGCCCGCGCGCTTCGGCGAAATCATCGAACGCGTTCGCGACCTTTTCGACGTCACGCATGAGACGGAACACGCCATCGAGCTCGACCCGCGCACTCTGGACGGCGAAATGATCGAGGCGTTGGCGCGCGCAGGCGTCAATCGCGCCTCTTTCGGCGTGCAGGATTTGAACGCGCATGTGCAGGAGGCTGCCGGGCGCGTGCAGCCCTTCGAGATCGTCGCGGGCGCGGTCGCCAAGTTGCGCGGCGCGGGCATCGCGGCGATCAATCTCGACCTGATGTACGGCCTGCCGCGTCAGAGCGTCGCCGACGTCGAGCGCACGGCGGAAATGGCAGCGTCACTGGATCCGAAACGTCTCGCGGTTTTCGGCTACGCCCATGTGCCTTGGTTCAAGGCGAACCAGAAGCTTATCGACGCGTCAGCCCTGCCGGGGGCGGCGGAGCGTTTGGCTCAGGCCGCCGCCGTGCGCCGCGTCCTGGAGCGCGCCGGCTACGAGGCGATCGGCCTTGATCATTTCGCGCGGGCGAGCGACCCGCTGGCGGTCGCGGCGCGGGAAGGGCGCATGCGGCGCAATTTCCAGGGCTATACGATTGACAGCGCTGCAGCGCTCTTGCCCTTTGGCGTCTCCTCGATCGGTCGGCTGCCGCAGGGCTTCCTCGGCAACGCCACTGATCTCGCTGGTTGGCGCCGCTCAGTAGAGGCGGATCGGTTTCCAGTCACGCGTGGTCTTGCTTTCTCCAAGGAGGATCTGGCCCGCGCCGAGATCATCGAGCGGTTGATGTGCGACTTCGCGGCCGATTTTGGCGCGATCGCGCTCCAGCATGGCTTCTCGATCGACGCTTTCGACAACGCGCGCTCGGCTTTGAGTGGGCTCGAACGTAACGGCGTGGTCGAAGTGACTGGCCGGCGCGTGAGCGTCACCGAACGTGGCCGGCCTTTCATGCGCCTTGCCGCTGCGCCCTTCGACGCCTATCTGGACGCAGGCGCCGCCCGCCATTCCGCTGCGGTGTGAGTGGACTCCGCTATTCTCTCGGTAGGCCGAAAGTGTGAGGTGCCGGGGCTTTCCGTTCAGCGCGGCGAAAGAAGGCGGGCAGGGGCTTTTGCGGAGAGGCGCATGACGTCGCTGACCGTTTTCTTTGCGAAGTTCATCGGCGCTTATGCGCTTTTTGCCGCCGCTTGGCTTGTTCTGCGCCCTCAAGCCGCCCTGGGCTTGATCGACCGCATTTCCAACGACCCCGTCTTCGAGTCGATGATCGGCGTGATGAGGCTCATTTTCGGCCTTGCTGTCGTTTCGGCGCATAACCTCTGGGGCAACTGGCTGCAGACGCTCGTGTCGTTGCTTGGCTGGATCGCCATCTTCAGCGGGCTCGCCACGATGTTCTTGCCGACAGGCCTCTTGCGCCGAGCAATGGAGTGGATGCGCTTCAAGGAGAAGCTGCCGACCTACGCGCTTCTCTCCGCGCTCCTCGGAGCGATGTTGTTTTTTGGCGGCCTCGCCGCGTGATGCTTTATATCGCGGGCGGCTGCTTGTGAGGGTGGGCGGGCTCCGGCATCGTGCATGCTCCCGATTCGGCCTATCTACAGGAACCCATGCCCGTCTGGACGCCCGAGCAGGAGAGTGCGCTGAACGCCGTCGCGAAATGGCTCGCGACGCCGCGCGGGCCGCAAGTGTTCCGTCTTTTCGGTTACGCCGGCACGGGCAAATCCACCTTAGCCCTGCACCTTGCCGAACATGTCGATGGCGACGTGGCTTTCGCCGCCTTCACCGGCAAGGCGGCGCTGGTCATGCGCTCTAAAGGCTGCAAGGACGCCCGCACCATTCA
>JAMBEQ010000228.1 GCA_024506175.1 Methylocystis sp.
AGCGCTTGGAGCAGAGGTTCGGCGTCGAAAGAAGCTTGAGCAGCGCGTCGCGGTTCGGCATTGGCGCCGTCACGGACGCCGGGTCGATCGCAGGCTGTTTCGACGTCGCGACCCAGGGTCTGTCATACACAGGCGCTTCGTCGCCGAGCTCCTTGATCGGCAGATCGGCCTTCACCTCGCCCTTGTGCTTCACGACGAAGCGCAGCGTGTCCGTGGTCTTGCCGACGATGGCGAAATCGAGCGCCCATTTGCGGAAGATGCCCTCGGCCTGTTCTTCGAGCTCCGGTTTGAGCACCATGAGCATCCGCTCCTGGCTTTCGGAGAGCATCATCTCATAGGCCGTCATGCCCTCCTCGCGGCAGGGCACCGCGTCGAGATCGAGCTCGATGCCGAGATTGCCCTTCGCGCCCATTTCGACGGCCGAAGAGGTGAGCCCGGCCGCGCCCATGTCCTGGATGGCGATGACGGCCCCGGACGCCATCAATTCGAGGCAGGCCTCGAGCAGGAGCTTCTCCGAGAAGGGGTCGCCCACCTGCACCGTCGGGCGTTTCTCCTCCGCGTTCTCCTCGAAAGAGGCCGAGGCCATGGTTGCGCCGTGGATGCCGTCGCGGCCAGTCTTGGAGCCCAGGTAGACGATCGGATTGCCCACGCCGGCGGCGGCCGAATAGAAAATCGAATCGGCGCGGGCGAGGCCTACGGCCATGGCGTTGACGAGAATATTGCCGTCATAGGACGGATCGAACTCGGTCGAGCCCCCGACGGTCGGCACGCCGAAGCTGTTGCCGTAACCGCCGACGCCCGAGACGACGCCCGAGACGAGGCGACGCGTCTTTGGATGGGAAGGTCTCCCGAATCGCAATAAGTTCAGGCAGGCGATGGGCCGCGCGCCCATGGTGAAGACGTCGCGCAAAATACCGCCGACGCCCGTGGCGGCGCCCTGATAGGGTTCGATGAAGGAGGGGTGGTTGTGGCTCTCCATCTTGAAGACGCAGGCGTCGCCGTCGCCGATGTCGATCACGCCGGCGTTCTCTCCGGGCCCGCGAATGACCCAGGGCGCCTTGGTCGGCAGCTTGCGGAGATGGATCCGCGACGATTTGTAGGAGCAGTGCTCGTTCCACATCGCCGAGAAAATCCCGAGCTCCGTGAAGCTCGGCGTTCGACCGATAAGCTCCAAAATGCGCTGATATTCTTCGGGTTTTAGCCCATGCGCGGCGGCGAGTTCGGCGTCGACCTTAGGTTCTGTCGGGGAGGCTGTGACGGTCAAGAGAGCAGGCCTTGCCAGTGGGCGACGCTTTTTCTGGCGCCGCAGCGACGCGGAATGCGTCGGACATTGGAGAGTCTCGAGGGTTTTTCTGCGATCTCGATTAGCGCCCGCGGTGGTGCAAGGCAACAGCACAAAAATGTTGCGCAATGGACACAATGCCAAAGAATGAAGCTTCCACAACCTTTTGTTTGATTAAAGTCAAATCTTAGAGCCAAAAAAGATAGCAACTTCACCGCGACTCGGCGCGACGGCGTCGACCGTCCACCGAAGGATTTTCGAGGGGGTTCCGATGAGGAATTTTGTTCGCGGCGGAATCGCCGCCATTGCAATGGGGGCGGGCGCGGTCTCCGCTCAGGCCGCTGATCTGCCCAGCGTGAAGGCTCCGCCGCCGCCGCCCGCGTTCGTCGACACCTACCAGCCTTTCCAGGTCCGCCTGAAGGTCGGCAGCTTGATTCCGACGCAAGGCACCTCGACCTTCTACGATAACGGGATCTTCAACCCCCTCGTCGGCGCGATTCTCGGCAATCCCGCCGTCGGCCCGGCCACCGGTCTCAGCGCCGGCCCCGGCGGCGTTCTCCTTGGCGCGAGCACGTCGATCTCGACGTCGGTCATCCCGATGCTCGACGTCGCCTACTTCCTGACGAAGAACTGGGCGATCGAGGCGATCTGCTGCGTTTCGCCGCATCATATCCAGGGCACGGGCACCCTGTTCGGCGCCAGCGTCGCGCATACCTGGGTCTTCCCGCCGTCGGTGATGCTGCAGTATCACTTCACAAACTTCGGCGCCTTCCAGCCTTATCTCGGCGTCGGCGTGAACTTCACGACCTTCTGGGGCACCCGCGCCGGCAACAACAGCTTCTGGCTGCCTTTCGTGCCGGGCTCTCCGCTGGGGGGACTAAACGGCGCCACGACGAACCTGTATTCCGCGAGCATCACCCCGTCCTGGGGCGTCGTCGGCCAGGCTGGCGTCGACTATATGTTCAACGAACACTGGGGCGTGAACGTCGACGTCAAATATATTACCGTGCAGCCGCGCGCCCACGCCTGGGGCACGGCCTTCGTGGCCGGGGCTCCTGCCGCCAACCCGATCTTTGTGCCTGTGAATGTCGCGGTGAACATCAACCCGATCGTCGTCTCGGCGGGTCTCACCTACCGCTTCGGCGGCGACTGGGGCCTTCCGAAGCTCCTCCCGTACTAATTTCGGCTGATAGCCCGAAAGAAAAACCGGCCCTCGTGGCCGGTTTTTTATTGAGCCGCAGTCAACGAAATACATTCCCTAAAAAGTAAAACCCCGCTTGCACTCGGGCTTGATATTGACGGCCAGATTATCCGTTCAACAGCCGACAGATCGCATCGAGTTGGTCGAGCGATTGATAACGGATGCGAAGTTCACCCCGCTCGCCCTGGTTCTTGATATCGACCGACATGCCGAGCGAATCCCCGAGCGTCTTTTCGAGCGCCCGCGTATTGGCGTCCTTTTCCGGCCGCAACTTCTTGCCGGAGGCTCCGTCGCTCGCTGAGCCGCTGGCCTGCGCTTGGCCCATCGCCTCGACGTCCCGCACCGTCAAGCCCTGCTCGACGATTTGGCGGGCCACTGCCTCGGGATTCTCGACGGCCAGCAAAGCCCGGGCGTGGCCGGCCGAAATTCTGCCGTCCTGGACCAGCGCCTTGGCGGCTTCCGGCAAATTCAAGAGCCGCATCGTATTGGCCACGTGAGAACGGCTCTTGCCGATGATTTTTGCAATGTCGCTCTGGGAATAGCCGAACTCGGCGCCGAGCCGCTCATAGCCTTTCGCTTCTTCTATCGCATTGAGGTCGGCGCGCTGAACGTTCTCGATAATGGCGAGCTCGAGCGCTTCCTTGTCGTCGGCCTCGTGGATCACGACTGGGACGTCGGCGAGCCCCGCGAGCTGCGCCGCCCGCCATCGCCGCTCGCCAGCGATGATCTCATAGGCGTCGGCGACGCCCGGAATGGCGCGCACGACGATCGGCTGAATAATGCCTTTCTCACGGATTGAATTACTCAGATCGGCGAGGTCCTCCTCCCGAAACAGGGTGCGCGGATTGCGCGGGTTTGGCCGCAGAAATTCGATCGGAACCTTGCGCTGCCCACGCGGGCGCTCAGCGGGCGCCTCATCAGAGGCGTCACCCAAAAGGGCGGCCAGGCCTCGGCCTAGCCGACGACGCGGTTCTTCTGCCATTGAAACGCTC
>JAMBEQ010000229.1 GCA_024506175.1 Methylocystis sp.
CTCCCTCCGCGATCTTGCGCAAATAAGCGCCATAGGCGCTCTTGCCTTGGCGCTCGGCGAGGCGGGCGAGTTGGGACGCACTTATCCAATTGTTGTGGAAAGCGATTTCTTCCGGGCAACTGATGCGCGAGCCCTGGCGTTTCTCGATCGTGCGGACGAATTCCCCGGCCTCCAACAGACTTTCGGGAGTGCCCGTGTCGAGCCACGCGTAACCCCGCCCCATGCATTCCACGGTCAGGAGTTTACGTTCGAGATAAATCCGGTTCACGTCGGTGATCTCGAGCTCGCCTCGGTCGGAGGGCTTGATGCTTGCAGCGATCTCCACGACCGAGGGATCGTAGAAATAGAGCCCCGTCACCGCCCAGTTCGATTTGGGTTGCGCAGGCTTCTCCTCGATGGAGAGCGCCCGCCGCCTCTCGTCGAAGGCGACGACGCCATAGCGTTCTGGATCGGAGACGGGGTAGGCGAAAACCGTCGCTCCGTCCGTTCTCCTGGACGCGGCCGTAAGGAGTTCCGTCAGGCCGTGGCCGTAAAAAAGATTGTCTCCCAGGATGAGCGCCGAATGGCAGCCCGCGACGAAATCTGCGCCAATGATGAAGGCTTGCGCCAAGCCCTCCGGCCGGGGTTGCTCGGCAAAGGCAAAATTCACGCCCCAATCGGCGCCGTCGCCCAAAAGCTCTCGAAAACGCGGCAGATCATGCGGCGTCGAGATCACCAGAATGTCGCGCACTCCCGCGAGCATCAGCGTCGAGATCGGATAATAGATCATCGGCTTGTCATAGACCGGAAGCAGCTGCTTCGAGGTCACGTAGGTCATCGGATGCAGCCGCGTGCCGGCGCCGCCCGCGAGCACAATGCCCTTTCTCTTCGCCGTCATAATCGCGTCTCCTTCGGAAAATCGCTCATCGCCAGTTGATCGATGCAAAAAACGAGCTGCTCCCTCCACGGGAGAGGCGAGACGCCGTGGACCCGGGCGAGTTTCTCCGTCGACATCCGAGAATTCGCGGGCCGCGCCGCCGGCGTGGGATAATCGCTCGTCGTGATCGGCTTTACGCGCGCCCACGGCCCACCGGTTGCCCGTGAGCGTTCGAAGATGGCGCTCGCCAACTCCGCCCAGCTCGCTTCTCCTGCGTCCACAGCGTGAAATATCCCAAACAGCGCCTGATCGCCTCTTTGCGTCAGCACATTTCGGGCGACCGCCATCACCTGATCGGCGAGCCCAAGAGCGCTGGTGGGCGAGCCGATCTGATCGGCGACGACGCCGAGCTCCTCCCTCGTCGCGGCGAGCCGCAACATGGTGCGCACGAAATTCTTGCCGAAAGGGCTGTAGACCCAAGCCGTGCGCAGAATGACGCATTCAGGGTTGGCGGCGGACGCGAGCTTTTCGCCTTCGAGCTTGCTCGCGCCATAGGCGCCGAGCGGCGCCGTCGCGTCGCTCTCCACATAGGCGCGATCGAGCCGCCCGTCGAAGACGTAGTCCGTCGAGATCTGGATGACGGGAGCGCCGAGCTTTGCGGCCGCTTCCGCAACGACGCCCGCTCCTTTCGCATTGATTGCGAAAGCGCGCTCCATCTCCTGCTCCGCCTGATCGACGGCCGTGTAGGCCGCGGCGTTGACGACGATGTCCGGCCGCAGGGCGGCCAACGCAGGCGCAACGGTGTCGGGCTGTTCGAGATCGAGCTCGGGACGGCCGACGCACAGGATTTGCGCCCCCTCGCCGTTCCCACGCCAAGCAAGCGAACGCGCGAGCTGCCCTTCCTTGCCCGTGACGACGATTCTCATTCTCTAGGGCGCCCACTCGAAATAGGTCGGCAGATCGCGAAAGGCCGGCTGCTTCAGGTCCTTGTCCGAGAGCAAAGCCTCCGCGGCCGGCGTCGGCCAGGGAATGGCGAGAGCGGGATCGTCCCAGGCGACGCCCAGGTCGTCGGCGGGGGAATAATGCGCCGTCACCTTGTAGGCCAGCACGGTGTTCGGCTCCAGCGTGCAGAACCCGTGCGCGAAGCCTATCGGAATGAGCAGCTGCCGGCCGTTCTCGGCCGAGAGCTCCACCATCACATGCTTGCCGAAGGTCGGCGAACCACGGCGGATGTCGACCGCCACATCCACGACGCGGCCGGCGACGACGCGAACCAGTTTGTCCTGGGCGTGGGGATGCTTTTGAAAGTGCAATCCGCGCACCGTCCCCACCGCCGCGGAAAAGGACTCGTTGTCCTGAACGAAATCGAGATCGATCCCGTGCTCGCTGAAGCGCCGCCTATTCCAGCTCTCGACAAAATAGCCCCGCGAGTCGCCGAAGCGCTTCGGCTCGACGATCTTCACGGCCGGTATGTCTGTCGCCGTGACTTTCAGCATGCCGAAGCCCCCACGAGCCCGCGCGCCTCTTCGAGCCCCAGACGCTCGCCCCGATAGACGCCCGAGCGAATCCGGCTCCACCACTCGCGATTGTCGAGATACCACTGCACAGTTTCGCGCAGGCCCGTCTCGAAATCTCGGCGTGGACGCCAGCCGATCTCGGACTCGATCTTGTTCGGATCGATCGCGTAACGAAGGTCGTGCCCCGGCCGATCCGAAACAAAGGAGATCAACCTCTCTCGCGGCCCCGCCGCATCGGGAACAAGCTCATCGAGGATCGCGCATATGCTTCTCACGACCTCGATATTGGAGCGCTCGCTGCGCGCGCCGACATTGTAGCTCTCGCCGACGCAGCCTCTCTGCGCGACGAGCAGCAGCGCCTCGGCGTGATCATCCACATAGAGCCAGTCGCGAACATTCTCACCCTTGCCATAGACGGGCAAAGGCTTGCCTTCGAGGGCGTTGAGGATCACGAGCGGAATAAGCTTCTCGGGGAAGTGATAAGGGCCGTAATTGTTGGAGCAATTGGTGAGCAGGGTCGGCAGGCCGTATGTGTGGCGCCACGCGCGCACGAGATGATCTGCGCTCGCCTTGGAAGCCGAATAGGGCGAGTTGGGCTGATAGGGCGTCGTTTCTGTGAAGACGCCATCGGCTCCCAGCGAGCCGAACACCTCGTCGGTCGATATCTGCTGGAAACGAAAGCGCTCCGCCCGGTCGGCCGGCAGCTTTCGCCAATAATCGAGCGAGGCGCGCAGCAACTGGAACGTGCCGACGATGTTGGTCTCGATGAAGTCCTCGGGGCCTGTGATGGAGCGGTCGACATGGCTTTCGGCGGCGAGGTTCATCACCACGTCCGGCGCGAAGTCCTGCAAGGCGCGACTCATCGCCTCGAAATCCGCGATGTCGGCGCGAAGGAAGGAGAATTTCGCGTCGCCGACGATCGGCGCAAGAGACTCGAGGTTGCCCGCGTAAGTGAGCTTGTCGACAACCAGCACATCGTGCCGCTCGCGGGC
>JAMBEQ010000230.1 GCA_024506175.1 Methylocystis sp.
TGCAGGCGGGCGAGGAGGCGGTGGTCATCGTCGCGCTCGGCCAGACGACGACGATCGAGGAAGCGAAGCGCCTGGCGAACCTCGCGCGCGATCCCGCTTACGCCAAAGCGCAACTGGCGGCGAGCGATGCAGCATGGAACGAGCGGCTTTCGGTCCTGCGCATCAAGACCAACCGGCCGGATGTGGACCGCCTCGTCAACGACTGGCTGCCTTATCAGCTGCTGGCCTCGCGGCTTTGGGGGCGCACCGGCCCGGCGCAGCGCTCGGGCGCAACCGGCTATCGCGATCAGTTGCAGGACGTCATCCCGCTGATCCAACTCGACCCCGAACGCGCCCGCGCGCAAATACTGTTGCACGCAAGGCATCAGTATCTCGAAGGGGACGCCTGCAAGTGGTGGCATCGCGCGCCCAATGGCGGGACGGGCCTCGCAGACCGCACCCATTCCTCCGATCCGCACTTGTGGCTGCCCTACGTGATCATCCGCTACGTCAAGGGCGCGGGCGACCATGCGATTTTGGACGCGGTCGAGACATTCCTCGAGGCGGGTCCTGTGCCGAAAGATCAGGAAGGACAGGCGACCGTTCCGCTCAATTCGCGCGACAAGGACACGCTGCTCGGCCATTGCGCCCGTGCGATCGATTATTCGCTCGACCGTTTCGGCGCCCATGGCCTTCCGCTTGTCGGTTCCGGCGACTGGGACGACGGCATGCATCTGGTCGGCGCGCAGGGGCGCGGGGAGAGCGTGTGGCTCGGCTTCTTCCTGCACGGCATTCTCGTGGACATCGCGCCGCTCTTCGAACAGAAGGGCGATAGCGCCCGGGCCGCACGCTATCTCGCGCGCGCCGAGAAGCTGCGCGCGGCACTCGGCGCGTGCTGGCGCGGCGACCGCTATGTGCGCGACTTCGCCGACGACGGGCGCGAACTTTCGCCGATGAGCGCCATGACCGCCCATTGGCCGACGCTCACCCACGCCGTTGACGCGGCGCGCGGCCGCGAGGCGATCGAGAAGGCGCTCGCCGTCCTCGGCCGCTCGAACCGAATTCTGCTGGTCACGCCGCCCTTCGACGAGCATTCCGATCCCTATCCTGGCCGCAGCGCCGAATATCCGCCCGGCGTGCGCGAGAACGGCGGGCAGTATTCGCATGGCGTCTCTTGGTTCGTGGACGCGCTGGCGAAGCTCGGAGCCGAGGCCAAAGCCGGGGGCGACGAAAAAGCCGCGCAGGAACTCTTCGCCCAGGCCTTCGAGAGCTGGATCGCCATTTCGCCGATCTCGAAGCTGCGCACGCCCGCCGAGGCCGACATCTACGGCCTGCCGCCGCATCAGCAGCCCGCCGATGTCTATGAAGGCGAAGGCTATGCGGGCCGCGGCGGCTGGAGCTGGTACACGGGCGCCGCCGCGCGCATGATTTCGGCCGCCTACGCCATGCTTGGGCTCGAATTCGAGAACGGCGAGCTCTGCCTGCGTCCCGACGCTTTCGATCCTAAAGGGGAACTTCGGCTGGAAAGCGTTTCCTATCGGGGCAAAGCTTTCACCAGCGAGAACAGAAAAGGAAGATAGAGGAAACGCCGAAAATTTACCGTTGATTATTGTAGAATTTGAGGTTTTACGGTAGCGTTCACGCCAGGGGCGCGGTTTTGGCGCTTTGACTAGCGTGCTGTTATGCGTGCGTCTGCGTTTGTTTATGTGTTTTTTTGTGTGTTTTGCGCGGCGGGGGCGCGTGCGGGCGCTTGCCTGTATCCCGAAGGGCAGGGTCAGCTTATCCTGACGACCGCCTTCGCCGACGCCCAGGGTGCCTACAACGCTGTCGGCCGATTGGTGAAGACGCCCTCCTACCGAAAATTCGATGCGCGCTTTTAT
Source organism: Methylocystis sp. (assembly GCA_024506175.1). Classification (GTDB taxonomy): domain Bacteria; phylum Pseudomonadota; class Alphaproteobacteria; order Rhizobiales; family Beijerinckiaceae; genus Methylocystis. The sequence continues at coordinate 1,860 of JAMBEQ010000230.1, forward strand.
CTCGAGCACGGCGTGACGGATTGGCTGACTTTCATCGGCGAAGGAAGCGCCATGAGCTTCCGTGGCGCCGCTGATCCAGCCGGCGTCAACGTGCTTGATGTCCTGATCGCGGAAGCCAAGGCGGGCTGACCGCTGCTGCCGCCTTCCCCTCCGAAGGGAACAAAATATGAAGGGCTTGGGCTCGGGGCGGCCGGCGTGCGCATCAAGCTTTTCACCTACGCCGATTATATCTTCTCGGCCGAGGCCAGCATTCGCGCGGCCTCCGTCGAAGCGCGCCGCTTTCTCGATATGCGCGATCCGACGCAACTGGACGCGCGGCTGCTTATCGGGCGCTCGTTCAACTTGTTCGGCTTTTCGGGCTTTCTCGATACGCAGATCGGCTATCGCAATCGCGGGCAGAACGGCGATGAAATCCGACTGGATTTGACGGCGGGCGTTCGGCCCTTCGACAGGCTGATGCTGATGGCGCAGAGCTTTTCGGCCATGGCGCCGCGCGGAGGCGTTGCATCCGTCATGGCCGCGCAAAAATATCAGCTGAGCGCGGTTTACGAATTGACGCCCCAACTCTCGACGCAGATCGGCGCAGTCGCGGCGGTCGGCGGCGTCAACTCGCCGGCCGAGCGCGCTCTGATCGGCGCCGTCTGGTGGCGCTACTGAGCGTTATTATTGGCCTCGGCGACCGCCGGGAGCAGCTCGACCCTCACATGCGCCAGGCCGGCCGAGCGGAAGCCCAAGGCGTCCGCTGCGTCGGCGGAGACGTCGATTACGCGGTTGCCCCTGAAGGGCCCGCGATCATTGATGGTGACGACGACCGAACGGTCGTTCTTGAGGTTGGTGACGCGCGCTTTGGACCCGAAGGGCAGGGTGCGATGGGCCGCCGAAAAGGCACCCACACGGCCGCCGCTCGCGGTGCGCCCGCCCAACTTGTAGAAGGACGCCTTGCCAACCCAGGCCGCCTCCGCGCCGCTGGTGAATATAACAAGCGCGGCGGCTCCCACCATGAATCTCTTCAACACCAACTCTCCTTGCTGCACGCAATGCGGCTGCTTCAATGCTTAAGCCGCTCCTGCGTTCGTAGAAACGAGCTCAGGCGAAATAAAGGCAGGGGAGATGGATGGCATTGTGGCGCGACCGCGCTGACGTCGCCTCGGACTTACTGCTTTTGCTTTGCGGGATATCATGTCTTTTGGCGTGTAAAGCCCTGAATGAAAGCGGATTAGTCTGGGTCTGAGGAATTTGATCTGTGTTGTGTTGTTGTAAAAAAGCGACGCAAGAAAACAATTTTTCGGCCGCGCGCCCGACCGCGCGCATCCGCCGCTGACGCCAAGCAAAGAGGGGCCTGTTGCTTGACTTGGTCCCGGCTGGCCGCATGTAGCGGCATCTGGCGAAGTGGCGGCCGAAGACGGGCGCTTTTGAATGCTGCCGCCCTTCGGCAAGGAGGCAGAGATGAATAACCGGTGGATAAAGGCGGTTGCCGGCGCGGCTGTTGCAGCGGCCTTCTTAGCGCAGACCAGCGTCGTCCAAGCCCGCGGATTTGGAGGCGGGGGCGGGTTCGGCGGCGGCCATGCAATCGGGGGATTGGGCGGCGGCAGCTTTG
>JAMBEQ010000231.1 GCA_024506175.1 Methylocystis sp.
CAGACGGGGGAATGTGTGACGAGGGTCATCTCAAGCGAAATCCGCAAGCGAGAAGGCGGCGTCGAAGGCGGCGCGCAACGTCTCTTTCGACAGTGTTGGAAGACGCGGCTGGCGGCCGAGCTCCTTGACGCCGCCAAGCCGCGCGATCGTTTGTTGCGCGGCAGGCTCTTTGTCGCCGACGAATGCGACGCCATGGATAGGAATGTCGCGGCGGCGCAGAGCTTCGATCGTGAGCAAAGAGTGGTTTATCGTGCCCAACGCCGAGCGCGCGACGAGAATGATCGGCAGGCGCCAGCGCGCCAGAACGTCGACGGTGAGCACGCCGTCCGTGAGCGGAACCATCACGCCTCCTGCCGTCTCGATCATGAGCGGCCCATCGACATGCGGCGGCGTCAGAGCCTCTGCGTCGATTTCGACGCCCTCAGTGCGCGCGGAGATATGCGGCGAGGCGGGAAGGCGCAGTCGCCAGGCTTCGGGGAGTATGCGGTTTAGCGCCGCGCCGGAGAGGCGCGCGACAATCTGCGAATCCGTCTCGTCGTCAAGCCCCGCTTGTACCGGCTTCCAGTAATAGGCGTCGAGCGCCTGGACCAGCATGGCGGAGACGACGGTCTTGCCCACGCCCGTGTCTGTCCCCGCGATCACGAAACGATTCATGCGCCGGCCTTCGCGAGTTCTTGAGCAAGGTCGCCGATCATGCATTCGATCTGCGCTTCGCTGGCGTGCAGAGTGATCGACAAGCGCAGGCGCGCCGTGCCCTCCGGCACGGTCGGCGGACGTATCGCGCGAATGTCGTAGCCGCGTGCGCGCATTCGCGCGGCAAGCGACATGGCCAGCGCATCGGCGCCGACGATGACGGGCTGCAGCTGTGAACCGGAGGGCGCGACGTTGCAGAGGCGCTGCAATTCACGCCCGGCGAGGGCCACGCGCGCGCGCAAGGCCTCGCGACGATCCTCCGCGCTTTCGACAATCTTCAACGAGGCGCGCACACAAGCCGCCACGAGCGGCGACGGCGCCGTCGCGAAGATGAAATTGCGGCAGCGGTTGAGCAGAAATTCGCGTAGTGGCGAGGCAAGGCAAACGAGCGCGCCCGAGACGCCGAGCGCCTTGCCGCAAGTGTGAACGGAGATGACATTTTCGCGCCCCTCGAAGCTGGCGGCGAGGCCGCGGCCGCCCGGCCCAAGAACGCCAGTCGCATGGGCTTCGTCGACGATGAGAAAAGCCTCATGGCGGTCCGCCAGCGCCATCAGCTCGTCGAGCGGCGCGGCGTCGCCATCCATGCTGTAGAGACTTTCGACGACGATCCAGGCGCGCCCCTGGGCCCCCCCTGCGCGCCAGCTTCCAATGGCGCCCTCGAGCGCACCGGAGTCATTATGCGCAAAGCTTGCGCGTTGGGCGCGGGAGAGACGCATGCCGTCATGGGCGCTCGCGTGGATGAGCGTGTCATGAAAGATGCAGTCCTCGCGTTGCGGCAACGTCGCGAGCAGCGCCTCATTGGCTGAAAAGCCAGCGCCAAAGAAGAGCGCGCTCTCGGCGTGAAAATAACGGGCCGCCTCCAGCTCCAAAGCCTCATGCTCGGGGTGATTGCCGCGCAAAAGCCTGGAGCCGCCAGCGCCGACCGGAACGCCGCGCGCGAGCGCCGCCGCCGCCGCTTCGGCGAGCTCGCGCGATTCCGCGAGCGCCAGATAGTCATTGGAGGCGAAATCGAGGCCGGCGCGGGGCGCCAGCGCCCGCAGCCGGTCGCGCGCAGCGAGGCTTTCGAGGTCGGCCTTGTAACGCTCGAGCATCTCCGCCACGTCGCGCTCCCTTGAACTCGCCGGTTTGGTAAAGGCCGGGCGCCAGGGGGTCAAGAAATGCCGTCTCGGAGGTTTGTCAACAAACCGCGTGGGCCTAAGGCCCGCGCTCCAGCGTCGGGGCTTGGGCTGAGGGTTGAAAATCCGGGCGCCTCTCGCGATGTTAAGGGCGCTCGGAGTTCGCCTCATGCCTCTGCCCGACGCCCCGCCTTCCCGCGCGCCCTGGCCGCCGATTCTCATCGCGCTTGCCATTTTTTCAGGGCGCGCGCTGGATATGGCGAGCGGCGGCGCTTTGGCGGGCCTCGTCTCTTTTCCAGGCGCGCAGCTGCTCGGCGGCGCGATCGTGGCGCTCGCGCTCGCCAACGACGCTTGGTGCGCCATCATTTTCGCGCGGCGCAACACCACCATCATGCCGCACCGCGCCGCGACCCATCTTGCGACGGACGGCCCTTTCCGCTGGTCGCGCAATCCGATCTACATCTCGCATGTCGCCGTCGTTCTCGGCCTTGGGCTGCTCATCGGCTCGCCCTTCGTGGCGCTCTCGACGCCGCTTCTCGCCCTGGGGCTGCAGAAGCTCGCTGTAGAGCCGGAGGAGCGGCATTTATTAGCGAAATTCGGTGACGAATACCGAGCCTATGCGGCGCGCACGCGCCGCTGGCTGTAGCGCGCTAAAGGAGGATAGGTGACCGATACGACGCGATTCGATTTCGACGTGCGCGGCATGACCTGCGCTTCCTGCGTCTCGCATGTCGAAAAGGCGCTGGCGGCGACGCCGGGCGTCGCCTCTGCGAGCGTCAATCTCGCGACCGAACGCGCCGACGTCGCCTTGGCGCCGGGCGCCGAGGCGGCTGCTATCGCCAGAGCCGTATCGGACGCCGGCTACGAGCCCGTCGTGGAGACGATCGAGCTCGGCGTCGGCGGCATGACTTGCGCGTCCTGCGTGGCCCATGTCGAAAAGGCGTTGAAGGGCGTGCCTGGCGTGCTGGGGGCGAGCGGTAATCTCGCCGCCGAACGCGCGAGCGTGCGCGCCCTCTCGGGCCCCGGCCTCGCCGAGCGTCTGCGCCGCGCCGTTGCGCAAGCGGGCTACGAGCCGCGCGCGATCGAGACTGACGCCGGCGCAACGGACCGCGAGCGCGCGCGGCGCGAGGAAGAGATGTCGAAGCTGCGCTTCAATCTCGTCCTGTCGGCCGCGCTGAGCGCGCCGATCTTTATCGTCGAGATGGGCGGCCATCTCATCCCCGCCTTCCACCATTGGACGATGGCGGCGATGGGCGAGGAGGTGATCCGCTACTTGTCATTCTTTTTCGCAACGCTCGTCCTCTTCGGGCCAGGCGCGGTTTTTTACGTCAAAGGGATTCCGGCGCTGCTGCGCGGCCGGCCGGACATGAACGCCCTTGTCGCGGTGGGCACCCTCGCCGCCTATCTCTATTCCTCCGTCGCGACCTTCCTGCCGCAGCTTCTGCCGCCAGGGGCCATCAACGTCTATTACGAGGCGGCCGTCGTCATCGTGACGCTCATCCTTTTCGGCCGCTTCCTCGAAGCGCGCGCCAAGGGCCGCACCTCGGAGGCGATTCGCGCGCTCGCGAAGCTGCAGCCCAAGACCGCGCGCGTCGAACGTGATGGCCAAACGGCAGACGTAGACATAGACGAGATGCGCGTCGGCGACACTGTGCTGGTGCGGCCGGGCGAGCGCATCCCGACCGATGGCGTAGTGACGGCCGGTTCTTCCTATGTCGATGAATCCATGGTGACCGGCGAGCCTGCTCCAGTCGCGAAGACAATCGGCGCCACTGTCACGGGCGCGACCGTGAATGGCGCCGGCGCCTTCTCCTTCCGCGCGACGCGCGTGGGCGCGGACACGACGCTTGCCGGCATCATCCAAATGGTCGAAAAGGCGCAAGGCGCGAAGCTGCCCATTCAGGCAATGGTCGACCGCGTCACCGCCGTTTTCGTGCCGGCCATCTTCGCGATCGCAACGCTGACCTTCATCGTCTGGATGCTGATCGGCCCCGAGCCGCGACTGACTTACGCGCTCGTCAGCGCCGTCGCCGTGCTCATCATCGCCTGCCCCTGCGCCATGGGCCTTGCGACGCCCGCCGCCATCATGACGGGCACGGGACGGGCGGCGGAGCTCGGCGTTCTGTTCCGAAAGGGCGAAGCGCTGCAGACGCTGCAGGGCGTGACGCTGATCGCCTTCGATAAGACCGGCACGCTGACCTTCGGCAAGCCGCGACTGACCGATATGGTCCCCGCCCCCGGTGAAAAAGAAAACGAGCTGCTGCGTCTCGCCGCGAGCGTGGAGGCGCAATCCGAACATCCGGTAGGCGCCGCGATCGTCGCGGCGGCAAAGGAGCATGGGCTGTCCACTGCGAGTGTCGCGGGTTTCGAGTCCGTTTCAGGCATGGGCGTGTCTGGCCGCGTCGAAAGGCGAAAAGTCGTGATCGGCGCCGAACGCTATATGTCGGCGCTCGGGCTCGAGACGCAGGCTTTCCAAGAAAAATCCGCCGAGCTTTCAGAGGAGGGCAAGACGCCCTTCTATGTCGCCGTCGACGGCAAAGTGCGGGCGATCCTCTGCGTCGCCGACGAGCTGAAGCCTTCAACCAAGCCAGCGATCGAGGCGCTGCACGCGATCGGCGTGAAGACCGCCATGATCACCGGCGACGACGCGCGCACGGCGAACGCCATCGCGCGCCGTCTCGGGATCGACGAGGTCGTGGCGGGCGTCATGCCCGACGGCAAGGTGGCGACGCTGCAGAGGCTGCGCGAGACCGACAAAGTCGCCTTCGTCGGCGACGGCGTGAACGACGCCCCGGCGCTGGCGGCGGCGGACGCCGGCGTCGCGATTGGCACAGGCACTGACATCGCCATCGAGGCCGCCGACGTGGTGCTGATGTCCGGCGATCTCGCCAAGGTGCCGGCGGCGCTCGCCATCTCCCGCGCGACGATGCGCAACATCGAGCAGAATCTCTTCTGGGCTTTCGGTTATAACGCGCTTCTCGTTCCAGTTGCCGCCGGCGCGCTTTATCCGGTCAATGGCTTGCAGCTCTCGCCGATGCTCGGCGCCGGGGCCATGGCGCTTTCGAGCGTCTTCGTGCTGACCAACGCCCTGCGCCTGCGCCGGTTTAAGCCACCCATCATCGTTGAGGGCGATCGCGAGGCGACCCAGGAGAGTGGCTCTGAATTGCTTCGATCCGCTCGAAATGACGAGGCGGGGTCTTCAGTAACCGACAACAAGGAGGGAACAATGACGACGTTCAAGGTGCAGGACATGACCTGCAACATGTGTGTGAAGCACGTCACGAAGGCCGTGCAGGCTGTCGAGCCTGGCGCCGAGGTGAAGGTCGATCTTGCGACCGGCAAGGTGGACGTCTCGCCGACCCCGAAAGATCCGGATGCTTTGGCGAGAGCCATCACCGAAGCGGGTTATCCGGCGCAGGTCGCCGCCTGACGCAAAGTTTCCAGCTCGCTGCCCGCAATGCGAGCTGGACCTGTCAATTCTTGCCGGCGCTCTCCACCATAGCGTTCGATATTTCGAACGAAATCGGATATTGTCCCGCCCGACTCTAGCAGGGAGCGGGCGCCGGACGGCGCGAGCGCGATGGGCGTCGAAGGCAAGGAAAAACACAAGATTCTCGAAGCGGGGGCGTTGGCGCTTTCGGGTCAGCTCGGCGCGACCATCCAACGGTTGCGCAAAGCCTATAATCTCTCGCTTTCCGAACTTTCCCAGCAGTCGGGGGTCGCCAAATCGATCATCAGCCAGATTGAGCGCAACGAGACAAACCCGACGCTCGCGACCATCTGGCGACTCGCCCAGGCGCTCGACGTCTCGATCGAGCGCGTCCTGCAAACCACGGAAGACGAGCCTTTTCTCGAAAAGACCAGCAAGGCCGACACGCCGATCCTCGTGTCGGACGACGGCAAATGCCGGCTCGCCATCATCGGCTGGATCAAGACGGTGGAATGGCTTCAGGTCTATGAGCTCAGCGCCGATCCAGGCGGCGTCCTGGAGTCGGACGCGCATCAGCGAGGCTCGGTCGAGAGTCTCTCCGTGCGCGACGGAGAGCTGGAGGTAGAAGTCGGCGGCGCCACGGAGACGGTGAAGGCGGGCGAGACGCTGCGCTACCGATGCGACCGCCCGCACATCATCCGCAATCGCGGCAAGGCGCAGGCCCAGGCGATCATGGTCTGCATCTTGAAAGCGGCGGTGATGGAGTAGGGGCCTCAGGACCGTCAGCCTTCAGGCTCACGGTCCGTTCTTCATTTATGACGAAGACAGCTCGCCGATGTGCTTCTGGCTGTAGAGCTGCACGCCGAGCTGGCGGATCAGCTCCTGCTGCGTCTCGAGGAAGTCGATATGCTCTTCCTCGGTTTTGATAATTCTTTCGAAAAGCTCCATCGAGACGCGATCATCCACCGAGTCGCAGTAGACCGCCGCTTCGATATACATCTTGCGGGCGTCCATCTCGGTGGAGAGGTCGGCGGCGATGATCTCCTCGACCGTTTGGCCGATGCGCAGGGGATCGAGCACCTGCATGTTGGGGAAGCCTTCGAGGAAAAGAATGCGCTTGGTGAACCAATCGGCATGGCGCATTTCCTCGATTGATTCCTCGCGCCACTTCTTCGCGAGCTCCAAAAAGCCCCAATTGTCGAAAATCCGATAGTGCAGCCAATATTGGTTGACCGCCGTCAGCTCAGCGCGAAGCCCACGATTAAGATATTCGATAACTTTCGCGTCGCCGCGCATGGGCAATTCCTTCCATCATGATGATCACGCCGCCAATCCGTCGGCGCGGCAGCTATCACAATCGCTTGTTCCGCCGCATTCGTCCAGCCTAGCAGCCGCATGCTGGTCGACGATCGTGACGATGCTGCGCACGCAGCGTCCACATTTCGCCTCGCAGCCCATGCCGCGGAACACGGCCGCGACCGAAGGGCGATCGGCACGCGCGCTCAGGGTTTCGCGCACATCGCGATCAGTGAGGACGTTGCAAGAGCAGACGATCATGGTCCACCTAGTTTGGAAAGATTGCAAACTACCTTTTACATCAGTAGGTTACAAAATTTCACCGGTTTTGCAACCAGCCCTTGTCGGTTTTCGATCATTGCGCCGGTTGCACGCTGCAGAATCGCAATCGGCGTGCCGGCATCCTGAAATTTGGAACTCTTCCACGCTCGGCAACAGCTGCCCCCAAAAAAAGCAGTGACGTCAACGAGCGCCGCGCTTCGTTCGGCCCGATCACCACGCGGGCGCCCAGCTGCCCCAAGGGCGCGGTCCCTAAATGGGGTGGGGGCGCCCCCGCAGGGCTGAGCTAAAACCGTCGTCGAGGCCAGCACGGCGATTGTTTTGACCGTGACGGATTTCATGGCGCATTCTCCTGGAGACGAACGGGCGTCTGCCCAGATGACAGGGACAGGATCGCGCGCGACCCTTGAACTCGGAGTGAAGCGCTCGTCCGAAATAGTTTGGGAAACTCGAGAATGTCGCAGTTCGTTGGCGCGATCGACCAGGGCACGACCAGCACGCGCTTCACCGTTATTGACCAGGCGGGCGAAATTCGCGCCTTCGACCAGCGCGAGCACGCGCAAATCTATCCGCGCCCAGGTTGGGTGGAGCACGACGCGGCGGAGATTCTCACCAACACGCGCGCCGTGGTCGACGGCGCCCTGCAAAAAGCAGGGATTTCAAAAGAGCGCCTCGCCGCGATCGGCGTCACCAATCAACGGGAGACGAGCCTGCTGTGGGACCGCGCGACCGGCGCGCCGCTGCAAAATGCGCTGGTATGGATGGACGCCCGCACGCAGCCGCTCGTCGACCGCTTCTCGGCGCAAGGCGTCGGCGACCTCGTGCAGCGGAAAACCGGTCTGCCGCTCGCGACCTATTTTTCGGCCGCAAAGCTCGTCTGGCTTTTGGAGAATGTCCCGGGCGCGCGCGCGAAGGCCGAGCGTGGCGAGGCGCTCTTCGGCACGATGGACAGCTGGCTGATCTGGAGCCTGACGGGCGGGCGCCATGTCACGGATGCGACGAACGCCGCGCGCACGCAGCTCATGAACCTTGCGACGCTGCAATGGGACGAGGAGCTGCTTGCGATTTTCGATATTCCCCGCGCCTGCTTGCCGGACGTTCACTCGTCGAGTGAAGTCTATGGCCAGTGCATCGGCGCGCTCGCCGGCGTTCCGCTCGCCGGCGCGCTCGGCGATCAGCATGCCGCGCTGCTGGGCCAGGCCTGCCTGAAGCCCGGCGACGCGAAGAACACCTACGGCACTGGCTGCTTCTTACTGATGAACACGGGCGAGACGCCACATGTCTCGACCGCGGGTCTCCTGACGACGCTCGCCTATAAGCTCGGCGACGCGAAGCCCGTCTACGCGCTCGAAGGCTCCGTCGCCATCGCCGGGGCTCTGGTGCAATGGCTGCGCGATAATCTCGGGATCATTGAGAGAAGCCGCGATGTCGAGACGCTGGCGAGGACCGTTCCCGACAATGGCGACGTTTACTTCGTGCCCGCCTTCTCGGGCCTTTACGCGCCCCGCTGGCGGGGCGACGCGCGGGGGATCATCGCGGGGCTCACGCGCTTCTCGAACAAAGGCCATATCGCCCGCGCTGCGCTGGAGGCCGCGGCCTATCAGACGCGCGAGGTTCTCGCCGCCATGGTCGCCGATTCCGGCGCCGCGATCGGCGAGCTGAAGGTCGATGGCGGCATGGCGGCGAATGATCTTCTCATGCAGTTCCAGGCCGATATTCTCGACGCGCCTGTGGTGCGCCCCCGCCATTTGGAAACGACCTCGCTCGGCGCGGCCTATGCGGCGGGCCTCGCCGTCGGCTTCTTCGCAAGCGTCGAGGACATCGCCGCCCATTGGCGCGCGGCGCGCCGCTTCGAGCCGGCGATGACGGCGCACGAACGGGCGCGGCTGGTCGCCTCATGGGAGAAGGCGGTCGAGCGGTCGCTGGGTTGGGCGGGGCAGTGACGAGGCCATCCCCGACAGATCCGCAAGGAGGACTGGGCCGCTCCGATCAGTCGAAATCCACCGTCAGCCCGTGCTTGGCGAGCTCCTTCTCCACCGCGTCCAAGATCCGCTGGAGATCGTCGATGTCGATTTCCTTGTCGTGGTTTGGCGCGTCCCAGGTCTCGATCTCGTCGAGCCGCACAACGAAATCCGTTTCTTCGCCTGATTGGGCGTCGGGCGCCTCGGTGTGGATCGTGAGCGTGCGCCCGTCCTGATGAACGCGGATCGCGCCCTCCGTCATCTCGACCTTGATCTTCGCCCGCGCCATGCGTCGCGCCCCTGCTGATCCTCAAGAAGCCCAGCCGCCGCAGCGGCCTTGCGCATGAGCGTGGGCAAGCCTTCCTTACCTAGATTGCGCCGCGCCGCCCAGCGGCAATCGGAGCCCAACGCCGGCGCGCCCTTCGGCCGGGCCATAAAAATAGTAGCCTGCAGGGCGAAGTGTGTGAATACGTGGGAAACCGGCTCGGCAAGTGCGCGCCACTCGGCCGGGCAGGGGGCGAAATCGAGGCATTCCTCGGAGGGAACGTCCCTCGTAAAAGGTGTCGAAGGGAAGACGTTCATGCCGCCGAAGAGCCCCTTCTGCGGGCGCCGCGTGATCAGGATCTCCTCCCCCCGCGTCAGAATGAAGATGGCGCCGCGCCGCCTGGGCTTCTCCAGCTTCTTTTCCTTGACCGGATAGGCCTGAGGCGCGCCGGCCCGGAAGGCGGCGCAATGTCCGGCCCATGGGCAGAATGCGCAAAGAGGCCTGCGCGGCGTGCAGACCGTGGCGCCGAGATCCATCAGCGCCTGGGCGAAATCGCCCGCGCGCGCCCCGGGGACAAGCGCCTCGGCGCTCTCCCTGATGAGCGCTTTCGTCCGTCGCGGGGGCGTCTCGATCGCATAAAGCCGCGTCATAACTCGCTCTACATTGCCGTCGACGGCGGCGCAGGGAGCGTCGAAAGCGATCGCCGCGATAGCCGCCGCCGTGTACGGACCGACGCCCGGCAGCGCCAAAAGCTCGGTTTCACTCGCCGGAAAGCGCCCGCCGTGCTCGCCGGCGACCTTCCCCGCGCAGGAATGGAGGTTACGGGCGCGGGCGTAGTAGCCGAGGCCGGCCCAGGCGGCGAGCACATCGTCGAGCGGGGCCTCAGCCAAGGCCTCGACCGTCGGCCAGCGCGCGAGAAAAGTCTCGAAATAGCCCTTCACCGTCGCGACAGTGGTCTGCTGCAGCATGATTTCCGAAAGCCAGACGGCGTAGGGGTCCGCCCGCCGCCCCGGCGGCGCGCGCCAGGGCAGCTCGCGCCGGTTGGCGTCGTACCAAGCGAGGAGCGCTCTAGCAGGCGTCGTGTCCCGGGGCCGCTTTCCCCCCTTGGCGGAAGACTTTATCATCGCAAAAAGCCATTGGCGCCGCTGCCGCGTCGAAGCAAGGGAGAGAGGCCGCATGAGCGTCGCGCCGCGCAAGAAAGGCGTCTTCGCCCGCCCGCTTGCTGAATATGTGCTCGAGAAGCTTGATCCGCTCGTCGCCAAGAAGGGTTTCGGCGAGGCCTCGCTTCTCATGCAATGGCGCGAGATCGTCGGCGCGCGCATCTGTGACATCTGCGCCCCCGAGCGCCTGCAATGGCCGGCCCGCGCCCGCAAGCCCTCTCCCGACAAGCCTCAGGAGCCCGCGACGCTCATCTTGCGCGTCGAGCCGGGCTTCGGCCTCGAGGTTCAGCATCTGGCGCCGACGATCATCGATCGGATCAACGCCCATCTCGGCTGGCGCTGCGTCTCCAAAGTGATCCTGCGCCAGCAGGCGCTCGCGCGGTCCGGGCAAAAGAACGCGCCCCGGATCGCCGCCGACCCTGCGGCGCGCGCGCGCGCCGCCGTCGTCGTCGAGGAGGTCGCCGACGAGCCGTTGCGCGCGGCGCTCATCCGCCTCGGCGAAAGGGCGCTGGCGCGACGCGGCAAGGGCTAGCGAGAAGATTGCAGGAACGCTTGCATTCGCGGCCGCGAGCGAATAGGTTCGCGCCGCTTCGGGCCGCCATAGCTCAGTTGGTTAGAGCACCAGATTGTGGATCTGGGGGTCCCCCGTTCGAGCCG
>JAMBEQ010000232.1 GCA_024506175.1 Methylocystis sp.
GCCGCCGCAGGCAGCCGGCTCCCGCTCTAGCAGAGACACGGAGGCTGCTCTCCGCCTTGCTGGCGGATAAAACCCAACGGTTGAGTCCTCTGAGGACTCCCCTCGCTGGCTCATGCGTGGCGGTCCGGAACAGGCTCGGCGCCGCTTGCAATTCACTGGCGTAGCCACCGGTTCAGATGGCTACCTGGCTTCCAGAAAGCCTGACCAGCGCGCACGACGCGGCGTCCTTTTTAGACGTAAAATCAATGCGTGAAGGCCAAGTTTGGCTGGTTGACAGCTCGTCAAGTCAGTGATTTTACTTAGACCCGTTGAGACCTTGGTCCCTCTCCTTCTGGCTGGAAAACGCCAATCCAGGGACGCCGGTCATCACCCTTCTCCGGTCGCAGCAATACCAGTGAGGTCTGGGATGTCGCAGGAAGGCTATCTCGTCGCGCTTGAACGGCAGCATGAGCAATTGAAGAAAGAGCTGAGCCAGGAGCGAAATCGCTCCCCTTGGAACGACCTGGAGCTTGCAGCGATCAAGCGCAAAAAACTGCAGATCAAGGACGAAATTGCCGCAGCGCGCAGGGCGCAAGCCACGTTTTTGTCACTTTGCGACGAATTCCACCCCATCCGGGCGAAAAGCCTCGCGGTTTGAAATCCGCGTCTAGCACCACTCTTCCTATCCTCCTAACTTGCCCGGCTCCGCGCCGGGCCTTTTTTTACCCGCGTCCCACTTTCACGGCATCGGCGTTGGCAGCCCAGCCGGCATTCTATCCCTTCATGCGGCTCAGAAAGTCCGACGCCTTTGCGAGACCTGCCACGAGTACGTCACGGTTGTTCGCATAGCCAATCCGCGCATACCCTTCGCTATCCATCGCGCTGCCGGGCACGAACATCACCCCCGTGTTCTCAAGCACCGCGACGCAGAAATCCCAGGACTTCATCCCAGTATCGAGTCGCACCCAGGCGGTCGTGCCCGACTTCGGCTTGACATAGGAAAGACGCGGCTCGTCGGCGATCCACGCATCGAGCAGAGCGAGGTTCGTGCGCAGAATCGCGTGATTGCGCGCGAGAATCGCGTTGCGACTTTCGAGCGCAATCGACGCGAGCAGATCGTTCAGCATGCCGACGCTGATGGTGTTGTAATCGCGATGGATCTGCACGCGATGCACCACCTCGGCAGGCGCGACGATCCAACCCACACGCAAGCCGGCAAGCGACCATGTCTTCGACATGCTGCCCGTGCTGATGCCCTTCTCGTAGAGGTCCGCGAGCGACGCGGTAAAGCCGCTGCCGTGCTGGTCGGAGCCGCGGTAGACCTCGTCGCACAAGACATAAGCGCCGCACGAACGCGCAATCTGGACAATCTGCTCGAGCAAAGCGCGGTCCATCAACGACCCTGTCGGGTTGTTCGGATTGTTGATGACGATCATGCGCGTGGCCGGCGTAACCATTTGCTCGAGTTCATCGAGGTCGGGAAGAAATGCGTTTTCTTCGCGCAAGCGCAAAATGTCGACCCTAGCGCCATAACTCTCAGGAATGGAGTAATGCTGCTGATAGGTCGGCAGCACCGAGATCACGTGATCGCCCGGCTCGATCAGCGTTTCATAGACGAGCGCATTTGCGCTGATCGCGCCATGTGTGATGAGCACATTTGCCGCGCGCTGCTTCTCGTAGAGCGACGCAACATTACTGCGCAGACGCTCCGTGCCGTCGATCACGCCGTATGTGAGCTTCATTGGGAGAATTTCGTCGAGGAATGTGTCTTCCTTGCCCGCGATCCTCAGCAACTCACCGACCGTCAGGGATTCGACGCAGGTTTCCGCGAGGTTCAGCGCGCACTTGTCCTCGTAGAGATACATCCAGCGCTCGACGCCGAATTCCCTGATTTGCATGAGTTTGCGTCCTTATGTGGGAAGCGGTCGCATGGCGCGGCGATTGTCTGGCCTGCAGCATAATGCTTTGCGGCGCTACAGCGAGATCAGAGGGATCGCAGATCTCGGTATGAGCGGCGCCTTTGATCACTACCCTGCCTGCAGAAAACTCTCCAACACCATCTTCCGCCCGGCCTTGTCGAAGTCCACCGTGCATTTATTCCCATCAACCGCCGCGACTGTCCCAGGTCCGAACTTCAAATGGAACACCCGCGAGCCGGCGCCGTATCGCGCATGGGTCGACGAACGGGCGACAACTTCGCCTTCGATGGTGAGCGGCTGTTTCGCGCGCGAAGGCCGCGATTCGCGCTTCGGCTCGTTGCGGGCGGCCTGCGCGCGCTTCCAGCCGGGCGTCGAATAATCCGAGCCATAGACATCGAGATTGGCGAAGCGCGAAACAGCATAGCCGCCATATTGTGACGCGCTCGGCGCCTCCACAACTTCCACATGGGCCGAGGGCAGATTATCGACGAAGCGCGAAGGGACGGTCGGCTGCCATAATCCGCGAATGCGGCGGTTGCTCGCAAAAAAGATTTTCGCCCGGCGCTTGGCGCGCGTGAGGCCCACATAGGCGAGGCGGCGCTCCTCCTCGAGTCCCGCGCGACCCTGCTCGTCGAGCGAGCGCTGATGCGGGAAGAGCCCCTCCTCCCAGCCCGGCAAATAGACGGTCTCGAATTCGAGGCCCTTCGCGGCGTGGAGCGTCATCACGGAAACGCGCTCCTGCTCCTTGCCTTCTTCGGCCTCCATGACGAGCGAGACATGCTCCAGGAAGGCGGCGAGGTCAGGAAACTCCTCCATCGCGCGCACGAGCTCTTTCAGGTTTTCGAGGCGGCCGGCCGCTTCGGGCGTCTTGTCGTCTCGCCACATCTGCGTATAGCCGGATTCGTCCAGCACCGTTTCGGCGAGCTCGTGCTGAGGCTTGGCGTCGATCAGCGCGCGCCAGCGGTCGAAATCGGCGACGAGGTTCTTCAGCGCGCCGCGCGGCTTTGGTTTGAGCTCCTCCGTCTCGACAAGAAGGCGCGCCGCCTGCATCAGCGGAATGCTCGCGCGCCGTCCATATTCATGCAGCAATTGCACCGTCGCGTCGCCCAAGCCGCGCTTCGGCGTATTGATGATCCGCTCAAAGGCGAGATCGTCGGAAGGCTGCGCGACGCAGCGCAGATAAGCGAGCGCGTCGCGAATTTCGGCGCGCTCATAGAAGCGCGGGCCGCCGATGATGCGGTAGGGCAGGCCGATCTCGACAAAGCGCTCTTCAAACTCGCGCATCTGGAAGGAGGCGCGCACGAGAATGGCGATCTCTTCGAGCGAGTGGCCCTTGCGCTGCAATTGCTCGATGTCCTCGCCGATGACGCGGGCTTCCTCCTGACTGTCCCAGACGCCGGTGAGCGTCGGCTTCTCGCCTTCCTCGCCATCGGTGAAGAGCGTCTTGCCGAGGCGCCCCTCGTTGTGAGCGATGAGATGCGAGGCCGCGGCGAGAATATGCCCGGTCGAGCGGTAATTGCGCTCGAGCCGAACGATCTTGGCGCCGGGGAAATCCTGCTCGAAACGCAGGATGTTCTCGACTTCCGCGCCGCGCCAGCCATAGACGCTCTGATCGTCGTCGCCGACGCAGCAGACGTTGCGACGCCCCTGAGAGATCAGCCGCAGCCAGAGATACTGCGCGGTGTTGGTGTCCTGATATTCGTCGACGAGAATATATTTGAAGCGCTTCTGATAATCGGCGAGCACGTCGGGGTTCTCGCGAAAGAGCCGCAAGGTCTCGAGCAACAGATCGCCGAAGTCGACGGCGTTGAGAATCTTGAGGCGCTCCTGATAGAGCGCGTAAAGCGCGGCCCCTTTGCCATTGGCGAAACTTTCGGCCTCGCCCGCCGAAACCTGCGCTGGCAGGAGGCCGCGGTTCTTCCAGCCGTCGATGCGCATAGCGAGCGCGCGGGCCGGCCAGCGCTTGTCGTCGATATTTTCTGCCTGCAGCACCTGCTTGAGCAGGCGGATCTGATCGTCGGTGTCGAGAATGGTGAAATTGGGCTTCAGCCCGACGAGCTCGGCGTGGCGGCGCAGGATTTTGGCGCTGATGGCGTGGAAGGTGCCGAGCCATTGCATGGCCTGCGCGCCTTCGCCGACCAGCATCTCGACGCGCTCGCGCATTTCGCGCGCGGCCTTGTTGGTGAAGGTGACGGCAAGGATCTCATAGGCGCGCGCCTGGCCCAGCGCCAGGATATGGGCGATGCGCGTGGTGAGCGCGCGGGTCTTGCCGGTGCCGGCGCCGGCGAGGACGAGCACCGGGCCGTCGAGCGTTTCGACCGCGGCGCGCTGCTCGGGGTTGAGCCCCTCGAGATAACGCGGACGTTGCGCCGCCGCGGCCGCGCGGGCGGCGAGCCCGCCGGCTTGTGGCGCATAATCGTCGAAATCCGTCAACCCTTTGCTCCTTTTGATTCCCGCTAGGAAGCATATAGGAGAACGGAAGGCGAATCACGAATTTGGAGACTCCTTCTCCCGCTTGCGGGAGAAGGTGGCCCTCGCGTTAGCGAGGGTCGGATGAGGGCTGGCCCAGCGCCAAGGAAAGGTCAGATAGAGCGGCTCCGCCGATCACGCGCTCGTTGTCCAGCCGCAACACCCGCCAGCCCCGCGCTCCGAACCATTCATCTCGCAGGCCATCACGGGCTCGCCGCTCAGGCTCCTCATGAGGCCGCCCATCAAGTTCTACGATAAGTCGGGCTTCCAGGCAGGCAAAGTCTGCGATGTAGGGGCCGACGGGAGCTTGCCGACGAAACTTCATGCCCTTGAAGCCGCGCCCTCCGCCCTCATCCGACCCGGCTTTCGCCGGGCCACGTTCTCCCGCTTGCGGGAGAAGGAGTCGTCCCGTCAAGTTTACGAAAGGTCGCCCAAGCCTCGCAAGCCATATTCCCACTTGGCGAGCGGCGTCCAACCCGCTATAAGGCCCGTTAACGTGGCGCGTGGCCGGAAGGTCCCGCGCCGCGACTGTTTTACGGCGCGAGTCGCTTTTGCGGCGCCAAAACCAAACCGGGCAAGCGAATGGTCAACCCGTTTACGTTCCTGCAGGAAGTTCGCGCCGAGGCGAACAAGGTCACCTGGCCCACACGCCGCGAGACCATGATCACGACCGGCCTCGTGATCCTCATGGTGCTGTTCGCGAGCCTTTTCTTCGTCGTCGTCGACTCCGCCTTGCGCTTCGGCGTCGGCCTGCTGCTGCAGGTCGGCCAATAATTTTCATAGGAGCTGAGCGCGTCCCATGGCCATGCGCTGGTATATCGTCCACGCCTATTCCAACTTCGAGAAGAAGGTCGCGGAGGCAATCCGCGAGGGCGCCGCGCAACGGGGCCTGACCGAGGCGTTCGAGGAAATCCTCGTTCCGACCGAGCAGGTCGTCGAGGTGCGGCGCGGACGGAAAGTTTCCACCGAGCGCAAATTCTTCCCCGGCTATGTGCTGGTGAAGTGCAATCTGACAGACCCTGTCTTCTCGCTCATCAAGAACACGCCGAAGGTCACGGGGTTTCTCGGCGCCGACAACAAGCCCATGCCCATCTCCGAAGACGAGGCGATGCGCATCAAGGGCCAGGTCGCCGAGGGCGTCGAGCGCCCCAAGCCGACCATCAGCTTCGAGGTCGGCGAGACCGTGCGCGTCGCGGACGGGCCTTTCGCCTCCTTCAACGGCCTCGTCGAGGAAGTGGACGAAGCCCGCTCGCGCCTCAAGGTGGCGGTCTCGATCTTCGGCCGCCCGACGCCTGTCGAGCTGGAATTCGGACAGGTCGAGAAGGTCTGAGCGGCTTGGCGGGAAATCGGGCGAAGACCTGTTTTCCCCTCCTTCATCCGAGGAGCGCCCGCAGGGCGCGTCTCGAATGACGACGGATAGGCGCAGGAAAAGCGCCTGAGCGATCAGATTGCCGGGGCCACGGCGCGCTGCTGAGGGCGATGCCCCCATGATCGACCATTCGGAACAAATCATCGGACTGTATCGGCGCCGGGCCCACGCTTCGGCGAAGAAACGCGCCCGCGGGCCGGGAGAACCGATGGAGGCGACGTGGCTCGACCGCTTTGTAAACTTGTTGCCGAGCCCCGCCGCGATCCTCGATATAGGCTGCGGTTCCGGCGAGCCGATCGCCAGCTATTTGGCCAGACGAGGCTGCGCGGTGACAGGCGTCGACTCCTCGCCTGAAATGATCGCGCTGTGTAAAGACAGGCTTCCCCGTCATACCTGGCGGGTGGCCGATATGCGGTCGCTTTCAATCGGCGCGATATTCGACGGTCTTCTCGCATGGGACAGTTTCTTTCATTTGTCTCAGGAGAATCAGCGACGGATGTTTCCCATTTTTCGAGCCCATGCGTCGCCTCGCGCCGCCTTGATGTTCACGACCGGTCCAAAACACGGCGTCGCAATGGGGACACTCGAGGGCGAACCGCTCTATCATGCGAGTTTGGACGCCGATGAATATTGTGCTTTGCTCGGCGAGAATGGGTTCGGCGTCGCCGCCCAAGCGATCGAGGACGAAACCTGTGATCGCCACACGATCTGGCTCGCGCAACGCCTTGACGACTGAGCAGACGGCAGCTTTTTCGCCCTATCGCCCGTTCGCCCCCGAAATTTGTTGCATCCGCGTCGAAATCCGCTAAAGAAACCCGGCCCTCCCTCCGAGGGCTTTTTTCGTTCCGCTGACAGGAAACGAAAATCCACGTGGCGGATCCGCCCCGACGCCATCGGGAAGAACGGATCGGACCACGGACTGCAACCGATGGCCCGCGCGCTTTCGCGCGCGGCGTCGTCATTCGTTGGAGAAAGCAAATGGCAAAGAAGATTGCCGGCTACATAAAGCTGCAGGTGCCGGCCGGCGCGGCGAACCCCTCGCCGCCGATTGGTCCCGCGCTCGGTCAGCGCGGCCTGAACATCATGGAATTCTGCAAGGCGTTCAACGCCAAAACGGCGCAGATGGAGAAGGGGACGCCGATCCCCGTCATCATCACCGCCTATCAGGATCGCTCCTTCACCTTCGAGATGAAGCAGCCGCCGGTCTCCTTCTTCCTGAAGAAGGCCGTTGGCCTCAAGATCGGCAAGAAGCCGGCCTCGGGCTCGAAGACTCCTGGCCGTAACGTCGTCGGCAAGGTGACGCAAGCGCAGATTCGCGAGATCGCAGAGAAGAAGATCGTCGATCTCAACTGCGCGTCGATCGAATCCGCGATGTCGATGATCGCCGGCTCCGCCCGAGCGATGGGCCTCGAGGTGGTGGAGTAAGATCATGGCGCATATCGGAAAACGCATCGCCAAGGCCCGCGAGGGCATCGAGCGCACCAAGCTCTACGCGGTCGACGAGGCTGTGAAGCTCGTGCGCAGCCGCGCCACGGCGAAGTTCGACGAGTCGGTCGAGATCGCCATGAATCTCGGCGTCGACCCCAAGCATGCCGACCAGATGGTCCGCGGCGTGGTCAATCTGCCGAATGGCACGGGCCGCGTTTTGCGCGTCGCCGTCTTCGCGCGCGGCGCCAAGGCGGATGAGGCCAAGGCCGCCGGCGCCGATGTGGTGGGCGCGGAGGATCTGGTGACGACGGTGCAAGGCGGTCAGATCGACTTCGATCGCTGCATCGCCACCCCGGACATGATGCCGCTCGTCGGCCGTCTCGGTAAGGTGCTCGGCCCGCGCGGCATGATGCCGAACCCGAAGGTCGGCACGGTGACCATGGACGTCGCCGGGGCGGTGAAGGCCTCCAAGGGCGGCGCGGTGGAGTTCCGCGTCGAGAAGGCTGGCATCGTTCAGGGCACGGTGGGCAAGGCCTCTTTCGATGAGGGCAAGCTCGTCGAGAACATCAAGGCCTTCGTCGACGCGGTCGCCAAGGCCAAGCCGCAAGGCGCCAAGGGCACCTATATCCAGCGCGTCGCCATCAGCTCGACTCAGGGGCCGGGCGTGAAGGTGGAGATCGGAACGCTGGGCGCGACCACGGCGTAAGAGTCGACAAGCTCGGAATCGTGAAGCCGGCGGGAGACCGCCGGCTTTTTTACTTTTCGCCCTTCGGACGGTGCGGGCGCTCCCTCTCTGTCTGGCTCAGCGGACGATCAGCTGGTCTTTCACATGAGCGAGGACGTCTCCGGCGACGATCTTCCTCGCCGTCAGCTCGTCGGCATTTTTAAAGGGACGCGCCTTCACGATGGCTTCGGCGATCGTCCTGTTGAAGCCCTTGACTTCAGAGAGCTGCTGGACGCTCGCCGTATTGAGGTCCAGGCGCTGGGCTTCGGGAGCCATTT
Source organism: Methylocystis sp. (assembly GCA_024506175.1). Taxonomy (GTDB): domain Bacteria; phylum Pseudomonadota; class Alphaproteobacteria; order Rhizobiales; family Beijerinckiaceae; genus Methylocystis. The sequence continues at coordinate 8,167 of JAMBEQ010000232.1, forward strand.
TGGCGGACGGAACCGGGGTCCCTGCGGGGGCCGGCGTCGTGGCCTTCGTCACCGGCGTTTCGGCGAAGGCCGGGGCGGCGGCGAAGAGAGCGGCGGCGAGAAGAAAAGTGCGGATCATCGCTTGAAACTCCTGGTGATGATCGAGACCGCGTCTCGATGGGTTGGAGTTTCGTTCAGGGCGGCTGAACCGGCGCTGAGTACGGCGTTCAGCTCCTGTTTATCAAAGGCGGCGCGGCTGCCGCTACTTCGCCTTGCGGCAGGCGGGGTCTGCAGGCACGCAGGCGATGCCCGGCAAAGAGCAGCCCTCGCGCGTGCAGACGATGCAGCCGTCGCTCCATTCGGCGCATTCGGGGTGGTCCTCGCCAAATACGGGCACGGGTCTTTGCGCGGCGTGGGACGCCGCGGCTGTGCCCGGCTGCGCCGAAGGCGTTTCGGCGAAGGCGACCGGGGCGATAAGAATCGCAAGCAGCGCAGCGAGCCGGACCGTCATTTTTCGCCGACCCGTTTCACGGCGCCGAAGCCCTTGGCCTCCATTGCGAGATGCAGCTTGTTTTGCAGGCCGTTGTCGTCGCCCTTCACCAGCAGCGCGGCGTTGTCGGCGATGGCCTGGCAAAGCGCCTCGACCCAAGCCTCCTCGCTCTTGGCGAAGTCGTTGAGCACATAGCCGTGCACGAGCGCCTTGTCGCCGGGATGGCCAATGCCCAACCGCACGCGCTTGTAATCGTTGCCAACATGCGCGGTGATGGAGCGCAGGCCGTTGTGCCCCGCAACGCCGCCGCCGACCTTGATGCGGCACTTGGCCGGCGCGAGGTCGAGTTCGTCATGGAAAACGACGATGTCGCTTAAGGGAATTTTATGGAAGCGTGCGGCCTCGCCAACCGAGCGGCCGCTCTCGTTCATATAGGTTTGGGGCTCGAGCAGCAGGACTTTCTCGCCGGCGATATTGCCTTCGCTGACAAGGCCCTGGAAACGCGCGCGCGCTGTAGCGAAGCCGTGACGCTTCGCAATGGCTTCGATCGCCATGAAGCCGACGTTATGGCGGTTTTTCGCGTATTGGCGGCCGGGATTGCCGAGGCCGACGAAGAGGAGCATGGCTTATTCTTCAAGGCAATCGGGCGGGGGATGCCAATCCCTCCGATTAACGGAGGGATTGGCCGCCAGATGCTTACTTTTTGCCCTTGGCGGGCGCGGCCGCCGCGGCCGGCGACGCTTCCTCGCCGCCGCCTGCCGGCGGAGCAAGGCTGGCCACGGTGAAGTTCTTGTCCGGATTGGTCGGCTTGCAGCCCTCGGGCAAGGGAATCTGCGAGATGTGCAGCGAGTCGTTGAACTCCATGCCCGTCAGATCGGCCGTGATGGCTTCCGGAATGTTGTCGGCCGGCACGTACATCTCCACCGAGTGGTAGACGATGTTGAGCGCGCCGCCGCGTTTGAGGCCAGGCGAAGCCTCGTGGTTGGTGAAGTGGACCGGGACGTTCACCTTGAGCCGCGAGCCGGGCTTCAGGCGCAGGAAATCCACGTGGACAGGGAAGTCATGCACGACGTCGAGCTGGTAGTCGCGCGGAATGGCGCGCTCCTTCTTGCCGTCGATTTCGAGCTCGAAGATCGTCGTGAGGAAGTGGCCCGCGAAGATCAGCTGGGTTGTGACCTTCTTGTCGAGCGAGATCGGCAGGGGCGCTTCGCCGCCGCCATAGACTACTGCTGGAATGCGACCCTCACGGCGAACGCTGCGGGCGGCCCCCTTGCCGGTCCCGCTGCGCACCGTGGCCGCGAGCGTTTTCATCTCGGCCATTTCGGTGTCCTTTCAGAAAAAGAAAAAGCGCCGCTCGCCTCCAGGGGTGTCGGAAACGCAGGCGCCAAGCGAGAGCTTATAGGCGACGGCCGGGGGAGAGGCAAGTTTCGGTGAGGAGAACAGCGGGCGGCTTGCGGCGTTACCGCCTGCATGATTGTATGGACCCGTTTCAAGCTCAGACGGTGAACTTTTGCGATGCGTCGTTTTTCAACTGGCCTTCTGCTTCTCCATGTCTTTTTCATGCCCGAGACCGCGCTTTCGCTTCCAAATCGCCACCCCCCGGCGCCACCGGCCATGAAAATCTTCATGGCGCACAGCGGTTCGCTTGATTGCCTCCCTAATTGCGCCGAGTGGATTTCTTTCGAAGGCATGTTCGACAAGAGCACGCCTGGCCAATTTCGTGATCTGCTCGCTGGCCTCGGAACGCGACGACCGCCGATTCTTATCAGCTCTGGCGGGGGCGACGTCGACGCGGCGATGGAGATCGGCCGGCTGGCGCGCGCAAAGGGGTTCGACGTCGTTATCGCCCGCACCGAGGCTCTCGCCGCTGATCCGAACCCTCCTGGCGCTGGGATCCCGGCAGGCTCGGCCGGAGACGGGAACGGCGCCCGGGCAATCGTCGATTACGCCCGCCCGACCCTCAAAAGCGCGTTCTGCGCCTCGGCCTGCACGTTTCTTCTCGCAGCGGGCAAGCGGCGGGCGGTTGCGCCGGGCGTGCGCGTGGGACTTCACGAAATGCTTGTTCCGGAGCAGGACGCCGACCAGCACATAAAATACTTTCAGACGCACTACTGGACGAAGAATGGTCGCGTGGTTTCCAAAGAAACCCGGGTTGTCGGCGAGCGAGACCTCAAGCGGCACATTAACCGCCATAACGCGCATGCCGCCGATTACGTGCGAGTTCGCCGCTATCTTGCTGAGATGCAGCTGCCAGCCGACGAGATCATCAAGTTGATGAAGACCGCGTCGCCGGAAAACATCTCGTGGCTCTCGCGTTCCGAGCTGGAGCAGACGACGAGGCTCGCGACGGAGGGCTCGACGCCGGTGGCGTTTCTGGGGCTGGAGCGTAAAGCGCTCGAGGGCGTCTCTGCTGGCGCCGTTCAAGCTCCCAGCGATCAAGCTCGTGCGCGCCGCCCTGAGCCCGGCGTCGCCGAACGCCTCGGCCTCTCCTATGGCGCGCTCGTGGCCCTAGCCACAGTCACGCTCGCCTTTTGCGTGGCGATCTTCCGATCTTTGCTGCGCCTGCGGCGCAGCGTAATGAACGCGCCCCCGCGAGAGCCGAAATTAGGCGGTTGAGCGTCGCGACTCGCCGCCGCATTTCACAGTGCGACCGCGCCTCTCTATAGTCCAACGGCCAGCCAAGGTTGCGCGAAGCCTATTTCTAGGCCACGCAGATAGGCACAGGCGCGAATCGGCTCGCGCCGCCGCGATTAGCTAAGGAGATCAGACGATAATGACGACGGAACAGCCTAGCCGCCGCAAGGTCGTCATCACTGGCATGGGCGCCGTTTCGGCGGCGGGCGTCGGCGCGGCGGCCTTGTGGGCGGCCGCGCGCGACGGCGTTTCGTGCATCCGGGCGCTGAAGCTCGCGCGCCCCTATCCTGGGCGCATCAAGATCGCGGCGCAAGTTCCCGGTTTCGACCCGGCGACGCACATCGAACCGGAGCTCCTCCCCTACTGCGACGAGTTCACGCAATATTCCAT
>JAMBEQ010000233.1 GCA_024506175.1 Methylocystis sp.
GCGCCGACACCCGCCGCGCAGGCGAGGACTCCAAAAACGAGGTGGCGCAAATCCAGGCGCATCAGTCGCTCCAGGGAGAGAATCGAACGGGCCGGAATATAAGCATGAATTCCGGCGGCGGCGAGGACCCCCGCTTCTCGCTGGCATGACGCCATGCGAGCGGAAAGCGCGCTAGAGGCGAGCCTGAACGCGCGCGGTCCGAGAGGCGGCCCGGCCAACGGCCCCAAGATGCGTCGCCGAAAAGCTCACGCCGTATTTGAGCCCGAATCCCAGCAGCCGATCGAAGCCGATGTGAGCCAGGTGGATCGCTGCGATCTGCATAAGCAAATGCTGCCCCGTCGCGGCGCCCAAAGCGCCGTACGCAAGCGGGCCGATCGTCGTATGCGCGGCGTTGTACACGATCGCGCCCAGGCCCGGCCCGGCAAGATAAGCGAAAAGCGAAAGGTCCGGGACCAGAAACAGCAGCGCAAAACGTCCCCCGTCGCCGCCAGCCTGCGCGTAATAGAAAAGGGCGGTCGCCATCAGCGCCGCCCCTTCGAGTCTCAGCAAAAGTTTTGGGCCGCCGGAAACAAAACCCGTTTCTGCGCCGACCGCCTTCATAGCCTTAAGCCGTCTCTTCCACGCCCGGAACGGGGCCTGAGTCCTGGCCACGCGCATCGACGTCGCGGTCGACAAATTCGATCACCGCCAACGGCGCATTGTCGCCATAGCGGAAGCCCGCCTTCAGCACGCGGGTGTAGCCGCCGTTGCGCTCCTTGTAGCGTGGCCCGAGCACGTCGAAGAGCTTGCCGACGAGCTTGACGTCCTTGATCTGGGCGATCGCCTGACGGCGGGCGTGGAGATCGCCGCGCTTGCCGAGCGTCACGAGCTTCTCGACGACCGGGCGAAGATCCTTCGCCTTGGGCAGGGTCGTGACAATCTGCTCATGCTTGATGAGCGCCTGCGCCATGTTCGCGAACATGGCCTTGCGGTGCTCGTGGGTGCGGCCGAACCGGCGCTTCTTGTGACCGTGATACATATGGCGCTCCGTTGGTTATGCGGCCGCCGTGCCAAGGAACGGCCGTCGATTATCGGCATAGGCAGCCGCCAGGTCGGCAGTCGGGAAACCGAATGCCGGCCTGTCGGAGCCCGACTGCCGTCAATAATGCTCCTCGAACCTCTTCGCGAGATCGTCGATATTCTCCGGCGGCCAGCCGGGCACTTCCATGCCCAGATGCAGACCCATCTGCGCCAGGACTTCCTTGATCTCGTTCAAGGACTTGCGGCCGAAGTTCGGCGTGCGGAGCATTTCCGCTTCCGACTTCTGGATGAGGTCGCCGATGTAGACGATGTTGTCGTTCTTCAGGCAATTCGCCGAACGCACCGAGAGCTCCAGCTCGTCGACCTTCTTGAGCAGCGCCGGATTGAAGGCGAGCTGCGGGATCGACGGGGCGGCCTCTTCGCGGCGCGGCTCCTCGAAATTGACGAAGACGTTGAGCTGATCCTGGAGAATGCGCGCGGAGAAGGCGAGCGCATCCTCGGGCGTGATCGCGCCATTGGTCTCGATCGTCAGCGTCAGCTTGTCATAGTCGAGCACCTGGCCCTCGCGGGTGTTCTCGACGCGGTAGCTGACCTTCTTGACCGGAGAATAGAGGCTGTCGACCGGAATGAGGCCGATGGGCGCATCTTCGGCGCGGTTGCGGTCGGCCGGGACATAGCCCTTGCCGGTCGAAACCGTGAATTCGATGCGGATTTCCGCGCCTTCGTCCAGCGTGCAGATCACGAGGTCCGGATTGAGAACCGAAACGTCGCCCGTCGTCTGAATGTCGCCGGCGAGCACGACGCCCGGGCCCGTCTTCTTCAAGGTGAGGCGCTTGACGCCCTCGCCGTGATATTTGACGGCGATGTCCTTGATATTGAGCACAATATCAGTAACGTCCTCACGGACGCCGGGAATCGAAGAGAATTCGTGCAGGACGCCGTCGATATGGATCGAAGTGATCGCCGCGCCCTGCAGCGACGAGAGAAGAATGCGGCGCAGCGCATTGCCGAGCGTCACGCCGAAGCCCCGCTCGAGCGGCTCGGCCACGGCCGTCGCCGCACGGCGCGGATCGTCGCCGGGGGTCACCTCGAGCTTGTTCGGCTTGATGAGTTCCTGCCAGTTCTTCTGGATGCTCACTGGGGCGCCTTTCCTTGAAGCTCCTGAACGCGGCCCGGCGGGGAGGAGCCGGGGCCGCGCGCGAAATATGCTCGATTGAAAGCGGGCTTCCTGATTGCCGTCGCGTCAGACGCGACGGCGCTTACGCGGCCGGCAACCATTGTGCGGGATCGGGGTCACGTCACGGATCGAGGTGACGGTGAAGCCCGCCGCCTGAAGCGCGCGCAACGCGGATTCACGCCCCGAGCCGGGGCCGGAAACCTCGACTTCAAGCGTACGAACGCCATGCTCGCCAGCCTTGCGGGCGGCATCCTCGGCGGCCATCTGCGCGGCGTAGGGGGTCGATTTGCGCGAGCCCTTGAAGCCCATCGAGCCTGCCGACGACCAGGAAACAGTGTTGCCCTGAGCGTCGGTGATGGTGATCATCGTGTTGTTGAACGTCGAATTGACGTGCGCGACGCCAGAGACGATGTTCTTGCGCTCGCGGCGGCGAACGCGGGTGGTGTCCTTAGCCATTGAATTCTTGCCTTTCGATATCGACGCCGCCGTAACGCCAGCGGCTCCACCTTGGATGGCAGTCGGCATCGGCGATCGACGGCCGCATGCCAGCCCGTCAACGCCCTAACGCCGACTGATGGAATTACTTCTTCTTGCCGGCGATCGGCTTCGCCTTGCCCTTGCGGGTGCGGGCGTTGGTGTGGGTGCGCTGGCCGCGAACCGGGAGTTGGCGGCGATGACGCAGGCCACGGTAGCAGCCCAAATCCATCAGGCGCTTGATGTTGATCGCGACTTCGCGGCGCAGATCGCCTTCCACGAGATAATCGCGGTCGATGGTCTCGCGGATCTGCAGGACCTCCGCGTCGGTGAGCTGAGCCACGCGGCGCTCGGCCGGGATGCTCACCTTCTCGCAGATTTCCTCGGCCTTCTTTGGGCCGATGCCGTGAATATACTGAAGCGCGATGACGACGCGCTTGTTGGTCGGGATGTTGACGCCTGCAATACGAGCCACGATCTTCTCCATTTCGGGCGACCGCCTCGCGGCGGCGCCGGATGAACCCGCGTCCGGTGGAGCCCGGCCCTTGCGAGTGATTCGGATTGTCCGAAACGCAAAAACGGAAGCTCTCCGAAGAGAACTTCCTCGAATTTTCGTCGGAAGTCAGGCGATAGCCAGCGATCGCGCGCGAGTCAAGCAAAACCGGCAAGGGAAATGAGATTTTCTTCCCCCGGACTCAAGCGCTGCGACGGAACGCATGAGAACCGAATTTTCGCCGCGCGTCCAGCCCCAAGCCGAGCCCGACGGCGCCGAACATGTCGCCTTCGACAATCTTGGCGCCCGGCGTCTGGGCGGTGACCGCGGCGCGCACGGCTGGAATCGCCGTCGATCCGCCTGTGAGGAACACGGCGTCGATGCGCTCCCTCGTGAGACCTGAAGCGGCCAGCGTGTCCGAGAGCGTTCGCGAAAGCGCGCCAAGCTGATCCGCGATTGCCTCATGCAGGGCCTTTGCGGAGGTCTCGACGGCGAAGCCGCGTTCGACTTCGCTGAGGTCGATTGCTGTCTCAGAGGAGCTCGAGAGCTCGATCTTTGCGTGCTCGACCGACAGCGCGATCGAGTGGCCGCGACGGGTTTCGACCACCTCCGAAAGACGCGCCATTTTTTCCGGCGAGAGCGAATAGCGCTCGAGCTCCGCGAGTTCCCGTGAGACTTTGGGCGTGTAGAGCAGATTGATCCGGTGCCATGTCGCGAGATCGACAAAGAACCCGTTGGGCGTGGGCAGGATCTTGTCGCCGAACGGCAGGCGCATCTCGCTCCCGAGGCCGAGGTGGGGCATCACCGACTTCAAGCTGAATAGCCGGTCGATATCTGCGCCGCCGATATGAACGCCCTTGTTGGCGAGGACGTCCCCTGCCCTCTCGCTGCGCAGCCGCGCTTCAGGCGACACCCGCACGACCGAAAAATCCGAGGTGCCGCCGCCAATGTCCGCGATCAGCGCATATTGCTCCTCACGCACGCTTTGCTCATAGGCGAGGGCGGCGGCGATCGGCTCATATTGAAAGGCGATCTCGCGGAAGCCCCTCGCACGCGCAATCTCCTCCAAAGCATCTTGTGCGCGGCGGTCCGCGGCAGGATCGTCATCCACGAAATGGACGGGACGACCGAGCACGACCTGCGTCACGTCGTCGCCTGCGGCGGCGTCGACGGCAGATTTCAGTTTGTCGATGATGAGGCCGATGATGTCTTTGAAGCTGTACGTCTTCGTCTTGATGCGCGTCGTCTCGTCCATCAACGCCGTGCCGAGCGTCGACTTGAGGCTGCGAATGAGCCGGCCCTCAACGCCGTCGACATAGGCCTTGATTGCGGCGCGGCCGAAGACCGGCGTCCCATTCGCAAAGTCAAAGAAGATGGCGCTTGGCAAGGTGCGGAGCTCGCCTTCGAGCGCCGCCAGCTCCATGCCGCACGCCGCATCGATCGAGACTGTGGAATTGGACGTGCCAAAGTCGAGGCCGCAAAAAGATTTTGCTTCCATTCGTCTCTGTTGTTGGGGGTGCAAAAAGCAAACGGCCCGGGGGGCCGGGCCGCTGCTGATTTCTCGTGCGATGTTCTATCAGGCGCCCAGCAATTTGTCGATTGCCGCCGTAACCTCGTTGATTGGCAGCATGCCGTCGATGCGCTTCAGTTCGCCGCGGCCGGCGTAATGCGCCGAAACCGGAGCCGTTTGGGCGCGGTAGGTGTCGAGCCGGGTCTTGAAGCTTTCCGGATTGTCGTCGGCTCTCACTTCCTTGCCGGCGGCGAGCGTATCGGCGACACGCTTGCGCATGCGCTCCACGAGAGCGTTCTCGTCCACGACGAGCTCCAGCACGGCGTCGAGCTTCAGGCCCTTTCGGTCGAGCAACTCGCGCAAGGCCTCCGCCTGAGCGACCGTGCGCGGAAAACCGTCGAGGATAAATCCGTTGGCGCAGTCGGACTCGTCGATCCGCTGGTCGATGATCCCGATCACGACATCATCGGGGACAAGCTGGCCGGCGTCCATCAGCGCCTTCGCCTTCAAGCCGATCGGCGTTCCCGCTGCGACGGCCGCCCGCAACATATCCCCGGTCGACAGCTGGGGCACGCCCAGCTTCTCGACGAGACGCGCCGACTGCGTTCCCTTGCCCGCGCCCGGCGGACCGAGAAGGACGAGTCTCATCTACGACGCCCTTTGAGCTTGGTCTTGCGGATCAGCCCCTCATATTGCTGGGCCTGCATATGGCCGTGGATCTGCGCGACCGTGTCCATGGTGACGCTCACCACGATGAGCAGAGAGGTGCCGCCGAAATAGAAGGGCAAATTCGCGTAAGCGATAAGCCCCTCAGGCAAAAGACAGATGATGGCGAGATAGGCGGCGCCGAGGACGGTGATGCGCATGAGCACGTCATCGATGAACTTCGCCGTGCGTTCGCCCGGACGAATGCCCGGAATGAAGCCGCCATGCTTCTTGAGATTGTCGGCCGTCTCGGTCGGATTGAACACGATCGCCGTATAGAAGAAGGCGAAGAATACGATGAGGCCCACATAGGCCAGCATGTAAAGCGGACGCCCATGGCCGAAGTAGGCTGAGATCGTCGCGAAAATGCTGTCGGAGCCGGTCGACTGGTAGAAATTCGCCACCGTCGTCGGAAGCAGCAGCAGCGACGAGGCGAAGATCGGCGGAATGACGCCGGACGTGTTCAGCTTCAGCGGCAGGAAGGAGGTCTGGCCTTCATAGACGCGGTTGCCATGCTGGCGTTTGGGATAGGTGATCAGCAGACGCCGCTGCGCGCGCTCCATGAACACGATGAAGCCGATCACGAAGAAAGACATGGCGATCACGCCGACGATCACGCCGGTCGAGATGGCGCCCTGACGGCCGAGCTCGAGGGTCGAGACGATCGCAGAAGGGAAGGCCGCCACGATGCCCGCGAAGATGATAAGAGAAGAACCGTTGCCAATGCCGCGCGAGGTGATCTGCTCGCCGAGCCACATCAGGAACATGGTGCCGCCCACGAGCGTCACGACCGTGGTGATGCGGAAGAAAATGCCTGGCTCCGTGACGACGCCCTGTTGCCCCTCGAGACCGATCGCCATGGCGTAGGCCTGGAAGGTCGCGAGCGCGACGGTGAGATAGCGCGTGTACTGGTTGAGAACCTTGCGGCCCTGCTCTCCCTCTTTCTTCAGCGTTTCAAGCGTCGGGAAAACCGAGGTCAGAAGCTGAATGATAATCGACGCCGAAATATACGGCATGATGTTGAGGGCGAAGATTGCGCGGCGCTGCACCGCGCCGCCGGCGAACATGTTGAACAGCTCCAGCATGCCTTTCGACTGCCCAAAGAAGCTCTTCGCGAAAGCCTCGGGGTCGATGCCCGGCAGCGGCACATAGGTGCCCAGGCGATAGACGACCAGCGCCGCAAGCGTGAACAGAATTCGCTGCTTGAGTTCCTCGGACTTGCCGAAGGCGGAGAGATTGACGTTGGCTGCGAGCTGTTCAGCTGCCGATGCCATGGAGGAGCTCCCCTTTGCTGCGCCGTTTCTTTGTGGCGCCTTTTTTGTGAGCCGAGGCGGGCGGTCAGCCCCGCTTTGTCCGCAACCCGGCGTTCGGTGACGCTTCTATAAGGCAAAGCGGCCGCTCTTGCGAGAGCGGCCGCCTAAAAACATGGCTTTAGGCCGTCGCGGCGTCGCCCGAAAGGAGCTTCACCGACCCGCCCGCGCCCTCGATCGCCGCAATGGCGCCCTTGGAGGCGGCGGCGACCTCGAAGGCCAGCTTGGCCTTGATCTCGCCCTGGCCGAGGATCTTCACGCCGTCGCGCGGCTTGGCGACCAAGCCGGCCGTGATCAGCGCTTCGACGGTAACCGGCGCGGAAACGTCGAGTTTCCCCGCGTTGACGGCCTGCTGGATGCGGCCGATGTTGACCTCGTTGTAATCGGTCGGGAACGGGTTGTGGAAGCCGCGCTTCGGCAGCCGGCGATGCAACGGCATCTGACCGCCTTCAAAGCCCTTGACGGCGACGCCTGTGCGCGCCTTCTGGCCCTTCACGCCGCGTCCGCCGGTTTTGCCCTTGCCGGAGCCGATGCCGCGGCCAACGCGCATCCTGTTCTTGCTGGAGCCCGGATTGTCCGAGAGTTCGTTGAGTTTCATTGCCGCGTCCTCACTTCTCGTCGACGATTTTGACGAGATGCGCCACCTTGGCGATCATGCCACGCACGGCCGGGGTGTCTTCCAGCTGGCGCTTGCGGCCAATGCGGGTCAGGCCGAGGCCCAGAAGCGTCTTGCGCTGACGCTCGGGACGACCGATCGCGCTGCCCGTCTGCTCGACTGTGATCTGCTTGCCATTCGACATTTCAGATCCTCCCCTTACGCGTCAACGGCGTCGGCGTCGACGCCTTGGCGGCGCGCCTGAAGCGCGGAGACCTTGAGCGAGCGGCGCGCGGCGACCGAACGCGGCGAGTCCTCGCGGCCCAGCGCGTCGAAGGTGGCGCGGATCATATTGTAGGGGTTCGACGAACCCTGGCTCTTCGCGACGACGTCATGCACGCCGAGCGTCTCGAACACGGCGCGCATGGCGCCGCCCGCGATGATGCCGGTGCCGGGGGGCGCCGCGCGCAGAACGACGCGCGCCGCGCCATGGCGGCCGATGACGTCGTGATGCAAGGTGCGGCCTTCGCGCAGCGGCACTCGTATGAGCGAGCGCTTGGCCGCTTCCGTCGCCTTGCGGATGGCTTCCGGCACTTCGCGCGCCTTGCCATGGCCGAAGCCCACGCGGCCCTTCTGGTCGCCGACAACGACGAGCGCGGCGAAGCC
>JAMBEQ010000234.1 GCA_024506175.1 Methylocystis sp.
CTCGCCGGCGCCTGGGCCTACTGGGGCTGGAAGGGCGGCTATTTCGATGCGGAAGAGGACGCCCAGGCCTTCATGGACGAGCTGCGCTACATGCTCGCCATGCAGATGGCGGCGCCCAATTCGCCGCAATGGTTCAACACCGGCCTGCATTGGGCCTATGGCGTCGACGGGCCGAGCCAGGGGCATTTCTACGTCGACTTCGCCAACGGCAAGATGGTGAAGTCCAAGTCCGCCTATGAACATCCGCAGCCGCACGCCTGCTTCATCCAGTCGATCGAGGATGATCTCGTCAACGACGGCGGCATCATGGACCTCTGGGTGCGTGAGGCGCGCCTGTTCAAATATGGCTCGGGCACGGGCACGAACTTCTCCAAGCTGCGCGGCGAGAAGGAGAAGCTCTCGGGCGGCGGCTCTTCCTCTGGCCTCATGTCCTTCCTCAAGATCGGCGACCGCGCCGCCGGCGCGATCAAGTCGGGCGGCACCACGCGCCGCGCAGCCAAGATGGTGGTGGTCGACATCGACCATCCGGACATCGAGGCCTTCGTCGGCTGGAAGGTGAAGGAGGAGGAGAAGGTCGCCTCGCTCGTGACCGGCTCCAAGATCGTCAAGAAACATCTCAAAGCCATCATGCGCGCCTGCGTGAACTGCGAGGGCTCGGGCGACGATTGCTTCAACCCCGAAAAGAACCCGGCTCTGAAGCGCGAGATCAAGCTCGCGCGCAGGAACGACGTGCCGGACGCCTATATCAAGCGCGTCATCCAATTCGCCAAGCAGGGGTACAAGGAGATTTCCTTCGACACCTATGACACGGATTGGGACAGCGAGGCCTATCTCACCGTCTCCGGCCAGAACTCCAATAATTCCGTGCGGGTGACGAATGAGTTCCTGCAGGCGGTCGAGAGCGACGGCGAGTGGAATCTCATCAAGCGCCTCGATGGTAAGGTCGCTAAGACGCTTCCAGCCCGCGACCTTTGGGAGAAGATCGGCTACGCCGCATGGGCATCGGCCGATCCGGGCATCCAGTTCCACACGACGATCAACGAGTGGCACACCTGCCCCGCGGGCGGCGAAATTCGGGCCTCCAATCCGTGCTCGGAATATATGTTCCTCGACGACACGGCTTGTAACCTCGCCTCGCTGAACCTGCTGCAGTTCCGTGATCCGCAGACCAAGCGCATCGATGTGGAATCCTACGAGCACGCTGTGCGCCTGTGGACCATCGTGCTCGAAATCTCCGTGCTGATGGCGCAGTTCCCCTCCAGGGAGATCGCGCAGCTCTCTTACGAATATCGCACGCTGGGTCTTGGCTTCGCCAATATCGGCGGCCTCTTGATGTCGTCCGGAGTGGCTTATGACAGCGAGGCCGGCCGCGCCATCACGGGCGCGCTTTCGGCCATCATGACGGGCGTCTGCTACGCGACCTCCGCCGAAATGGCGAAGCAGCGCGGCCCCTTCGTGCGCTTCATGGAAAACCGCGAGGCCATGCTGCGCGTGATCCGCAACCATCGCCGCGCGGCGCATGGCGAGCGCGCGGGCTATGAGGGCCTTTCCATCAATCCGGTGCCGCTCGACGTCGCCGCCTGCCCTGACTCGCGGCTTGCCGAACATGCGGCGCTCGCCTGGGACAAGGCCCTGGCGCAGGGCGAGCTCTATGGCTATCGCAATGCGCAAGTGAGCGTCGTCGCGCCCACGGGCACGATCGGCCTTGTGATGGACTGCGACACGACCGGAATCGAGCCCGATTTCGCGCTGGTGAAGTTCAAGAAGCTCGCTGGCGGCGGCTATCTCAAGATCGTCAACCGCGCCGTGCCGGAGGGACTGCGCGCGCTCGGCTATCGCGAGAGCGAGATCGCCGAGATCGCGGCCTATGCGGTCGGCCACGCCTCGCTCGCCAATGCGCCGGCGATCAACACGGCGTCGCTCCGCGCGAGAGGTTTCACGGACGAGAAGATTGCGGCGGTCGAGGCCGCCCTCCCCTCAGCCTTCGACATCAAATTCGTCTTCAACAAATGGACGCTGGGGCCCGACTTCCTGACCGGCGTGTTGAAGGTCAGCCCCGAGCAGCTAGACGACAAGAACTTCGATCTGCTGACGCATCTCGGCTTCTCCAAACAGGAGATCGAGGCGGCGAATATTCACGCCTGCGGCGCCATGACGTTAGAGGGCTCGCCTTTCCTCAAAGGAGAGCATTACGCCGTCTTCGATTGCGCCAGTCCCTGCGGCCGCACGGGCAAGCGCTATCTTTCGGTCGATTCGCATATTCGCATGATGGCGGCGGCGCAGCCCTTCATCTCGGGCGCGATCTCCAAGACCATCAACATGCCCAATGACGCGGCGATCGAAGATTGCGAGAAAGCCTACCTGTTGTCCTGGCGTCTCGGCCTCAAAGCCAATGCGCTGTATCGCGACGGCTCCAAGCGCTCGCAGCCCTTGTCGGCGCAGCTCATCCAGGGCGAGGACGAGGAAGAAGACAGGGTCGAGGAGCTTGTCGCGCAGAACATGCCGGCGCGCGCCGCGGATGTCGCCGAGCGCATCGTCGAGCGCGTCATTCATCAGGTGGTGCGCGAGCGCGAGAAGCTGCCCGATCGCCGCAAGGGCTATACGCAGAAGGCCGCCGTCGGCGGCCACAAGGTCTATCTGCGTACGGGCGAATATGCGGACGGCCGCATCGGCGAAATCTTCATCGACATGCACAAGGAAGGCGCGGCCTTCCGCAGCTTGATGAACAATTTCGCCATCGCCATCTCGCTCGGCCTGCAATATGGCGTGCCGCTGGAAGAATACGTGGAGGCCTTCACCTTCACCCGCTTCGAGCCGGCCGGCCTGGTGCAGGGGAACGACGCGATCA
>JAMBEQ010000235.1 GCA_024506175.1 Methylocystis sp.
TTGTCTTCGTAGGCGGGACCTATGCCGCGCTTGGTCGTGCCGATCTTGGCGCCGCCGCCCGCCGCCTCCTCGCGATGGGCATCGAGCTCGCGGTGCAGCGAGAGAATGAGCGGGGCGTTTTCGGCGACCTTGAAATTATCGGGCGTGATCTCGACTCCCTGCTCCCGCAGCCGTTCGATCTCGCCAACAAGGAAATGCGGATCGACGACCACGCCATTGCCGATGGCCGAGAGCTTGCCGGGCCGCACAATGCCGGAGGGCAGCAAGGCGAGCTTATAGGTCGTGCTGTCGATGACGAGCGTATGGCCGGCGTTGTGGCCGCCCTGGAAGCGCACGACGACATCCGCCTCCAGCGACAGCCAGTCGACGATCTTGCCCTTGCCCTCGTCGCCCCACTGGGCGCCGACCACCGCCACATTCGCCATGATCTTGTCTTCGCAGCTTCAAAAACGGAAAAAGCCCCGCGCGGTAACGCGAAGGGCTCGTTACGGGCGAGGCATAGCGCAGGACGGCCGGACGGTAAAGACCCGGTGCGCAACGCGCAATTCCCTCGCCCTCATGTGGAGGCGCAGCCGTAGGCTCCTCGCAAAGCGAAATTCGTCGGCGCATCCTTGGGAACTTCGCAGCGGCTCGCCAGTTCGCGCTTGGCGAGAGAGAGGTCCCAGCCATGGCCAGCGCCAACGCCGCCGTCGACCGCGTCCAAGCCCATACGAGCGATGCCGCCAACCGCATGATCCATGAAGCGATGACCGAGCGGCTCGTCCACGCGGCCTTGCATCCCGACGGGATCGAGGAGCGCCTCGGCGAACTCGAGCGGGAATGGGATGTCGAGCGTGTGCTCGAAGCCAACGCCTCGACGCTGGGTCTTGCGGGTCTCGCTCTCGGGATCGCCGTCGATCGCCGCTGGCTCGCGCTCCCCGTTTTGGTCGCCGGCTTCCT
This sequence comes from Methylocystis sp., assembly GCA_024506175.1. GTDB lineage: Bacteria > Pseudomonadota > Alphaproteobacteria > Rhizobiales > Beijerinckiaceae > Methylocystis. Next base: position 940 of record JAMBEQ010000235.1, read on the forward strand.
TCTCCAGCACGCTACCCAGGGCTGGTGTCCGCCACTGCCGCTGCTGCGGCGCCTCGGCTTCCGCACCCAGCAGGAGATTGACCGGGAGCGCTACGGGCTGAAAGCCCTGCGCGGCGATTTCCATATGGTGGAGGAGGCGATGGGGCGGCTTCAGAATGTATTGCAGGAGCGGCGGGTGTAGGCTTGCTCTTCGCGCTGCTGCTATCTACCGGGTCAAGCCTTACGCCCGGTGATACGGATGGCCCGATAGGATCGTCATCGCCCGGTAAATCTGCTCGGCCGCGAGTATCCGCACGAGCTGATGCGGCAAGGTCATCGCGCCGAAGGAGAAGACCGCCGTCGCCCGCGCGCGCACCCTTGGGTCGAGCCCCTCGGAGCCGCCGATTGCAAACCACATGGTCTTGCGGCCGGCGTCGCGTTCTCGACCGATAAAAGCGGTAAAAGCGGCGCTATCAGCCGCCTTTCCGCGCTCGTCGAAGACGACGAGCGCCGAATCGGCCGGCAGCGGCGCGAGCATTTCCTCGCCCTCGCGCGCCATGCGCTCGACCGGAGTCTTGGCCTTGCTCTCGTCGATTTCCCTTAAATCGAGCCCTTCGAGGCCAATGCGACGCAGCGCGGCGATCCGCTCAGCATAGCGCGCATAAAGCTCCCGCTCGGGCCCGGCTTTCAACCGGCCAATGCAGATAACGCCCAGCCGCACGCGACTGCTATCCTTCTCGCATCATCTTTGCCCCAAAACCGCTGCGCACTTTTGGGGATGATGCGCTCTTTCGCATCATCTTTGCCCCAAAACCCCTGCACAATTTTGGGGATGATGCGCTCTTTCGCATCATCTTGCCCCAAAACCGCTGCGCACTTTTGGGGATGATGCGTCAGACCAGCCGCATCTCCACCGGCCTGTCGCCGCCCCACATTTTCTCGAGGTTGTAGAACTGGCGCACCTCGGGACGGAAGACATGGACGATGACGTCGCCGGCGTCGATCAGCACCCAATCGCACTGGGGCAGCCCCTCGACGCGGGCCGCAACGCCCGCCTCCTTCAGGGCCCTGACCGCCTTATCGGCGATGGCGCCGACATGCACGGTGGAGCGGCCTGTCGCGATGATCATCTCATCGGCGAGGGCGGTCTTACCGCGCAGATCAATGGAAATGATATCCTCGGCTTTCGTCTCATCCAGCGCTGCGAGGATATTTTGCACGACCGAGCCGCCAAGCGGCGCACCGGCGCCGATCTTCGGCTGGGAGCGGGTCTCCACTCCCGGATGAACACTTGTCAACAGCGTTGCAACCCTCATGCTTCGCGACCTCGTCCGGCCGCACCCTGAGGATGGGACTCTTTCTCCCCGATTGCAACATGAAAGCGGAACGCGCCCAGGCTCACGGCGAAAAAAACCCGGCGTCTAGGCCGGGTCTTGAAGGCGGTTCGGGCTCACCGAGAGGCGGGAGGAACCTCAAAGCCGGAACGCTCCTAGAATAATGGATTCGGAGAAAAAAGCTTGTGCGATTTTCAACCCGGGCGTCAACTTCGCCGCCCAAAACCGCGTTTCGGCGGCGGAAGACCGAGCGGCTTTCGCCCCGAATCCGAAAGGGGCCCTTAAGAGATTCACGATTTTTCAGTAAGCTATGGTCTCGAATTCGCAGCAGCGCTGGCGGCGTGGCTAAATGGCAACACACGCGTGAATTGTAATGCGCTTGTCACGGAACGACGCTAACCGCGGCCGGAATCAGGGGGTCAAAACCATGGATCCTACGGTCTGACGTGATTCGAGAGCGGCGTGGACTTTGGCTGCTTCCGCCAGAGGGAAGGCTTGGGGCGGGTCGATGGTGACATGCTCGCGCTTTATGGCGTGAAGCATGTCCTCGACCATGTCCTCGTAATCCCGGCGCTTGGCGATATGGGTGAAAAGCGAAGGGCGCGTCGCGTAGAGAGAGCCCTTTTGAGCCAGTAGGCCGATATCGAAGCTTTCGATGGGACCGGAAGCCGAGCCAAAGCTCACGAACATGCCGAAAGGGGCGAGGCAGTCGAGCGAGGCCGGGAAAGTCGCGCGGCCGACGCCGTCATAGACGACGTCGCAGAGCCGACCCTTGGTGATTTCCTTGACGCGCTCGTCGAACTTTTCCGCCCGATAGAGAATCACATCCTGCGCCCCGGCCTTGCGCGCGATCTCGGCCTTCTCGGGCGAGCCCACGGTGGCGACGACCTTGGCGTCCAACGCGCTCGCCCACTGGCAAAGGAGCTGGCCGACCCCGCCTGCCCCCGCGTGAACGAGCACGCGATGCCCCTTCTTCACGCGGAAGGTCCGGCGCAAGAGGTATTGCGCCGTAAGGCCCTTGAGCATCATCACGGCGCCCTGCGCGTAACTCACGGATTTTGGCAGGTGGATCACAGAATCGGCGGCGATATTGCGCGCCTCGCTATAGCCGCCGAGTCCCCCGACGTAAGCGACGCGGTCGCCAACCTCAAAGTCCTTAACCCCCTCGCCCACGGCGACGATCTCCCCGGCCCCCTCATGCCCAGGAACGAAGGGAAATTCTGCCGGATAGGCGCCGGTGCGGCGATAAATATCAATGTAGTTGACCCCGATGGCGCGGTGGCGAATCTGCACCTCTCCGGGGCCCGGGGCTGGCAGCTCGATCTCCTCCAGCTGCAGCGCATCGGGACCGCCCGGCCGGTGCACGCGGATCGCCTTGACCATCGAAACCTCCTCCTGCCGCAATCAAAAAGGCGCGAAGCCAAGCAAGCCGCTCCCGCTTGCCCGCCATTTATCGCCCAAACGCGTAAACCTCAAAGCCCCCGCCTGCGGCGGTTAGCAGTCTCGCCCTCCTGCGTTTCGCCCGTTATAGGTAACGCCGAGACTTAGGAGTTTGTGAGCCATGACCCAGCCTTGCGCGCCAACAAGCAAGACAACCAGAAGCGACATTCTCGTGGCGGGGGCCGGATCCACCGGGCTCGCCGCGGCTCTCGCCTTCGCGCGTTCGGGGCTGAAGACGGCGCTCGTCGGGCGCACGCCGCCGCCCCTACCCGGCCGCACGGTCGCGCTCTTCGAGGCCTCCATCCGCTTTCTCCATGCGCTCGGCGCGCTGGAGCGGGTGAAGGCGCTCGCCTGCCCGATCGCGGGCATCCGCATGATCGACGACACCGATCAGCTTTTCCCGGTGCCGGAGCTCGCTCTGCGCGCGAGCGAGGTCGATTTGCCGGCGCTTGGCGTCAACATCTCCAACGACGAGCTGGTCGGCGTGCTGCTCGACCTGGTGCGGGCGCATCCGGAGATCGAATTCATCGAAGCGGACATCGCCGATTATGAAATAACCGGCGCCTCCGCAGCGGCGCTCCTCGCCGACGGGCGGCGGGTCGAGGCGGATTTCATCGTTGCGGCGGATGGGCGCAACTCCCGCGCCCGAGCGGTCGCCGGGATAGACGTGAAGGAATGGACCTATCCGCAGGTCGCGCTGACCATGATGCTGCGGCACGAATTTCCGCACGATAACATTTCGACGGAATGGCACACCCGCTCGGGGCCCTTTACCCTTGTGCCGCTCCCCGGTCGCGAGGGCGCCCCCCACCGCTCCAGCCTGGTCTGGCTGATGAGCGTCGCCGACGCGCGGCGTCGCCTCGCCAAGCCGCGCGAGGAGCTGGAATATGAAATTGAGGATTACGCCAAGTCCGAATTTGGCGCGATGACGATCGAGAGCGACATCGGCCAGTTCCGCATGGGCGGCATGCAGGTGTCGGCGCACGCGAAAGGGCGCATGGCGCTCGTCGGCGAGACCTGCCACATCTTCCCGCCGATCGGCGCCCAGGGCCTGAACCTTAGCCTGCGTGACGTCGCCGATCTCGAAGACTGCCTGGCCAGCGTCGATCTGCGCAACGAGCGGGAAATCTCCCGCGCGTTGTCGCGCTACGACCGCCACCGCCGGGCAGACATCGGCTTCCGCACCCATGGCGTGGACGTCCTGAACCGCTCGCTCATCATCCCCTATCTGCCCGTCGATCTCTTCCGCGGCGCGAGCTTCATCGCGGTGGCGGCGCTTGGCCCCTTGCGCCGGGCGGTGATTCGCGAGGGCGTGCTGCCCCACCTTGTGCTGCCGAGGATGATGCGCGCGCCTGTCAGAGAGGCGCGGCCAGAGTAGGTCCGCCCCTATTCGCCGATCGCATGAAGCGCGATCTCGCGCCAATGCGGCCGTCGCCGATGTTCGACCAGATAGGCGCCCTGCCACGTCCCCAGCGCCAGCGCGCCGCCGATAATCGGAATCGAGAGGTGAGTCTGGGTCAGCGCCGCGCGTATATGCGCGGGCATGTCGTCCGGGCCTTCGGTATCGTGCGCATAATTCGCCCCCTCGGGGGCGAGCCGCGCCAAGACCGCCTCGAGATCGCGCTGGACGGTCGGATCGGCGTTCTCCTGAATAAGGAGCGATGCGGAAGTGTGGCGGCAAAAGACCGTCAGCAAGCCCTCGGCCAGACTCAGGCCGCGCACGAAATCGACAAGCGCTGGCGTGAATTCATAGAAGCCGCGCCCGCCCGTCTCGATCTTGAGGACTCTCGTTGCCTGTCGCATAAGGGAAAATGTGCGTAAGGGCATGGGAAAGTCCAGCGGGGAAAGGCGCTTGTCGCGCTCCGCGCCGACGTAGCGAGCCCGGCTGAAACGCAACTGGCTAGGGATATGCTGGAAGCGCTGGAGAACGCTTGGCTGCGTTGCGGGCGAAGGCGCCCAGCCGCCGTCTCAACGCGCTATTTCTTGAAAAACGCCTCAGCGGCGGCGGTCGCCGCGCGTTTCGACTGCGCCGCCGCGTCGAGGCGCTCGATTTCTTCCTCCAACGTGGCGATCCGCGCCTCGATCTCAGCGACCGACAACAAGTCGAGCGGCTGGCCGATTTCGTAAGCGGGACGGGGGCGCGGGGCTTCTTCGTCGGTCATGAGGCCTCCTTACAGAGGATAGCTAGGTTAGCCCGCGCGCGCCATCGCGGCTTCCGCCCAGCGCGGGCCGAAAAATCAGACCTCGCCGCGACAATTCTGGAGGCCTATCTGCTATGGTGCGCCCGCAAAGCTGACGCGGGCGTGGCGGGAAGACAGGAAGATGGCGAAGTGGGTCTATAGTTTCAGCGCCGGCCGGTCTGAGGGATCGGCAGCCATGCGAGAGCTTTTGGGCGGCAAGGGCGCCAATCTCGCGGAGATGGCGGCGCTGGGGCTTCCCGTTCCGCCGGGCTTCACCATCACCACCGAAGTCTGCGCTTACTTTTACGCGAACGGCCGCACTCTCCCCGCCGATCTTGGGCCCCAGGTCGAGGCGGCGATGGAGGAGATGGGCCGCGTCGCCGGCCATGCCTTCGACGATCCGAAATGGCCGCTGCTCGTCTCCGTCCGCTCCGGCGCGCGCGCCTCCATGCCCGGCATGATGGATACGGTGCTCAACCTGGGCCTCAACGACGAGACGGTCGAGGCGCTCGCCGCCTACTCCAGCGACGCTCGCTTCGCCTGGGACTGCTATCGCCGCTTCGTCGAGATGTATTCATCGGTCGTGCTCGGCGTCGAGCACCATATTTTCGAAGAGGCGCTGGAGGAGTTCAAAGATTCGCGGGGCCTCGCGCTCGATACGCAGCTCTCCGACGATCACTGGCGCATCGTCGTCCAGCAGTTCAAGGCGATCGTGGAGGCCAACGCCGGGATCGCCTTTCCTCAGGATCCGCGCGAGCAGCTGTGGGGCGCGATCAAGGCGGTCTTTTCCTCCTGGATGAACCATCGCGCGATCATCTACCGCCATCTGCACAATATCCCCGAGAGCTGGGGCACCGCCGTCAATGTGCAGGCGATGGTTTTCGGCAATATGGACTCCAACTCCGCGACCGGCGTCGCCTTTACGCGCAATCCTTCCACAGGCGTGAAGGAGCTTTACGGCGAGTATCTTCTGAACTCGCAGGGAGAGGATGTCGTCGCCGGCCTGCGCACGCCGCAGCCGCTCACCGAAGTCGCAAGCCGCGCCTCGCCCGGCGAGAAAATCTCCCTCGAGGCGACCATGCCCAAGGTCTTCGCAGAATTTGCGAAGGTCGCGGATCGTCTCGAACGCCACTACCGCGACATGCAGGACATGGAATTCACCATAGAGCGCGGCAACTTGTGGATGCTGCAAACGCGCTCAGGCAAGCGTACGGCGCGCGCCGCCCTCAAGCTCGCCGTCGATATGGCGAATGAGGGGCTGCTCACGCGGGAACAAGCGCTGCTGCGGGTCGAACCGACCTCATTCGATCAACTGTTGCATCCGACGATCGACCCTGCCGCGCGGCGGGACGTCCTAGTGACGGGGCTGCCCGCCTCGCCCGGCGCCGCTTTCGGCGAGATCGTTTTCAGTCCGGAAGAGGCGGCGGCGCTCGCAGCTTCTGGGCGCAAAGTCATTTTGGTGCGCACGGAGACGAGCCCTGAGGATATTCATGGCATGCACGCCGCCGAGGGCATCCTGACGGCGCGCGGCGGCATGACCTCGCACGCCGCCGTCGTCGCACGCGGCATGGGCAAGCCCTGCGTGACGGGCGCGGGCGCCCTCCGCATCGACTACGACGAGCAATGTTTCACTGTCGCCGGCGAGCGCTTCGCCAAGGGCGACAAGCTGACGATCGACGGCTCAGCCGGCCATGTCATCGCCGGCGAGGTGAAGATGCAGCGGCCCGAGCTCACGGGCGAATTCGCCGTGCTCATGGGCTGGGCCGACAAGGTGCGCCGCCTAAAGGTGCGCGCCAACGCCGAGACGCCCTCGGACGCGCGCGCGGCGCGCCGCTTCGGCGCGGAGGGCATCGGCCTTGCGCGCACCGAGCATATGTTCTTCGAGGGCGAACGCATCGTCGCGGTCCGCGAGATGATCCTCGCCGACGACGCCGAAGGGCGCAAGGCGGCGCTCGCCAAGCTGCTGCCGATCCAGCGCGAGGACTTCAAGCATCTCTTCGAGATCATGGCCGGCTTGCCCGTCACGATCCGCCTGCTCGATCCGCCGCTTCACGAGTTCCTGCCGCATACGGAGAGCGAGCTCGCGGCTGTGGCGCGCGCCATGGGCGCCGATCCGGTGAAGCTCAGGCGCCGCGCTTTGCAGCTTTCGGAATTCAACCCCATGCTGGGCTTTCGCGGCGTGCGTCTAGCAGTGGTCTTCCCTGAGATCGTGGACATGCAGGCCCGCGCCATTTTCGAGGCGGCGATCGAGGCGTCTCTCTCCACCGGCGAGCCCGCGCAGCTCGAAATCATGGCGCCGCTCGTCTTCGCCCGCGCCGAGCTCGATCTCGTGCAGGCGCGCGTCGACGCCATGGCGAGGCTCGTCGAGGACGAGACGGGCATTCGCCCGAAATACCACATCGGCACGATGATCGAGCTGCCGCGCGCCGCGCTCCGGGCCGGCGAAATCGCGCCCTCGGCCGATTTCTTCTCATTCGGCACGAACGACCTGACGCAAACGACGCTCGGCATTTCGCGCGATGATTCCGGCTCCTTTCTCGGCGCCTATATCGAGAAAGGGCTCTTGCCGCACGATCCTTTCGTCTCGATTGACCAGGAAGGCGTGGGCGAGCTCGTCGCGCTCGGCTGCCAGCGGGCGCGCGCCGCGCGTCCGGACATTACGCTCGGCGTCTGCGGCGAGCACGGCGGCGATCCCGCCTCCCTCGCCTTCTTCGAGAAGATCGGCATCGACTACGTGTCCTGCTCCCCCTTCCGCGTGCCGATCGCGCGGCTAGCGGCGGCTCAGGCCGCGCTAGGCGGGAAGTCAGACGAGACCGCGTAGGTACGCGGACTGCAGCGCGCGGTGAACGTCGCGCGCTGCGATGTCTTTCAAGATCGGCGGCGCGCTATTTAACAGCGATGTCGATCTTCTTTTCTTCCGTCTTCGCCTGAACCGATTTCGGCAGCGTGACCTTCAGCACGCCTTTTTCGAAGCTGGCTGCGATCTTGTCGACGTCAACGTTTTCGGGAAGCCGGAGGCTGCGCTTGAATGAGCCGTAGCGACGCTCCGAGAAGAACATCCCTTCGCCCTTCTCCTCCCGCTCCATCTTCTTCTCGCCGCTGATGACGAGCGCGTTGTTGGCGACCTTTACCTCGACATCCTTCTGATCGAGTCCGGGGAGCTCGGCCGTCACTTCATATTCATTGTCACGCTCGACGAAATCGACGGGGGGCGTTCCCTGCCAGCCCATGAAGCGTTCGAAGGGCTCGAGATCCCCGGAACGTTTCTGCAAGGGTGCCTCGTCGAAGAAACGGTCGAGCTGTCGGCGCAGCGCCTCGAACGGGCGCCAGTCCCACAGATCCGGCGAC
>JAMBEQ010000236.1 GCA_024506175.1 Methylocystis sp.
CGGAAGGCTACAACGCCGCCAAGGTCATCGAGACCGCCTACAAGCGCTATAACCTCGCGCTCGGCGCCGGCCTCTCCGAAGTCGCCGGCAAGGTGTTCCGCATCGGCCATCTCGGCGACCTCAACGAGCTGATGCTGCTCGGCGCCATCGCGGGCGCGGAAATGGCGATGCTCGACAACGGCATCAACGTGACCCCCGGCTCGGGCGTCGCGGCGGCTCAGGCGGTCTACCGCGCCAACCCGCTCCTCAAGATGTAATTCGACACTCCCTCTCCCCGCTCGCGGGGAGAGGGTCTCTCCCGAGAGGGAGAGCGCTTCTCGCAAGGATAGGATGACTGGGGGAACTTCATGTCGCACAAAATCGTCTTTCTCGATCGCGAAACGCTCGACGCCAATGTGCGCAAACCGAATTTCCCGCACGAATACGTGGAATATGCGCAGACCGCGCCGGACCTGATCGTCGAGCGCGCCAAGGATTGCGACATCATCATCACCAATAAGGTGCCGCTGCGCGAAGCGACCCTGAAGCAGCTTCCCAATCTCAAGCTCATCGCCGTCGCCGCGACGGGCACGGACGTTATCGACAAGGCCTATACGACGGCCAATGGCATCACAGTCTCGAACATCCGCAACTACGCCTACAACACGCTCCCCGAGCACGTCTTCGCGCTGCTTTTCGCCCTGCGCCGCAATCTCGTGAATTATGTCGACAGCGTGCGCCGCGGTCGCTGGGGCTACGCCAATCAATTCTGCTACTTCGACTATCCGATCTATGACATCGCCGGCTCGACGCTCGGCATCATCGGCTACGGCGCGCTCGGCAAGCAGGTGGAGACCCGCGCCAAGGCGCTCGGCATGAAGGTTCTGATCAACGACGTCACCGACGTTCCGGGCAAGGTCGACGTCGCGACCATTCTGCGCGAGGCCGATGTTGTCACACTGAACATTCCGTTGACGCCGCAAACCAAGAACATGATCGGCGCGGCAGAACTCGCCTCGATGAAGAAGACTGCCTGCATCATCAATACGGCGCGCGGCGGCATCATCGACGAAGAGGCGCTGGCTGATGCTTTGCGCAAGGGCGTGATCGCCGGCGCGGGCCTGGACGTGCTGACCGTCGAGCCGCCGAAGAACGGCAACGTCCTGTTCGATCCGACGATCCCCAATCTGATCATCACGCCCCATGTGGCCTGGGCTTCGAAGGAAGCCATGCAGGTGCTGGCGGATCAGCTGATCGACAACATCGACGCCTTTGTCGCGGGCGAGCCGCGCAATGTGGTGACGGCGTAAGAAGGCGGGCGAATGCTCCGTCGTCATTGCGAGGAGCGCAGCGACGAAGCAATCGACGGGCCGCCACCACGGTCTGGATTGCTTCGCTCCGCTCGCAATGACGTCCAAGTTCTCTAAGGAACGCAAATGACTAAGAAGCTTTTATTCCTTTTCGACACCGACCCCGTCGCCAGCGTGTTCGATACGGTCGTCGGCTATGACGGCGGCGCCGACCACATCATCGGCTATGGCGGCGTGACGCCGGAGAATGTGGGCGCGCTGGTCGACGGCTGCATTTATACGCGCGGCCCCAAGGAGAAGCAGTACACGGCGATCTTCGTCGGCGGCGGTTCGATGACCGCGGGCGAGGCTGTGTTCAAGGCGGTGAAAAAGCGCTTCTTCTCGAGCTTCCGCGTCTCGGCCATGCTCGACTCCAACGGCTCGAACACCACCGCCGCCGCCGGCGTCGCTCTCCTCGCCAAGGCCGGCAATCTCAAGGGCAAGAAGGCCGTCGTTCTCGCCGGCACGGGGCCGGTCGGCATGCGCGCCGCCGCCATGCTGAACATCGAGGGCGCCGAAGTGGCCATCACCTCGCGCGACAAGTCACGCGCCGACGCCGCCGCCAAGGCTATTTCTGAGCGCTTCGGCTTCACGCCTGTCGCCATCGAAGCCAAGGACAACGCCGCCCGCGCGAGCGCCGTCAAGGGCGCGCAGGTCGTTTTCGCGGCGGGCGCCATCGGCGTGCCGCTGCTGGACGAAGCGGACTGGCAGAACGACCCGACCATCGAGCTCCTCGCGGACTGCAACGCCCAGCCCCCGCTCGGCATCGGCGGCGTCGAGGCCATCGACAAGGCCAAGGAGCGCCACGGCAAGATCGTCATCGGCGCGCTGGGCCTCGGCGGCCTCAAGCTGAAATTGCATCGCGAATGCGTCGGCAAGCTGTTCGAAAGCTCCGACCAGCTGTTCGACTGCGAAAACATTTACGCCCAAGCGAAGGTGCTGGCCTGATATGAGCGCGAAGACGGAAACGATCGGCAAATTTCTCGACGAGCTCGCAAGCGACGCGCCGACCCCGGGCGGCGGCGGCGCGGCGGCGCTGGCGGGCGCCATGGGCGCGGCGCTCGTCTCGATGGTCTGCAATCTGACCATCGGCAAGAAGAACTATGAGGCGGTCTCCGAGGATCTCAAAAAGACCCTCGCTCGCGCCGAAGAGCTGCGCGAAATGCTGACCAAGGGCGTCGACGAGGACGTCGCCGCCTTCAACACGCTGATGGGGGCCTATGGCCTGCCGCGCGGCTCGGACGAAGAAAAGGCTGCGCGCTCCGCCGCCATTCAGGAAGCGCTGAAGGTTGCGACGCTGGCGCCGCTCGCGACCTGCAAGGTCTGCTACGAGGTCATCGCGCTGTCGAAGGAAGCCGCCGACAAGGGCAACCTCAACGTCATCAGCGACGCCGGCGTCGCCGTGCTCGCGGCCAACGCCGGCCTGCGCAGCTGCGCGCTCAACGTCTTCATCAACGCCAAGTCGATCAAGGACCGCGACTTCGCCGAGAAGCAGCTCGCCGACGTCAACGCGCTTCTCGCCAAGGCGGCGACCGAGACGGAAGCGGTGTACGAGGTCGTGCGCGCAAAGATCGGCTAGAGCCGAGACCGGCGGCCGAGGCGCGAGCGCGCCCCCGCCGCCCAATAACGCGTTAGAACCGCGAGGAGAAACCGATGGACGTCCACGAGTATCAAGCCAAGGAAATACTGGCCGCGCACGGCGTCGCCATTCCGCCCGGCACCGTGGCCTTCAGCCCGGACCAGGCCGTCTATGCGGCAACCGAGCTCGGCGGTTCTCACTGGGTGGTGAAGGCGCAAATCCACGCGGGCGCGCGCGGCAAGGCGGGTGGCGTCAAATTCTGCCGCACCTATCATGAGGTGCAGCAGGCCGCGCGGGATCTGCTCGGCAAGCGCCTCGTGACCGGGCAGACGGGTCCCGAGGGCAAGCCCGTGCAACGCGTTTATGTGGAAGTCGCCGATCCTTTCGAGCGCGAGATCTATCTCGGCTATGTCCTCGACCGCAAGCTCGAGCGCGTTCGCGTCATCGCCTCCAAGCACGGCGGCATGGAGATCGAGGAGATCGCGCGCACCACGCCGGATGAAATCCTGCAGGTGATCGTCGAGCCGGCGGTCGGCTTGCAGCAATTCCAGGCGCGCGAGCTCGCCTTTCAGCTTGGCCTCAATATCAAGCAGGTCTCGCGCGCGGTGCAGACCATCATGGGCGCGTATCGCGCCTTCCGCGACAATGACGCGACCATGCTCGAGATCAATCCGCTCGTCGTCACCAAGGACGACAAGGTGCTCGCTCTCGACGCGAAAATGTCCTTCGACGACAATGCGCTGTTCCGCCGCCGCAACATCGTCGACATGAACGATCCCTCGCAGAGCGATCCGCGCGAGGCGCAGGCGAATGAGCACAGCCTGAATTACATCGGTCTCGACGGCGAGATCGGCTGCATCGTCAATGGCGCCGGCCTCGCGATGGCCACCATGGATATGATCAAGCATGCCGGCGGCAATCCGGCGAACTTCCTCGACGTCGGCGGCGGCGCCTCGCCGGAGCGCGTCGCGACGGCCTTCCGTCTCGTGCTCTCCGATCGCCGCGTGAAGGTGGTGCTCGTGAATATCTTCGCGGGCATCAACCGCTGCGACTGGGTCGCGCAGGGCGTCGTCGACGCGGTGCGTCAGGAGAAGATCGAGGGGGTGCCGCTCGTCGTGCGGCTCGCCGGCACAAACGTCGAGGCTGGCAAGAAGATCATCAGCGAGAGCGGCATTCCGATCATCCAGGCCGACACGCTCGCCGACGCCGCCCAGAAGGCCGTCGCCGCGTGGCAGAGCGTGAAGTAAAGCGCCGGGAGGACATCATGAGCATTCTCATCGACGAAAAGACGCCGATCCTCATCCAGGGCATCACCGGCGACAAGGGCAGCTTCCACGCCAAGGAAATGATCGACTACGGCAGCAATGTCGTGGCTGGCGTCACGCCCGGGAAGGGCGGCAAGACCCACCACGGCGTGCCCGTGTTCAACACGGTGCGTGAAGCGGTGCGCGAAACGGGCGCGCAGGCGTCGATCACCTTCGTCGCGCCGGCCTTCTGCGCCGACGCGATCATGGAGGCGGCCGACGCGGGCATCCGCCTCATCTGCTCCATTACCGATGGCATTCCCGCGCAGGACATGATGAAGGTTAAGCGCTATTTCCTGCGCTTTCCCAAAGATCGTCGCCCGATGCTCGTCGGCCCGAATTGCGCGGGCATCATCTCGCCCGGCAAGGCGATGCTCGGCATCATGCCGGGGCATATCTACAAGAGAGGCTCGGTCGGCCTCATCTCACGCTCGGGCACGCTCGGTTATGAGGCTGCGTCGCAGCTGAAGGAATTGGGGCTTGGAATCTCCACGTCGGTCGGCATCGGCGGCGATCCGATCAACGGCTCTTCCTTCCTCGATCACCTGGTCCTCTTCGACAAGGACCCGGAGACGGAGGCCGTGCTGATCATCGGCGAGATCGGCGGCCCCCAGGAGGCCGAGGCCGCGGCCTGGATCAAGGAGAACTTCTCCAAGCCGGTGATCGGCTTCGTTGCGGGCCTGACGGCGCCGAAGGGTCGTCGCATGGGTCACGCGGGCGCGATTATCTCCGCGACGGGCGACAGCGCGGCCGAGAAAACCGAGATCATGAAATCGTACGGGCTCGCCGTGGCGCCGAACCCGGCCGAATTCGGCTCGACCGTCGCGAAGGTGCTCAAGCGCGCCTGAGGCGCCGCGATCATCTTGCCTTCGCGCAGTTGTGCGAGGAAAGCGCGGTAGCGCAACGATAAGGGTTTGCGCCGGGCTCCCACGCGGGACTCCGGCGCCGACCGTCGAGCCGTCGGCAAGGCGCAGTTTGCACGTGCAGGGAGTCCCCATGACCGCCGAGACCCAGGACCATAGAAGCGCGATCAGCCTCCCGTCGGCTTTCGCGACGCGTTCTGTCACGGAGGCCTCCGCCTTCCTGCGCGAGATATTGCTCGCCGTCATCCGCCGCCACATGCCCGAAATCGAGGGGGTCGTCCGAGACTCCAAGGCGGGCGCCGGCCTTGCGCCGCGTCAGATGGCGCGCGCCCTGCAAGCGCAGGGCATTATTTTCCAGCTCGTCTCGATTGCAGAGCAGGCTTACGCCATGCGTCGGCGGCGCCGCATCGAACGCGAGAAGGGCCACGACAAGCTGCTCGGCACCTTCGACTATGTGCTTTCGAGCGCCACCAATGCCGGCGTCAGCTCGGCTGAAGTGCGCGCGCAGCTACAGACCCTGCGCATCCGCCCGGTCATCACCGCCCATCCCACCGAAGCCAAGCGCGTTTCGATCCTCGAAAAATACCGCCGCATCTACCTGCTGATGCGCGAATTGGAATCCACGCGCTGGACCGATCGCGAACGCGAAGCTTTGGTGAAGTCGATCTACGATCTCATCGAGCTCTTATGGCTCACCGGCGAACTGCATCTGGAAAAGCCGACGGTCGAGCACGAGGTGCTTTGGGGCCAGCATTTCTTCCAGGAAAGCATCTTCGATCTCGCGCCGGAGCTTCTCTCGTCCTTCGAGCGCGCGCTCAAGCGCCATTATCCGCAGGAGAAATTCGAGGTCACGCCCTTCTTCCAGTTCGGCTCCTGGATCGGCGGCGACCGCGACGGCAATCCTTTCGTCACAAACGACGTGACGCGCCACACCATGCGTCAGAACGCGACGGCGAGTCTGAACTATTATCGCAACCGCGTGGTTGATCTCGTGCGCATGCTCTCGATCAGCGAGCGCGCCGCCATCATCGCGCCGGCCTTCAAGGAGGATCTGTCGCGGCGTCTCGCCGAGATTCCAGACGGGGCGGCGATCGCGCATCGAAATCCCAACGAACCTTACCGCCAGTTCGTCACGACGGTTCTGCGCAAGATCGACAATACGCTCGCCGCCGCCAACGATGAGCCGACGACCGGCCCGCGTTATCCGAGCGCCGACAAGCTTATCGGCGATCTGCTGCTGCTTGAATCGGTTCTGATCGAAGCGAAGAGCGAGGCGCTTGCGACCGATCTCGTGCGGCCTCTGCGTCGCGCGGTGGAAATCTTCCGCTTCAGCACCGTGCGGCTCGACATTCGTCAGAACATCACGCGCACCACCTCGGCCCTGCAAGAATTGTGGCGCATCAAGACCGAGGGCGAGACGCCGCCTGACGAAAAGTCGGACGCGTGGCGCGCCTGGCTGATGAAGGAGCTCGAGGCGCCGCGCGCCAAGCCCATCCCACGCGACACGCTCACCGCCGACACGCGGGACGTGATCGAAATGTTCGAGGTGGTCGCGGATATGCGCGCGCGTCTCGATCGCGAGGCCTTCGGCAGCTTCATCCTGTCGATGACCTCTTCCGTCAACGACGTGCTGGGCGTCTATCTCCTGGCGAAGGAGGCGGGTCTCTTCGCCGACGCCGCTGGCGTCGATCATCTGACCTTACCGATCGTTCCGCTCTTCGAGACGATCACCGATCTGCAGGACGCGCCAGCGATCATGCGCGATCTGCTGCAAATCCCGCTCATCCGTCGCAGCACGCACGCCCAGGGCGATCTGCAGGAAGTGATGATCGGCTATTCCGACTCCAACAAGGACGGCGGTTTCCTCTCGTCCAACTGGGAGCTCTACAAGGCGCAGGCGCGGCTCACTGAAGTCGGCCAGGAGACGGGCATCGCCATCGCCTTCTTCCATGGCCGCGGCGGCTCGGTGTCGCGCGGCGGCGCGCCCACTGGCCACGCCATCGCTGCGCAGCCGGCGGGCTCCATCCGCGGCCGCTTCCGCGTCACCGAGCAGGGCGAGGTCGTCTCGTTCAAATACGCCAACCGCGGCACAGCCGCCTATCAGATGGAGCTGCTTGCGTCGTCCGTCTTCCAGCACGCGCTCAAATCCGAGCGCGAGGACGCGTTGGTGCCGCGCAAGGAGTTCGACGAGGCGCTCGAGGAAATCTCTTTCGCCGCTTTTGCGGTCTATGAGCGGCTCGTCTCAGACCCTGACCTCGTCGCTTATTTCCAGGCCGCGAGCCCGCTCGAAGAGATTTCGCTCCTGAACATCGGCTCGCGCCCCGCGCGTCGGTTCGGCGCCAAGAGCCTTGCCGATTTGCGCGCGATCCCATGGGTTTTCGCCTGGGCTCAGAACCGCCATTCGATCACCGGCTGGTACGGCGTGGGCTCGGGCTTGAAGGCCTATCTCGAAGCGCATGGCGACCGCGGCCTCGAGCTGCTGCGCTGGATGTTCGAGGATTCGCGCCTCTTCCGACTCATCATGGACGAGGTCGAGAAGACGCTGGCGCTCGTCGATCTCTCGATCGCTCGGGCATATGCGAGCCTCGTCGCCGACGAAGCGGTGCGCGAGAAGATCTTCAGCATGATCGAGGCCGAATATGCGCTAACCTGCGAGATGGTGCTGCGCGTGACGGGTGACCGCGATTCCACCGACCGCTTCAGGGAATATGCGGCGCGGCTGGAGCACCGTCTGCCGGTCATCAACGAAGTCAATCGCGAGCAGGTCGAATTGCTGCGTCGGTTCCGTTCGGCGCAGGATGAAACGGAGAAGGAGGACGTGAAAGTGCCTCTGCTGATCTCCATCAGTTGCATCGCCGCCGGCCTCGGGGCCACCGGCTAAATGCATCCTGGCGCGCTCCCGACATCGCTGGGTTCGGCTGGGGGCGCATTTTTGGGACTCATGAAGAAGGAAGGAAAGTCGTTATGAGCTTTACCCTGATCGAGCAGGCCACGCCGCGCCTGCATCGCTCCGAACTCGCCGTGCCGGGCTCCGCGCCGGGCATGTTCGAGAAGGCCGCCCAGTCGAAGGCCGACCAGATCTTCCTCGACCTCGAAGACGCCGTCGCGCCCGACGACAAGGAGCAGGCGCGCAAGAACATCATCCAGGGCCTCAACGACATCGATTGGGGCAAGAAGGTGATGACGCTGCGCATCAACGGCCTCGACACGCAGTATTGCTATCGCGACGTCGTCGACGTTCTCGAGAACTGCCCGCGTCTCGATGTCGTGCTGATTCCGAAGGTCGGCGTGCCGGCCGACGTCTACGCGATCGACATGATGATCACGCAGATCGAGCAATACAAGAAGCGCACCAAGCGCATCGGCATCGAAATCCTGATCGAGACTGCGCTCGGCATGGCCAATGTCGAAGCCATCGCCCAGTCCTCCAAGCGCCTCGAGGCGATGTCCTTCGGCGTCGCGGACTACGCCGCCTCGACACGCGCTCGCACGACCGTCATCGGCGGCGTGAATCCGGATTACGGCGTTCTCACCGACAAGAAGGAAGACGGCTCGCGCGACTACTACTGGATGGATCAGTGGCACGCCGCCCAGACCCGCATGATGGTCGCCTGCCGCGCCTATGGCCTGCGCCCGATCGACGGCCCGTTCGGCGACTTCAACGATCCGGAAGGCTATAAGGCCGCCGCCAAGCGCGCCGCCGTTCTCGGCTACGAAGGCAAGTGGGCGATCCACCCCTCGCAGATCGAGCTGGCGAACGAGGTCTTCACGCCGTCCGAGGCGGAAGTGAACAAGGCCCGCCGCATCCTCGACGCGATGGCCCAGGCCGCCAAGGAAGGCAAGGGCGCGGTCTCTCTCGACGGCCGTCTCATCGACATCGCCTCGATCCGCATGGCCGAGGCGCTGATCGAGAAGGCGAACTCGATTAGCGCGTAACACTTCGGGTCGCTTCGCCCCCTCCCCAACCCTCCCCCGCTTTCGCGGGAGAGGGAGCCTGGGCCGGGCCTTCAACGGCGTTTTTCACTAACGCCGATCATGAGCGTCCGCTCTCCCGCTTGCGGGGGAGGGACAGGGAGGGGGCGCCTCGAAGCCCCGCATTTGTCTGGAAAGCCGCTAATGTCCGACGACCCCCGCCAGCTTCTTCGCGCCATGTTCGACGCCGCCGTCGGCGCCGCGCATCCTTCCCTCAGCCTGCCGCCGTATCTCGAGAAGATCGCGCCGCCCAAGGGCCGCACAATCGTCATCGGTGCCGGCAAGGCGGCCGCTTCAATGGCGGCGGCGGTGGAGGCGCATTGGAGGGGCGGACCGCTCGAAGGCCTGGTGGTCACCCGCTATGAGCACGGCGCGGAAACGAAGCAGATCGAGGTGATCGAGGCCTCGCACCCGGTGCCCGACGCCGCCGGCCGCGAGGCCGCCAAGCGCATTTTGCAAAAAGTTGAGGGCCTCACCGAGGACGATCTCGTGCTCGCGCTGATCTCCGGTGGCGGCTCGGCGCTCATGGCGCTGCCGGCCGAGGGCGTGACGCTCGAAGAAAAGCAGGCGGTCAACAAGGCGCTTCTCAAGAGCGGCGCCAATATTTCCGAGATGAATTGCGTGCGCAAACATCTCTCGGCCATTAAGGGCGGCCGTCTCGCCCGCGCCGCCGCGCCCGCCCGCGTCGTCGCTTTGATGATTTCCGACGTGCCGAACGACGACCTGTCGGTCATCGCCTCCGGCCCCACCGTGCCCGATCCGACGACCCGGCAGGATGCTCTCGCGGTCATCGCCAAATATAAGATCGACGCTCCGGCCGCCGTGCTGAAGCATCTGTCGAGCCCGGATTGCGAAACGCCGAAGCCCGGCGACGCCGTCTTCGAGCGCGTCGAGAACATCCTTGCCGCGACGCCGCAGGGTTCGCTCGACGCCGCTGCGGCTGTGGCCAAAGCCGCGGGCTATACGCCTTGCATCCTCGGCGATCTCGAAGGCGAGTCGCGTGACGTCGCGCTGGTCCATGCGGGCGTCGCCAGACAGATCGCCATTCACGGCCAGCCGTTCCAGCCGCCGGTCGCCATCATCTCGGGCGGCGAGACGACCGTCACCGTGCGCGGCAATGGCAAGGGCGGCCGCGATGCGGAATTCCTTCTCGGCCTCACGCTGGCGCTCGAAGGCTTCGGCGGCATTTCCGCCATCGCCTGCGACACCGACGGCATCGACGGGGTCGAGACCAACGCCGGCGCCCTCATGACGCCCGACAGCTTCGCCCGCGCGCAGGCAAAGGGCGTCGACCTCAAGGCGCTCTTCGCCAATAATGACGCCTTCACCGCCTTCGAGGCGCTCGGCGACCTTGTGGTGACGGGGCCGACGCGCACCAACGTCAATGATTTCCGCGCCATTCTGGTGCCCAAGCAGAAGTGACGGCGATCGCGAGCCTTCGGGCTCGCCAGTTTGTTTACAAACCTCCGAGGCGGCCTCGTCCTTCGAGACGCGAGCCTCGCTCGCTCCTCGTGATGAGGCCGAAGTGTTTGCGCAGGTGCAGAAGCCCCTCATGCTGAGGAGCCTGCGCAGCAGGCGTCTCGAAGCGCGAGGGGCGTCAACGCCCCTTTGTGCCAGCAGTGTGGCAAGTCTTCAGGCTCGCGTTCATCCTGTCACCCTAAGATCAAGGCCTGATGTACAGGTAGCCCTCGCTCTGCAATTCGGCCAGGCGCACCGTGCCGGCCTCGACGATCTGAAAGCCGGGAGACAAATCCCTTTCCTCCATATTCTGCCCTCGCAGAGCGACGGCGCAGACATATGGCGATAGGCCCCGCTTCAGGAGGCCCGCAAGGCGCTCCTGCGTGACGCCTGATCCGTCCCGACGGAACGCGCGCACGGCCGGCCCATGCACGATGAGGGCGAGGGTCGTGGGGACGGTCGCATGCTCATAATGAACCCGCATATTGTGCAGGACGAAGTCGGCCTTCTCATAATCCGAGAGGTGATAGACGACCTTCATCGGCGCGCGCTCATCGCTCGCCGCCGCGCGCGCCGCGCTCAGCCAACCGGCCGCCGCCGCTAACGCCCCTCGGAAAACGCCGCGCCTGTCCATGCGCCACCTCTCATGCCGGAGGGGCGAATTATGGCATAGTTCGCGAAAGCTCAGAAGGAGGGGAGGGGCGCGTGCGATTCTCGAAGTTTGGCTTCCTTATATGCGCAGCCGCGCCCTTTGCCGCTTCGGCCGCCGAGCCCTCGCGCATCGAGAAGATGACCAGCGAGCAAGGGAAGCTCTGCTTCGC
>JAMBEQ010000237.1 GCA_024506175.1 Methylocystis sp.
ATGTCGTCTATTGCGGGCTGCGGCGTGGGCTTGCGCAGCCGACGCGGGCGTGATGAGCGATCCGTCAGGCCTTCGGCGCCCGCCTGCCGAAACCGCTCGACCCATTTGCGCGCAGTCTTGGCGCAAACGTGGAAGGCTTTTGCGGCCTGTGCAATCGATTGGCCGCCATCCAGGACCTGTCGCGCCAATTCCGCTCGACCGCGCGGCGTCAAACGGGCATTCTTATAAATGTTCATCCGGACCTCCGGGAAAAGGTGAAGCTTCGCAACTCCACTTTCCTCGGTCCGGTCCGGATGGACAACCTATTGCAAGCTCACATCTAGAGCGCATTTCACAAAAGTTGCGCTCCAGATTTTCGATGCTCCGCGATTTCCTCTCGCTCGCATGCCTCCATGCGGGCGGAAAGCGCGCTAGCCCAAAGGGAGACTCTCTGAATGCCGCTTTACACGCTCGATGGCGTCGCGCCGCGCCTGCCCGCCGATGGACGCTATTTCGTCGCCCCCGGCGCGCATCTCATCGGCCGCGTCGAGCTGCAAGAGGACGCCAATGTCTGGTTCAACTGCGTGCTGCGCGGCGACAACGAGTGGATCACGATCGGCCCCCGGACCAATATCCAGGATAACAGCATCCTGCACACCGACATGGGTTTTCCGCTGATAATCGGGGCCGACTGCACAATCGGCCACAACGTCGTCCTACATGGCTGCACGATCGGCGAGGGAACGCTCATCGGTATGGGCGCGACCGTTCTGAATGGCGCGAAGATCGGCAAAAACTGCCTCGTCGGCGCAAATGCGCTCGTCACCGAGGGTAAGGAATTCCCGGATAATTCATTGATCGTCGGCGCGCCTGCGAAGGTCGTCCGCGAACTCGGCGCGGATTCGCGCGAGAAATTCCTGGAATCATCGAAGCATTATGTCGAGAATGGGCGACGCTATATGAGAGGCCTCGTCGAGATCGCTCCCTGAGCGCGCGTCTGCCGCCGGCAAATTGCGAAGCCGGCGGCAGCTACTTCGACGCCCCACGCAGACTTAGATTTGCCAGTTGCCGCTGCGCAGGCTGCGGCCTTATCCTGAGCCAGGCGACCAATAAAAAAGGCTGAGCCTCATGAGAAAGTTTCAAAATCGCAACTGCGCTCTGGGATCGGTTCTTATTCTAGCTGGCGCGTTCCTTTCACTGCAGGGCGCTCAGGCGCAGCCGCTCCTCAACCCGACGGTTCTCGCGCCGTCCTCGCAACAAGACCTCCCGCACGGGAGCATGACTCTCGAGCCGCAGAGAGACCGCCCTTCCGAGGCGGGCCCTGGAAATGGCCAAGCGGCGACGCCGCATAGTCATCAAAGCTGGCACACCGGCGTTCCCGCCCATCGGGGCCATCA
Organism: Methylocystis sp.; assembly: GCA_024506175.1. GTDB lineage: Bacteria > Pseudomonadota > Alphaproteobacteria > Rhizobiales > Beijerinckiaceae > Methylocystis. The sequence goes on from JAMBEQ010000237.1 coordinate 1,377, forward strand.
CCACTACAAGCACTTTGGCGACGAGCGCCATTGAGCGCAAGGCGCGGTCGCGCCAGGGGCCTCGCGAGCGTAAAGCGCTTTAGCGCGCTTTCTGCTCGCATGGACATGTGAGCGAAAAGAAATCGCGCAAATAGAGAATCTGGCGCGCACTCGTATTCGCAAAACTCCGTCGACTTTTGCGGAAACGCGCTTCAGGGCCGGTTCGAAACATAGGCCGGGGCTGCGGTCGGCGCGCCGATCGCAACCCACACATTCTGATTTTCCTGCGACTGACGCTTGACGAAGCGATAGGGCGTCTTCGACCAGGGCTTGATCTCGTCCTCGAGATTGTCGAGCACGAAGTCGCCGCGGCTGGTGCGCGCCATGAGCACCGAATGGCCGTCGCCACGCTCGTCCTTCACCACGGCAAGCAACAGCGCGCCCCGTGGAAATCCGGCGCGCATCAGCAGGCGGCGCTTCATCAAGGCGTAATCCTCGCAATCGCCCTTTCCGTCCTCGGGGTAATCCCAGGAGTCGGGAGCGCCGGCGTGGCTCGCGTCCGAGACGGGCTCGATCTGGTTATTTACCAGCGCATTCACGCTTGCGAGCTTGCGAAACGAGGCCGGCGTCAGCTCGATCGTCTGCACGGGGCGGGGCGCGTCGTCGCATTCGCCGGCATAGCGTTGGCAGAAATCGACCCAGCCAAACGGGACGCTCGTCTCGGGGCCGGTCGGCGCGACGCTGGAAACCGGAAGGTGGGCGCCGGCATACGCAGAGGAGACAAAGAGACCGAGCGCCGAGACGGCGAGAACCACTCCCTGCAGGATGCGACGCCTGACACACATCTGAACGCTGCCTTTACCGCCAACCAGAGATTTAAGAAAACTTTAAC
>JAMBEQ010000238.1 GCA_024506175.1 Methylocystis sp.
GCGCCGGGGCCAAAGCTTGTACCTGCCGGTGAACTACACGGGCTGCTTGGCATCACCAATGTGGCGATGCGCCGCGGACACGCGCGGCTTGCCATCGTCGACACGTCTCTGGCCGCCTGAAGGAGGACGCCGCGATGAAAATGCATCTGTTTTTTCCCACCCTCATCGGTATCCCGGCTGCGGGATCGGGGACGATGGTTTCGATCGATAATTTCGCCTTCACCCCGGCCAAGGTTGCCGTGAAGGCCGGCACGAAAGTCGTGTTCGTCAATCATGACGACATCCCTCACACGATCGTGCTCGGCGATGGCAAGGTTCGCTCCAGAGCGCTCGATACCGACGAAAGCTTCGTTTACATTTTCGACCAGCCAGGTGATTTCGTCTACTTTTGCGGGCTGCACCCGCATATGAAGGGCGAGATCGAGGTTATGCTTCGATGAGTTGCGATGGTGAACCGTGACAACCGAGGCGGCGCGGCGGCGCTTTGCGGAGCAAGTGCTGCCGTATCTCGACGATGCTTACTCACTGGCGCGCTGGCTGACTGGCAGCGCAACGGACGCAGACGATGTTGCTCAGGAGGCTTGCTTGCGCGCGCTGAAGGCGCTCGAGCGCGAGCCGGTCGACAATCCGCGCGCATGGCTGCTTGCCATTGTCCGCAATACGACCTTCACCTGGCTGGCCAAGAACCGTCCACATGCGTTGGTGTTGGCCGGCGGCGAAGAGGAGGTCCGCGCCCAGCAGAGCGTTGCGAGCGCCCAATCGCCGCCGACGCCGGAACAAGCGCTCATCGCCAAGGCGGACCGCCAGAGCGTCGTTGCTGCGATCGAGGCCTTGCCGCTCGCCTTCAGGGAAAGGCTGGTCATGCGTGAGATCAATGGTCTTTCCTATCAGGAGATCGCCGCGGCGACCGGCGCGCCAATCGGCACGGTGATGTCGCGCCTCGCGCGGGCCAGGGCGCTGATGATCGACAGGCTCGGGAGGGAAGCGTGAGCGGTGAGAAGGAGCGCGGGTCACTGCTGCTGCACGCGGCGCTCGATGGCGAGCTCGATGCGCGCGGCATGATCGATATGGAGCGCGCGCTCGACGCCGATCCTGAATTGAAGCGCGACCACGCGCGCCTCGAATCGCTGCGCCAGACGATTCATGTGCATGCGCCTCGCGACAAAGCGCCGGAGGGGCTGCGCGCGCGCATGGCGGCGATGGCAACGGAAGCCGCGCAGGCGCCAGCGCCCAATGTGCGAAGACACGAGCGGCCAAGCTGGCGTGATTTCGCCGCCGCAATTGCAGCGACGATCGTCGTCACTATTGGCGCGGAAAGGCTGATTGCAACGCAGGCGACAGCAGACCAAACTACGCTGGCGGTCGTCGCCGGTCATATGCGGGGGCAGATTTCCGATCGGCCGGTCGACGTCCTGTCCAGCGATCGGCATACGGTCAAGCCATGGCTCGCGCACAAGCTGCCGGTGGCGACGGTGGTTGTCGATTTGGGGCCGCAAGGATTCGAACTTGCAGGCGGGCGCATCGACATCGTGGCGGGCGCGCCCACGCCGACGCTTGTCTACAAGCGTCGCGAACATCTCATTTCCGTATCGGAGCTTCGTCCGGACATCGCCGCCTTTCCGACGACGCCATTGTCGAAAACAGTTGATGGATACGGGGTTTTTGTCTGGCGAGATGAGGCGCGTGCCTATGTGGCGGTTTCCGACATTGCGCCCGCCGATCTTGGCGTTTTCGTAAAAGCCTTCCGCGAAGCTGCGACGAAAGAGATCGAAAAGAAATGAAGGAGAAGAAATTTCGGGGCGGATACGAACGCGCTCACCTTCGACTGGACCGAGCTTTGTCGTGCTACTGCAACGCCCTCTGTTCGACGTATGCGTTGGTCGGAGCATGCCGACAACGAGACGCTCGATTACGAACTGCTCGAAGCATTGATAACGATATGGTGATTGGTCCGAGAGGCAGCGGTTTCCGCCGCGTTCTCAAATCATCCTATTTTTTTCAAAACGCCTTCCCACGCGGCTTGCTTTTCGCCCGCAGCGCTGGCGTGTCGCCGGGCCACCTTTGATCGGAGGTGGGATATATGCTGCTGGTAGCGTGCTTCGCGCCCCGTCTCAGTTTTTGCCCAGCGGTCGGATCGCGCACGCGCACGCTTTTTGTATTTGGTGATCACGTGCTCGATCCGTTCCTCATGCTCGTCTTTTGGCCGGGCGAGCGCCTCGACTAATCGTCCTAACGCGAACTCTGCAAGCGCATCCATTAATTCGATCTCGGCCTCCCCGCTGGCTTCCAGATAGAGCTTCACGCCTTCGGTTAGCGCGGCGACCCACCGTTTGCGCAGAAACGGAACGCCTAGCGGCAGAACCAAACCCAATAGGCCTAAGCCCGCCACTACTAGGGGTCGCCCCTTAAATGCGTCTTCGAGCAACGCCACTGGATGCCCCCGCAAATTTGCCTGCCACTGCTTAGCGGTAAACAGCCCATTCCAAGAAGTGTTCCTGGCACGAGCCAGGATGAGCGATTGCAGCGCAAAAAGAAGGCCCGAATTGCTCCGGGCCCAGTCTGGGAGGAAGAGTGCGAAGCGCCGGTTTAGGTTACTCGCTCGACCAGGACCGACTTGCCCTGCGGCCAGACCTTGAACTTCATGCCATGGCGCAGGCCGAACATCTGGGCGGCGCTGCGAACGCGGGCGAGTGAGACGCTGTAATAGCGCCAGACATCGCCGAGATTAAATTCGATGAATCCGTATTTCACGCGCTTGTTCATTGCGGTCCGTGTCTTTCTCTTTTGGAAGGGTATATCGGGATTATATGAGATCAATCTAATATATTCAAGGATGCTTTCAATGTGCCAGACTCAGGGCCTGCAACCGACGGCATCCTCGTATCTGCCGTTAGCGCAAGCGCACCTCGCGCGCCGCGAGTGAGGCCAAGGTCGTCGATGGTTGTTAGAAACGTCAGGTCATCGTCGCCCGCCCCCGAGCGGCGGACGGTCGGCATGATAGCTTTGGCCTGAAACGCCAGCCCGGATTGCTTCGGGCCAAGCCGGGGGGAAATAGTACAAAAGAAAGCCGCCCGCGCGGGTGGGATCGGACGGCTTTCAGACATCTCAAAAGCTACCTCAGCTGAACACCCGCCAAGCATGGGGAGCCGGAGACGCCTACGCGCCACAATTAGCGGCCTAGGAGCGCGCCACAAGTCTAGATAGGCCGCGTGCTGATCCCTCGCACGTGCGACCGCGCCGTGGCGGTGACGCAGAATAGCCTCTCCCGAGAAACTTCAGGGCGGCGTCGCCTCTGGCCGCCCAGGACCTCATCTATTGGCAAAAACGGCGATATCTCTCGCAATTGCCCTGGCCGACTTCGCCTAACTCCTCCTTGTAGAGGCACGCTCGCCGTAATTCTCGACAATCCCCGCCGTAGCCGTAGTGGCGCGGGTAGTCTCTGTGAAACCCCGGATCTATGCGAACACCGCCGGGACCAATCTCTATCCCTTGCGCGAATGTCGGAGCCGGAAAGGCGAAAAGAGCCGCACCTGCTAAAGCCAGAACACACCTACGCATGGCCTCTCCTCCCGCGCTACCCAGAAAGCGTCATCAAGCCCTAGGTGTCGCGCTTATGGGCGCGGGCAAGGGCTGAGACGCGAGCGCCTCGCTGCCCGCGAAGACGGATCAAACTACTTGCATGGCGGAAAATCAGCTTGGATCATCGTCGCCCGCCCCTGAACGATTGACGCGCGAAGATACGGCCTACGCCTGCAACGCACCTTCTGGCGGCCGGAGCATTAGCGCGCCGGGCTTCGCGCCCAGCATCCAAGCGCGGCTGTTGGGGATACGTATTTTCCCGCGGTTGCAAGGCGCTGTCAGACTGATACTGAGGCGTGGCGTTTTGTCGCACACCCAGGTCGAGGCGGATGACTACACTCAAACGATGCGCAAGGCATGCCGGGCTCGACCTCGATAAGCTCGTGGTCGCCCCTGAGGCGCGCCACCAAACATTGCTGCGAAGCTATCAGCTCAATTCGCATCGCGGCCGTGCGGCGGTGCGCCGCATGATCCTCGGCGATCTGCAGGGCTGCATCGACATCGGCGCGCAACGCTGCGCGGCGGATTTGCTCATTGTTTTGCGCCTCTTCCTGTCAGAGAAAGGCGCCCCCCGCACCGACCGGCGACCGGTCATAGAGGCCTTGAGTTTGTCCAAACCCTTGCGCGCCAACGCCGCGTAACCCTTGCACCCGTGGGGCGCTGTGATGCCGCTCCCCGCCGCCCTGCCACAAGCCGGGAGCCAAGCTTTTCTAACACGTCGCGCCCCTTCGAGGCCGCACGTTGGAATCTGACTCCGGACCCAACCGGAGCGGACACCCCAAGTCAGGGGAGGAGGAAGGCGGATGCGCTCAGCGCATCCGCCTTTTTGTCGCTGGGTTCACTTCGTCACCGTGCGTCAATGCAGAACGGTCCCGTAGCGAGGGCGCTGACGGGGCCG
>JAMBEQ010000239.1 GCA_024506175.1 Methylocystis sp.
CACCATCGACGCCGACACCACCGGCCCGCGGCTGCTCCGCCAGCTCATCGACAATTGGAGCCGCTTCCCCGCGGCGCTTTCCGCCTATCGCGAGACCTTGCGCCACGCCGGCCACGACGGGCGCGGCCAGGACACGCTCGGCGTGCTCCTCGCCTGCGCCGATCTGGCGATCGGCGGCGCGGCGGCGCATAGCCTGGGCGTCGATATGTATGACGACGTGTCGAGCTGGGGGAAGGCGCTCGCGCCGGCGACCATGCTCGAATATGAGGACAAATCGGCCAATTGGCTCGGCTGCCTGCGCCACCTCCTCACCTCGCGCGTCGACGTCTGGCGCTCCGGGATCCGCAACACCGTCGGCGCGCTCTTGGATAGCCTGCAGAACGGCGACTGCAGCCTCGACGACGGCGCGCAGGATCTGGCCCTCACCGGCCTCGGCGTCATGCAACCCGCCGCGCATGACGCCTGGCGCGACGGCGACGGCTGGTTTCTGTGTGTGCCCAACGAAAGCCAGCAGGTGGCGGCGCTATTCAAGGACACCAAATGGGCGGGCGCGCCAGGCGCGTCGGTCTGGAAAAGCGCGCTGCGCCAGGCCCCGTCCGAGATCCTCGCCGCCGGCGACAACCGCGTGCGCATCAACGGCGTGCGCACGCGCTGCACGATCATCAAAATGGGCGTTTTCAACAAGGGAGACTGGTGATGAGCGTCATCGACGGCAGCCATTTGCGCGCCTTCATCGAGCGCGTCGAGCGCTGCGAAGAGGAAAAACAGCGATCCTCGACGACATCAAGGACATCTATGCGGAAGCCAAGGGGACCGGCTTCGATCCGAAGATCATGCGCAAGATCGTCGCGCTGCGCCGGCAAGACCGAAGCAAGCGCGAGGAGGAGGCCGAGATCCTCGAGCTGTATGTGACGGCGATCGGAGCCTAAGCGCTCCAATCCCGCCAACTAGCGCGCGCCGCGCAAGGACCGCCAGCCCCGGCCCTTGAGCGTCTTTCTGCGTCCTTTTCCCCGGCCCTTTGGGATGAAAAGCGGCCGCGCGGCGCGCCTCGCCTCATGCCTGTCTGAGGGCGCGAGGCGCGCCGCGCGAACATATCAGCTGCCGCGTCGCGCAATTGACACGCTCCGGGACGTGCCAGCGTGAGCGATCGCGGGAGAAGCGCGCCGCCGGGCGCGGGCCTGGGACAGTTGGGACAGTTGGGACAGGCGCTGTCCCAGGCAGTGTCCCAAGGCAAGATACTGAAATCACACAAGCTTTGGAGGCTTGGGACAGTTGGGACACCAACTAGCCGCTCACGTAATAGAGCTTCACGCGCGCGCGCATGACGGAGAGAGACTGTCCCAACTGTCCCAAGTGTCCCAAAGGGTAGTTTTATAGAGGATTTCAATCAGTTGCGTTGGGACAGCCCTGGGACAGCGCTGGGACAGTCGATAAAAAAGGGGGATTAATGGCGAGAGATCGCGACGAGGGCGCAGGCAAGCCGGCCGCAGGGGTGTCTATCGGTTCACCGGCGCCGCTTTTCGAAAATTCCGACGCCGAGCAGCAGCTCCTCGCCGAGGCCCAGCCGTTCCGGATTATGCCGACGCCGCGCGGCCGGCCGAGGGGCGCGTCGAACAAGCGCACCCTGCAGATGCGCGAGCTCTACCTGAAAATGGGCCTGCCGCATCCGATGCTGAAAATGGGCCAGATGCTGCAGCTGACCGTCGAGGATCTGGCGCGCGCGCTGTGCTGCGATCTCCTCGAGGCGGCGGACCTGCAGCGCAAGATCGCCGCCGATCTCGCGCCCTACCTCGAGAGCAAGATGCCGACGCGGCTCGACGTCGCCCCGAACGAAGGCCTGCCGGTGCTGGTGGTGCGCGAGATCGACACGCCGCAGGCGATCCGCGAGGCGCGCCGGACGGGCGCGCTGTCGATCGACGACGACCTGGCCGAGGCGCTGGGGCGAGACGAGGAAAATCAAGGGCTTGCGCCAAGCGGCGGATCGCAGTCGCACGACGCGGGGTCGCATGGCGCGGCGCAAGCAGTTGATAACGCGCCGCAATCGCACGATGAGGCCGCAGATTGAAAATCAGCTGCCGGACCTCGCCTCGCCCCCGCCTAGCCTCTAGCTTAGCCATTGCCGATCAGCGCGAGCGGAGCCTTTCGACCCTCCCCCCGCCCGTCGCGCCGCGCCAGCCGTAAACGCGGCCTTTCCGGGCCCGCCGCGCGCCTTCCCCCCCGCCCCCTGCCCTTTTTCGCCGTCAGCGATCTCATTTGACGGCCGCGGAACCTGGTCACGATGCAACGGGGCGGGGGAGGGGCGCGCGCCCCGAAGCTGGCGACGGCAGGGGGTGAGGGTGGCGAGCGATTTCTCGATCTCGAATTACACCCCGCCTGGCCCGATCGCCGCGGCCTTCATCCGCTCGGATAAGGCCGCGCCCTTCATCATGGGGCCGGTCGGTTCCGGTAAGACCATGGCGACGATCTTCAAGGCTCTGCGCTACACCGCCCTCATGCCGCCCTGTAAGGACGGCGTCATTCGCGCCAAGGGCGCAGTGGTTCGCGCCGACTATAGGACGCTCTACAAAACCACCATGTCAAGCTGGCATCGCTGGTTTCCGAAAGATTATCCCGGCTCGCATTACACCGGCGGCGCCGACCGGCCGGCCACCCATGAGGTGAAATTCGTCACGCCGCGCGGCCGCCGCATCCACCTGATCGCCGAATTCCAGGCGCTCGGCGACAACCGCATCGAGGACGTCATGCGCGGCTGGGAAGGCTCCTGGGCGTGGATGAACGAAGCTGACCTCCTCGAGGAGGAGGCGCTCGACTTCCTGTTCCAGCGCACCAGGCGCTGGCCGCCCAAGGAGCTGCTCGAGCGCGAAGCGTCCTTGCCGGCGCGCGTCTTCGGCGATTTGAACCCGCCG
>JAMBEQ010000240.1 GCA_024506175.1 Methylocystis sp.
ACCGAGGTTTCCCCGGCGGGACCGGGTCGGTCTCCAGCAATGCGAAAAGCAAATGGTCGCGCCATTGGCCATTGATGTTCAGATAGGAGCGGGCATAGCCTTCCTGTTTGAAGCCGACGCGCTCCAAAAGCCGCTTTGATGGCTCGTTCGTCGGCAGACAAGCCGCCTCGACACGATGCATTCCCTGCTTTTCGAACATATAGGCGCAGGCGGCGCGGACAGCACGCGTCATATAGCCCTTGCCGGCATGAGGCTCGCCCATCCAATAGCCGAGCGTCGTCGCCTGGGAGACGCCGCGCCGCACGTGGCCGAACGAAAGGCCCCCGAGCAGAACGTCGTCCTCCTCACGAAAAACAAAGAAGGTGTAGGCCTCGTCGCGCGCCATCTCCTCGGCGTGGCGGCGAACCCGATACCGGAAGCTTGCACGGGTGAGATCGTCCACCGGCCAGATCGGCTCCCAGGGCGTGAGGAAGGCGCGGCTTCTCTCACGCAATGACGACCACTCGGAATAGTCCCGCATCTCGGAGGGTCGCAGATAGATCCCCTCGCCTCTGATCGGCATGTCGCGACGGCCAAGGACGCCAAAGAGAGCCATGTCGGTCAAACCTGCGCCGCCCGGGCGCGCTCCGCAACGAAAGCGGCGACGCGCCCTTCGTCATTATCCAATACTGTAAATCGCTCAGGACCTTCGAGCCTCGCCGCGATCGACTCGGGCAAGAGCGGCCGCCTGCCGATGGCGCGCTCGATGGCTTCGGGGAATTTCGCCGGGTGGGCCGTCGACAGCGCCACGACCGGCGTCGCGGGGTCCCGCGCCAACCTTTGCCGCGCGGCGCGGACGCCTGTCGCCGTATGGGGGTCGATCACATAGCCCGCCTCGCGCCAGCTGCGCGCGATCTCCTCCGTCGTCTCGGCCTCGCCGACCGAAGTCGCGTCGAATTCCGCGCGAATGGCGGACAGCGCCGACGCCGGAATATCGAAAGCGCCCGACTGCTCAAGGGAGGCGAAGGCCGCGCGGACCGTCGCATGATCGCGCCCCGTCGCATCGAATAGCAGACGCTCGAAATTCGAGGACACCTGAATGTCCATGGAAGGTGACTGCGTCGGCGTCACGCCGCGCGGCTCGTAGCGGCCTGTCGCAATGGCGCGCGCAAGAATGTCGTTGGCGTTGGTCGCGACAATGAGCCGCTCGATCGGCAGGCCCATGCGCTTGGCGATATAGCCTGCGAGCACGTCGCCAAAATTGCCGGTGGGCACGGCGAAAGAGACGCGCCTGTGCGGCGCGCCGAGCGAGACGGCGCTGGTAAAATAATAAACCATCTGAGCGACGACGCGCGCCCAATTGATCGAATTCACGCCCGCGAGGCCGACGCGCTCGCGGAAAGGCTGATTGCGGAACAGACGTTTCAGTATGTTTTGCGCGTCGTCGAACGTACCCTGCAGGGCGATGCTGTGGACATTGTCGTCGGCGACGCAGGTCATCTGCTTTCGCTGCACGTCCGAGACGCGGCCATGCGGATAGAGGATGAAGACATCCACGCGGGGCAGCCCGCGAAAGGCCTCGATCGCCGCGGCGCCGGTGTCGCCGGAGGTGGCGCCGATGATGGTGGCGCGCAGGTTCCGCTTTTCCAGCACGTCGTTCATCATCCGGCCGAGGAGCTGCATCGCCAGATCCTTGAAGGCGAGCGTCGGTCCGTGAAACAGCTCCAGCACGAAGAGGTTGTCGGCGATCTGTGTCAGCGGCGCGATGGCGCGGTGCCGGAAGGTTGCATAGGCGGCCTCCGTCTGGGCGCGCAACGCCTCCTGCGCAGACGCTTCCGTCAAAAAGGGAGCGATGAGGCGGGCGGCCGTCTCGGCGTAGGGCTCGCCGGCGAAGGAAGCAATGTCCTTGGGCGCGACATGCGGATAAGCGAATGGCGTATAAAGGCCGCCGTCCGTCGCGAGGCCGGCGAGCAAAACGTCATCGAAAGCAAGCTGCGCGGATTCCCCACGCGTCGAAAGATAGCGCAATTCTGGATCCATCGGGGCAGGCGACGCGGCGAATGACGCGTCGGACGTCTTTTCATACCATATCCGCGCCCACCGCAAGCGCGCTCGCTTCAAAGGCTGCGCCCGAGACGGTTGCGCGCGTATACGGCGAAAATGACGAGGAGCGTGGCCGCAAGCCCAAACCAGGTCAGCGCATAGGAAAGATGGTTATTCACGAATTCCGGCGCCGCCTGGACGAGACGCGGGAAGCCGTTGGGTCCGGCGCTGACAGGGCCCTCTAGGGCCAAAGTGAAGGGCGCTACGCCGGAGACGCCGAGCGCGGCCGCGATCGCCGCTGGATCGCGGGTGAACCAGACTGAGCGGCTTGGCGCGTCGGCGGGGGTGAAGGGGTTGCGCGTCTGCGGCGCGCGCAGGAGGCCCATGATCTCCGTTTCTTCGGCGGGCGGCGCGCGGCCCGCGAGGTCGGCCGACTTGGAATCGGGAATGAAGCCGCGTTCGACGAGAACCACTCCCCCAGCCGACAGCGCGAAGGGCGTGACCACCATATAGCCGGGCTCGCGCCCATATCCTTCCGGCGGCCTCGTGAAGAGGAGCGCGTCTCGCCCTCGAAGATAATGGCCGGAGAGACGCGCATGGACGAATTCATATTCGGCCGGCGCCATCGCCGCCCATTCCCCGCGTGGCGGCAAATCCTTTGGCGCGAGGCGGGAGCGGCTCTCGACGCGAGCGATGAGCGTTTCCTTCTCGTCGAGGCGCCTGAGCTGCCAGACGCCGAGGGAGACGAGCGCCGCGAAAGCCAGCGCCGCCGCGACGGCCGGCCCCAGCAGCGCGCGCGCGCCGCCCTTCATGATTCGCGCCGGCCCTCTTCAGCCTTGTTGAAATATTGGAGGGCGATCAACAGGCCCTTTGTCGGCCGCAGCAGGCCGATGGTCACGAGCGCCGAGAATGGCAGGAAGATCAGCGCGTGAACCCAATAAGGGGGCTGGTAGACCACCTCGATGTACCAGGCGAGGCCAACGATGATGAACCCCGCTATGGTCATAACGAAAATCGCGGGGCCATCTCCGGTGTCGGCAAAGGAGAAGTCGAGGCCGCAAACCTCGCATTTCGGGGCAACCTGCAGCAGCCCTTTGATCATATGGCCTTTGCTGCAGCGTGGGCACCTGCCGAGCAGTCCATCGATATAGACCTGCGCGGGCGGGTAGATTTGCTCCTCAGCCATGTTGTTCAGCTCGCTTTCCCAAAGAAAACGGCCACGGCGGCGCCGTGACCGTCTATGATCTGCAAGAGGCGGGAGCGCGGCTTATTCCATCGCGCCGCCCCAGTTCCCCCAAACATATATGCAGCAGAACAAGAATAGCCAAACCACGTCGACGAAGTGCCAGTACCAGGCCGCGAATTCGAAGCCGAGATGCTGATTCGGCTTGAAGTGGCCCCTCAACGCACGCAGCAGGCAGACGGTCAGGAAGATGGTGCCCACGATCACATGGAAACCATGGAAGCCGGTGGCCATGAAAAAGGTCGAGCCGTAGTTGGTCGCCGCCGGATGCGCCGGGTCGAAGGAGAAGGCGAACGGCGCATGGGCGTATTCGTAACCCTGGATCAGCGTGAACAGCAGGCCCAGCCCGATCGTGGCCATCAACCCCTTCTTGAGCTGGTCCCGATTGTCATGGAGCAGGCCATGATGCGCCCAGGTCAGCGTCGCGCCCGAGGTCAACAGGATCACGGTGTTGAGCAGCGGCAGCTTCCAGGGGCTGAGAACCTCGATGCCCTTCGGTGGCCAGACGCCCTGGAAGAGCTCCGTGCGCGTCACCTGCCAGACATCAGCGGGGAAGATGCTGGAATTGAAGAAGGCCCAGAACCAGGCCACGAAGAACATCACCTCAGAGAGGATGAAGAGGATCATCCCATAGCGGTGATGAAGCTGCACGACCGGCGTATGGTGGCCCTCGATCTGCGCCTCGCGAACAACGTCGCTCCACCAAGCGTACATCACGCCGAGAATCGACGCGAAGCCGGCAAAGAAAAGGATGCCGCCCCAGGTCTGGCCATAGATCGGCGCGCCCTTGTGCTGCGCCATCCACATGATCGCGCCGACGGCGGTGATCAACGCCGCGACGGCGCCGGCGATCGGCCACGGACTCGGATCGACGAGGTGGTAGTCATGTTGAGCTTTCACGTGTCCGTCGGCCATTTCTTCTTTTCCTCGTCATTCGCCGGTCGCCCGGCGTCGTTCCAGGTTTGAGCTCCCCCCGGCGCCGCCGGCGGTCAGGACTTGGGCTTCTGCCCGACCGCCGCGCTCGTTTTCGACGGCGTCTTGGTCGGATAAAAGGAATAGGAAAGCGTGATCTCCTCGACGCGCCGCATCGCCTCGTCTTTTTCAAGCGCAGGGTCGAGATAAAATACGACCGGCCATTCGGCGGTCTCTCGCGGGCCGAGCCGCTGTTCGTCGAAACAGAAACAGGCGACCTTGACGAAAAACGAGCCGGCCTGGTCGGGGCTGACATTATAAGCCGCCTGCCCGCTCGTCTCCTGATCGGACAGGTTGGCGACCTTGTAATAGATGGTCGCCATCTCCCCGGAGCGCAGCGAAATCTTCGGGGTTTCCGGCTCGAAGCGCCAGGGCAACTCGCGCGAGACATTGGCGTCGAACCGTACCGCGAGACGGCGTTCGCCTTGCTGCGTCGGCGCGGCCTTTGCGATCTGCGGCGTTCCCCCGAACCCCGTCGCCGCACAAAAAGCGCGATAGAGTGGGACGGAAGCAAACGAGAGCCCGAGCATGCCCAGCGAGCCGACGACGAGCGCCGTCGCGATCGTGCGCGGTCTCTTTTTTTCGGTCTGGCGAGAGGGGCCGTTCATGTCAGATCTGCCGATTGGCGACCGCGCCGCCGAGCTTCACGAGCGTGAGCGCGTAAAACAAAACCGCGAGCAGAGCGACCGTTATGCCAATCGCAATGTTGCGCGCGCGGCGGCTGCGCGCCTGCTCTGGCGTCAGGACCACCCCTCCTTGAGGATCTGTTTCGCTGCCGGGCTTGATGCTCATCTCTTTTCGTCCCTCAGACGACGCCGACGATGTGGAGCGTGCGCTCGCCCACGATGATCAGGAACAGAAGGAAGAGATAGGAAATCGAGAAAAGGAAGAGTTTCAGCGAGGCGCGGCGGGCGGCGTCGCCCTCCCGCTTGCGATAGACGTCTATCGCGAGCCAGACCAGATACGCGCCGGCGACGATCGAGACGGCGCCATAGACAGTGCTGGCGAAGCCGAGCAGCCAGGGCGCGACGCCAAGGGGCGCGAGGAGCGCCGAATAGACGAGGATCTCAAGCCGCGTGCGGTCGGCGCCGTGCACATTTGGCATCATCGGAACGCCGGCGCGGCCATATTCGTCGTGTTTCATGAGCGCAAGCGCCCAGAAATGCGGCGGGGTCCAGACGAAAATGATGGCGAAGAGGATCACGCTGGCCAAGCCGATGTCGCCTGTCGCAGCGGCATAGCCAACCATGGGCGGCAACGCGCCGGCGGCGCCGCCGATGACGATGTTCTGCGGCGTCGAGCGCTTCAGCCACATCGTATAGATGACGACATAAAAGAAGATGGTGAAGGCGAGCAGAGCCGCCGCGAGCCAATTGGTGGCGAAACCGAGCGTGAACACAGAGAGCATCGACAGGACGGAACCGAAGGCCAAAGCCGATTCGGGCTCCATTCGGCCGGCGGGAATCGGACGACGCGCCGTGCGCGTCATAACCGCGTCGATGTCGGCGTCGTACCACATGTTCAACGCGCCCGAAGCGCCGGCGCCGACAGCGATCGAGAGAAGCGCCGCGAAAACGATGAATGGGTGCGGCGGCGCCGGCGCAATCAGAATGCCGGCGAGCGCCGTCAGCACCACGAGCGACATCACGCGCGGCTTCAGAAGCTGGAAATAATCCGAAGGCGCGGCGACGGGAATTCGAGGCGCAGCGCCGGCCGCTTCAGCGCCATCGATGTAGGAAGCGTCGCTCATCGCAGGCTCACTCTCGAAGGGGACATAACGCGAGGATAGGCGGTGCTGGTCGCGGCCGGCGCGGAAAACCGCGCCGGCGCGTATGACTTACTGGTGCCCGGGACCAGAGATGCGCGGCAGCACCTCGAATTGGTGGAAGGGCGGCGGCGAGGGGAGCGTCCACTCAAGCGTCGTGGCGCCGACGCCCCAAGGATTGGCGCCCGCTTCACGTTTCCGCGCGAAGGCCTCGAAGACGCAATAGAAGAAGATCAGCATGCTGAGTCCGCCGATGAACGCGCCGACCGACGAGACATAGTTCCAAAGCGCGAAGGCGTCCGGATAGTCGATGTAGCGGCGCGGCATGCCGGCGAGGCCGAGGAAGTGCTGCGGGAAGAAGGTCAGGTTGATGCCGATGAAGAGCACGATGAAATGCGCCTTCGACAGCGTCTCGTTGTAGAGATAGCCGGTCATCTTCGGGAACCAGTAGTAAAAGCCCGCGAAGACGGCGAAGACGGCGCCGAGCGACATCGTGTAGTGGAAGTGGGCCACGACGAAATAGGTTTCGTGCAGCTGACGGTCGGCGCTTGCATTCGCCAGAACGACGCCGGTCACGCCGCCCATCACGAAGACGAAGATGAAGCCGATCGCCCAGATCATCGGCGCGCGGAAGCTAATCGAGCCGCCCCACATCGTCGCGATCCAGGAGAAGACCTTGATGCCGGTCGGCACCGCGATCACCATGGTGGCGAAGACGAAGTAGCGCTGCGCGTTCAGCGAGAGGCCGACCGTATACATGTGGTGCGCCCACACGATGCAGCCCAGGAAGCCGATGGCGACCATGGCGTAGGCCATGCCGAGATAGCCGAAGACAGGCTTCTTGGAGAAGGTCGACACGATGTGGCTGATCAGGCCGAAGGCGGGCAGGATCAGCACATAGACTTCCGGATGGCCGAAGAACCAGAACAGATGCTGGAACAGCAAAGGATCGCCGCCGCCGGCCGGATCGTAGAACACCGTGCCGAAGTTGCGGTCGGTCAGCAGCATGGTGATCGCGCCGGCGA
>JAMBEQ010000241.1 GCA_024506175.1 Methylocystis sp.
AGCTCCACTCGGACGCTCGCGCCGGCGCCGCCGGCGTTGAGGTAATTGTTTGAGCCGAGCATGGAGACGGCGCCGGTCAGATAGGGCCGCACCGACAGGCTGTGCACCATCGTCTGGGGCGCGAAGAAGCGCGGGCCGACGGTGGCGGCGAAGAGCGCCACGCTATATTGCGGCAGGCTGAACTGCTCGGTCGCATAGGCTGTGACGCGCGTTTCGAGCTGGTCGCCGCGCTGATTGCCGAATTCCCAGTCATGCGCGGCGAGCACGAGCTGGAAGGCGTTCATGTCGCCCTTGCGCGGCGCGGCGGAAGCCAGCCCGACGCCGCCAATCTGGAAGAGGTTGCTGGCCGGGAAATAATTGGCGTTCGACTGCGCCCGCAGACCGGTGTGGAGCCGCACCGAGAGGCGGCTGGCTTGCGTGCGCTTCTCGATGTCCGGAAGCTGCGCGTCGACCTGTGCGGTCTGGACCGGGTCGAGATCGCCAGCGGCTTTCGCGGCGCGCAAATGTTCGGCGGCCACCTCCCACGCGCCGAGCCGCGCGTAAAGGAAGCCCAGCTCCTTGCGGGCGCGGCTCAGCTTGGGATTGAACATCAGAACCCGTTCGAGCGCGCCGATGCCCGCCTCATAGTCGCGCAGCTCGGTGGTCAAGACCACGAAGCGGTAGGTCGACTCGTAATCCTCGGGGTGCGCCTGAATCTGGCTCGCGAGGCGGTCGCGCTCAGCCCGAATGTCCTGCGCGGAAGCGGATGCGCAAAGCGCAAGGACGGCGCAAAGGCCCCCCAGAACGTTCGCCGATATGTATCGCAGCAAATGCAACGCCTGCCCCCGGATGGACGAGCCCTTCCCCAGTCGCAGCAAGGCTGACTCAAACGCCGCCTTGCCGCAAGCAACATGAAACATTGGGGTTCTTGCTCAATTGCGAACCAACGCCTTGTATGCAGTGAGGTTTCTGGCCACTGGGCATGTTTCGCTCTGCCTTGCTTCCGAAATGATTCTAGAAACGAGCAGCTGGTGTTGCAGCCGGACCACAGCGCGAGACCCTAGTTACCTGCGCTGGGGCGATTCCGCCCAAACGCGGCGGGATTTAGCGTAACGACCCGGACGCGCCGCGGCGCCAAAGCGCAACATTCCTGCCCGGCGCGCTCCAGCTGGGTCGGTTCCTTGGCCGAGGCTGAAGACGCAACCGCCAGATTGTTTCCCCATCACAGGCAAGGAGCCGCCGCAGCAAGATCAGCAGATCCGCAGCCTTGCCCGTGGCTTTCCGGGTCAGGGCGTCGCGGAGGTCCGCGATGATTTTCGCGCGGACGACGGCGTCGGAGCTCCGCGCGCGACGATACTTTGCGAGCATTCGCTCGTGCTTCTCGCCCGGAGTCACGCCGAGCATGATTTCATTCGGCCTCAGGCCCGCGACGTCCACGCAGCGCTGGATCGGCGCCAATCGGAAAACCATTGCCCTCTCCGTCTCGCAACGCTCGTCGAACGCCTTCGACGAGCGGTGCCACATTAGAGAGGCGGCGGGCCTTGGCCTGTGCGCCGGCGCACGAGCCTCAATCGCCCGCGTTCATGGCCTCACGCACGCGCTGCTCCAGCATGGCGGGCCGCAGGAGCACCAGACCGCCGCGGACTTTTTCGGCGAGGCCCTCCTCGGCCATGGCGCCGAGCTCGCGGCTGATCTGCTCCCGGCGGCAACCGATCCGGGCCGCCAGATCGTGCTGATAGGGCGGCGGCGAGACGATGGCCTGTCCGTCATGGCCCTTGCGCGGCGCCGACATTCGGAGAAGCTCAGAATAAAGCCGATGCCGCAGGTCGAGGACCGAGCGCTCGAAAAGCCTCACATTGAGCTCGCGCACGCGAGAGGTGAGAAGACGCAGAAGCCGATCCGCGATTTCCGGAGAATGCAGGACAATCTCCCGAAAAGCCGTGGGCGGCACGAGCAGAAGCTCGGCGTTTGTCAGCGCAGTGACATTGGCCGAGCGCTTGGCGCCATCGATTGCCGCCATTTCGCCGAAGAATTTACCGGGCCCGAAGTCGCCCAGAATCATTTCCTTGCCGGAGGCCGTGCGGACCAGAACGCGCACGTCGCCGCTAACGATAAAATAGACGTCTGTCGAGGAATCGTCGAAGTCGAGAACGAGCTCTCCCTCGGTGTAACGCTTGCGCACGCACTGGCGCCCGAAGCTCTCCGCGCGGGAAGGATCCAGGCCGGCGAAAAAAGATATTCCCTCGAAAAGCGACAAGGATAGAAGCTCCACACAGGGGGACGAAGGCCTGCTGAATAGTAGACGGCAAACTCGGCCGTCGTCGAGGGGGCAAGGCGCGTTATCCTTGCGTATGACAATTGGGCACGGCACGAGCTCGGCAAAGAGGGCTAAAATCCAATGACGGATATGCGGCTCGCGACCTTTAACCTGGAAAATCTCGACTGGTCGGCCACGCATCAGGCGGACTTCGACAAACGGCGCGCGGTCCTGCTTCCCCTCTTGTCGAAGATCGACGCGGATATTCTCTGCCTGCAGGAGGTCGGCGGGCAAAAGCCACATAAGCACAGTCCCAGGGAATATCTGGCGCTCGAGCGCCTTCTCTCCGGGGCGCCCTATTCGGGTTACTTCCGCGCGGCCACCGTGCGGCCGGGAACCAGCACGCCGGCCGACGTGCATAATCTCGCGATCCTCAGCAAATGGCCAATCCGGCAGGCGCGGCAGATTCACCATGACATTGTCGCGCGCTGGTCCTGGCCGCGGCCGCGCGAGCAGGATGTCCAGCCTGCCCCCATCATCATCGAATGGGACAGGCCACTGCTCTATGCCGCGATCGACCTGCCCTCGGGCGACCTGCTGCATGTGATCGACCTCCATTTGCGCGCGCCCCGTCCCGCGCCCGTCGCGACGGCGCGCGGCGAAGGCTCCAGCAAATCGCAGATCGAGGGCCAATTCGTCGCGGCGCAGAAGCGTGAGGGACAGGCGCTGGAGGCGCGACTCTTCGTGGAGACGCTATTCGACGCAGAGCCTGACGCCCGCATCGCCATTTGCGGCGACTTCAACGCCGATGAATATGACGCGCCGACCCGACTGCTGCGCGGGGGCGACAATGAGCTGCAGCAAGGCGCGCGGGCGCTGTCGCCGCTCGAGGAGCGCGTTGACTCTCAAAGCCGCTTTACGGTGACGCACGCCGGAAAGCCCAAGCTCATCGACCACATTCTCGCGTCGCCATCGCTGGCGGCGGCGTGGCGCGAAACGCGCATCCTCAACGAAGGACTGCAGGATGAGGTTTTCGCCGCTGATCCAGTTCTGGGTTCGCTGCATGCGCCCATAATCGCGACGTTTACGCTCCAGCCATGAGGCAAGCGCCTTCATTGCGCGAGCGCGCTTTCCGCTCGCATGGAATCATGCGAGCGATAGAAATCGCGCAACTGAGAAAGTTCGAGCGCATTCTTATCGCAAAACCTTTGCTGAATGCGCTCTGATGCAGGCAAGCGTAAGCTGCCTGCGTTGTAAGGGAGGGCTCAAAAATGAAATTTGCAAACAAGCTTGTTGCCGCCGCTTTCATCGTCGTCACCAGCGCCCCTGGTCGCGCCGAAACGATTTCGGAAAAGGACGCCTATGAGATCGGCAAGGAGGCCTATACCTATCTTTATCCGCTCGTGACGATGGACGTCACTCGCAAGGTCATGACCAATATCGAGCCCGGCAAGAAGCCCGGCGCGGGGCCGATGAACGA
>JAMBEQ010000242.1 GCA_024506175.1 Methylocystis sp.
GCCTTGTGCGGATTCGGCACAAGATCGAGCTCGGCCTCGTCGGGCGAAGCGGGCAAGGGCGCCTTCTCGCCGAGGAGAAGCGCGCCTTCATGGGTCTTGGTCATGAGGCTAAAGATAACGCCCCGCCGCCCCCGTCAAGCCGTTACGGGTCCCGGTCGTCGGCGCATTCGCCCGTGCGCAGCGTGATCGGATGGGCCGTCATCCAGCCGGAAAGAAAGCGGTTGCCGTCCGTTTTCAACGCCGCAAGCATCTCGGTGCGGATGACTCCCAGCCATTTCTGGCGGCGGTCGGGCGTGTTCATCTCGGCGGGCACGCCGAGATCGATGGCCTTTATCGCGAATTGATAGGGCATGGTGTGCCAGAAGGCGACCGCCCCGCCGCCCTGCATGGCGTCGACGGCGGATTCCGGCGTGCGCGCGAGCTTCTCCTGCTCGGCCGGCGGGACGGCTTCCGGTTTGCCGTTCGGGCCCGCAGCGATGGCGACGCCATTGCGATAGAACATGTTGGTGACGGCGCCCTTGCGCTCGGCGGCGAGATTGCCGCCGATGACAAAAGTGGCCCTGGACTTCTCCACCGCGCATTTCGCCATGCGGTCGAAACAGGCGGCGACGCCAGACATATGGGCGGCGCAGCCAGTCTCGATCCATTTCGCCATGGTCTCCGGCGGCACGTCGAGGACATAGGCGATGTTGCCGCCATATTCGCAGCGCTGCACGAGGGCCGCTGGCCAGCCCTGGAAATCTTCCGCCACCGGCGCGCAGACTCCGGCCCTGACGGGAGATTTGTCGAAAATGGCCTTGATGGCGGCGACATGTTCCGGCGTCTGCGCAGCCGTGCCTTGTGGCGCCGCAATAGCGCCCGCAATGACGAGTGCGAGCCGTCCTGTCGTGCACCTCATCCTTCTCTCCCTGCGTCTTGTTATCTCGGAGGGCGAGGCCGCACTCGCGCTTTTCGTTGATAAAGCTCAAGGTAGCGACCGCCGCGCATCAGTCAACTGGACTTGCAGCCCCGCATCGTGTGCAATGCACAAGCTTGCAGCGGTTGATCCGCCCAGCTAGGCTTCCCCGCATCGCTTATTGGGGCTAAAAGGCGGCGGCTCGCTTCGCGACGCATCTATAAGAGGCCCATTATATGACCGAGATCATCGACATCCACGCCCGTGAAATTCTCGACTCGCGCGGGAATCCGACCGTAGAGGTCGATGTGACGCTGGAGGACGGGTCGTCGGGCCGCGCCGCCGTGCCTTCAGGCGCCTCGACCGGCGCGCACGAGGCCGTGGAAAAGCGAGACGGCGACAAGTCCCGCTATCTCGGCAAGGGCGTGTTGCAGGCTGTCGATAATGTGAACGACGAGATCGCCGGCGCGCTGCTCGGCCTCGACGCCGAAGACCAGGTCGGCATCGACCAGGCGATGATCAAGCTCGACGGCACGCCGAACAAGAGCCGCCTTGGCGCCAACGCCATTCTCGGCGTCTCGCTCGCTGTCGCCAAGGCGGCCGCCGAAGCCGCAGCTTTGCCGCTTTACCGCTATGTCGGGGGCACCCAGGCGCGGGTTCTGCCCACGCCGATGATGAACATCGTCAATGGTGGCGTCCACGCGGACAACCCTATTGATTTTCAGGAATTCATGATCATGCCGACGGGCGCCGACAGCGTGCGCGAGGGCATTCGCTGGGGCGCGGAAATCTTCCATACGCTGAAGAGCGCGCTGAAAAAGGCGGGCCTCAGCACCTCCGTTGGCGACGAAGGCGGCTTCGCGCCGAACCTTCCCTCCGCCGAGGCGGCGCTCGATTTTGTCATGAGGGCGATCGAGGACGCAGGCTTCAAGCCGGGCGTCGACGTCCATCTCGCCTCCGACTGCGCGGCGACCGAGTTCTTCAAGGACGGCAAATATGCCTATGAAGGCGAGGGCGTGACCCGCACGATCGACGAGCAGGTCGCCTATCTCGCAAAGCTCGCGGACGCCTATCCGATCGTCTCCATCGAGGACGGCATGGCCGAGGACGACTGGGAGGGCTGGAAGAAGCTTACCGACGCCATCGGCAAGAAGGTGCAGCTCGTCGGCGACGATCTTTTCGTGACGAACGTCGCCCGCCTCTCCCAAGGCGTCAAGAGCGGCACGGCCAACTCGATTCTCGTGAAAGTGAATCAGATCGGATCGCTCACCGAGACGATCTCCGCGGTCGATATGGCCCATCGCGCCGGCTATACGAGCGTCATGTCGCATCGCTCGGGCGAGACGGAGGATTCGACGATCGCCGATCTGGCGGTCGCGTTGAACTGCGGCCAGATCAAGACCGGCTCGCTCGCCCGCTCGGACCGCACCGCCAAATACAATCAGCTCATGCGCATCGAGGAGGAGCTGGGCGACGCAGCGATCTATGCGGGCAAAAGCGCGCTGAAGGCGCTGGCCTAACCACGTCACCCGTTTACGCGGGAAGAGGGAGCCGATCGGCGCCTTCATCTCTTGTAGATCGCGAGCGTCCTTTCCCTGCGGAGCTCGCTCGCGATATTCCGCCGGCAGCGCATCCGCGCCGGCGCCGCCTGCAATTCCGCGCGGCCGCGTATGTGCGCATGCGTGCGCTCGTATTTTCAAGGCACGCTGAGTAAATATCTTTTCGACTTCTCCGTGTCCGGATGTATCGTTTCGTCATGCTTCCCCGGCAAGGAAGCAAGGGCAGACATTTGCGTATCCTTATGTATTCGCGAAATTGGACAAAAAGGCATGCATATCGTCGCGTTTGTCACGCAGAAGGGCGGAGCCGGAAAGAGCACGCTGGCGAGCAATGTCGCCGTAACCAGCCATATTGCGGGCGAGCGCGTATTCATCTGCGACCTCGACCCGTTGCAATCGCTCGTCAAATGGTCGCGCGCGCGCAAGGCGCTCGATATTCCCGTCGAGCATATCCCGACCGGCAAGCTCGCGCCCGCATTGGCGGCGCTCGAGACCAAAGGCGTAACTTTGGCGGTCATCGATACGCCCGGCGCTGACCTACGATATTTTGAAGAAGCCGTCCGCGCCGCCGATCTTTGCGTTATCCCCGCCCGGCCCAACACGCTCGATTTGTGGGCGAGCGAAATGACGCTCGCCCAGGTCAGGTCTTTGGGAAAGGAATATGCTTTTCTGCTCAACCAATGCCCGCCCGCTCAGCAAGGGGTGCGCGTCGAACGCGGAGCGAAGGCCTTGCAGGAGCTCGGCGCCCTGCTCGCGCCGCTGATCTCGACCCGCGTGGACTATCAGGACGCCATCCGTCTCGGCCTTGGGGTTGGCGAGCTCAACCCCAATGGCGTGGCCGCGCGGGAGATGCGCAGGCTTTGGGCGTCGCTGCGCAACCGGCTGGAGAGTGCCGCCAAGCCGTCTACGCCAAAGGATGAAAGCCCCGCTGGCGCCGACCAAGCGTATCCGAGCTTTTTCGATCAAGCGCTCCTTGCCCGCAACCTCTATGTCGACTTGCTGAGCGCCTTTCTGCCCGCCAACCGCATGGCGCCGCCCGATAATCCTGGCGCGCCGCCCCAGGTCGCCACACGGCGCCGCAACCCCTCTTGATTCGGACCTTCCTCCCCCAATCCGCGTTAGGGATCAACGGGGCCCGGCGGATGATTTGGCGGAGGAAAGCATGGTGGTCGCAATCGAGACGCTCTTTCTCACTGCCTTGATCAGCGCCTTTATCGGCTTGGTTGCACTGTTCGCTATGGCGAGCCCAACCGCCCGGGTCTCCTTGCGCATGAGGCAAAGTCTTTTCGGCGTCACCGTTGCGGCGACCGTCGTGTCTCTGACCTCATACGTCCTTTACGCCCTGACGCCGCATGAGGAGACGCGCCAGACGGTGTATATGGGGCCTCGTTAATGCTGCTTGCCAGAAAAGCCGTGGTCGCGTTGAAATTTAGTCGAGGAAACCTTTAATTTCGGGGCACCGATCCCAATATCGGGGGCATCAATCGGAAGGCTTTGGGCTCTATGACCGACAACACCCACGACGATATGGACGGCCTGTCTGACCCCTTCAGCTACGAGGATCTGGTTTCCCAGCGGGCCATGGCCTTTTACCACGTCGCCAGGCTGACAGACACGGTCCAGGACGAGGCCGTGAAAGAGCTTTGCCTCACCATGCTGCGCAAGCTCAACTCGAGCATCAAGGCGCCGTCGACGGCTGAGCTTCGAACGCTTGAAGGCGCAAAAACGCGATGAGGCTCTGTTGCAACCAAGCAACAGCTGGGGCCTTTGTGCGCTTGCAACTGGGCTGAACAAAGTTTTGCCATAGCTGGCGAGCGCTATTGTAGCGTGCTCTCCTTGGGCATTTCCTCCCTGAACTTGGGCCGCTGGCTAATAATCCAGCGGCTCTTTTTTGGCCTCTGTAAAGTTGTCCTCCGAAAAGCCCCGAGCGCGGCCAAGCGCCGCGGCGGAGCGGTTTCGCCCTGGCCGTTGGTCGCGTATGATCTGTCCAGCCTGCGCTCACTTTCCGCAGGGTTTGTAATCTCAATCGAGAAGGGACGTGTGAATGCGCATGTTTATCCGGCTTTCGGCTCTGCTGGCATTTTTTGTGGCCGCCCCGGCTCTGGCTCAGGGCACCGCCGCCCAGCGCGCCGCCTGCGAAGATGACGCCTACCGTTTCTGCCAGGCGCAGGTGCCCGATGCGATCGCCATCGAAAAATGCCTGCGCAGCTATGCAGCTGGCATCACCCCCGCCTGCCGCGCCGAGCTCGGGATAGCCGCGCCGGCTTCCGTAAGCGAGCCAACGGCCGGGAAAAAGCAGCGCAAGCACTGATCCGCGCGCGCAGGCAGGGGGCGCCCTCGGCGCCCTCGCCTTCCGATATTGTTTCAAGCCAATTGCAAAGGGATTTGCATTTGCCCAGAGGGGAACGGATGGCCCCTGCCAGCCGGCCTAGGGTTTCCAGCCGAGGATCCGCGACACAAATAGCATTCGGGGAAAGCGAGATCTTTCCATGGCCGAAGCGACACAGTCGAGGAACCCAATCGCCCGGGAGCCGCACAAGGCGAACGGGATCATCCCGCAGGACTGGCAGTCCTACACACAGGAAGAGCACGACCGCTGGAGTCGGCTCTACGCAAGGCAGGAGAAACTTCTGCCGGGACGCGCCTGCGACGCCTTCCTAGAGGCCAAGGCCAATCTCCAACTCCCGCGCCACTGCATCCCCGATTTCGAGGAATTGAGCGACCGTCTTTCCCGCCTCACGGGCTGGCGCATCGCGCCGGTCGCCGGCCTCGTCCCCGACGACGTCTTCTTCGACTGCCTCGCGAATCGGCGCTTTCCCGCCGCCGCTTTCATCCGAACCGAACAGGAGCTCGATTACCTCTCCGAGCCAGACGTCTTTCATGACGTTTTCGGCCATGTCCCGCTGCTCGCAGATCCGACCTATGCGCAATTTCTCGAAGCCTATGGGCGGGGAGGACGGCGCGCAATGCAAAGAGGCCAGCTTCAAAATCTCGCGAGGTTATATTGGTACACCGTGGAATTCGGATTGATGCGGTCGCCTGTCGGCCTGCGCATATTCGGCGCCGGCATCTTATCGTCTCCGGGCGAGGCGGTTTTCTCGCTTCAGGACTCTTCGCCGAACCGCATCGGTTTCGACCTTTTCCGAGTCATGCGCACTAAATATATCATCAGCGATTTTCAGCAAAGCTACTTCGTCATCGACAGTTTCCGGCAGCTTCTCGACGACTGCTACCAGGACTTCGGCGCAATTTACGATCGGTTGCGCGGTCAGACCGAGATAGAACCTCACGAGCTTCTCGCCGAGGATCGCGTCGTCACAATAGGAGATATGCGGTATTTCAAGTTTAAACATCAATAGCGCATCGATGTGAGTAACCGCGGAGAGCTCAGCGGCGCCTGTCTCCCAACCTGGAACAAAAACGCGTTTCAGCTGTTTCGGTAAGGGCGGCAGAGCGCGCCCATGCAAAGGCAAAGGCTGCGGAGCTACCCTGGGGAGATCATCAGATGGCGCGTGCCGGAAGTGGGAGTTTAAGCGCTTCGACCCATCTTTTTTGCTTTTCACATCTTCGATGGCGTTTTGTCTTTCAACGACCCCAACATCTCATGAGCCGCGCGGCGAAAGAATACACGACATGGTATTTTGAGGAGCCGGATCTCATCGACGGCCCGCCTGTCTTGAGAATCGAGACGGACCAGTCCTCCAACGTCTCTGTCGTAACGCCGCTTATGCCGCACGGGCTCGCGGACCATGAGAAGAACGACACCCAGAAAGCGCTCGTCGCCCGTTTGCTCACGCGGATTCATCCCAGACGTTTGATCGCCTGGTATTACACGCCTATGGCGCTTCGCTTCACTCACGAACTTGAGCCGGACAACTGCATCTACGACAACATGGACGAGCTTTCCGCTTTCGCCGGAGCGCCTGCGGACATTGCAGAGTGGGAGCGTCGCCTGATGTCGAAATGCGACGTGGTCTATGTGGGTGGCCGCTCGTTGTACGAATCGAAACGTGATCGGCACGCGAATATTCATGTTTTTCCGAGCAGCGTCGATGTCGCGCATTTCCGCAAAGCGCGAAACATGCAGCACGAGCCTCAGGACCAAAAGGCCATACCGCATCCGCGCATTGGTTTTTTCGGGGTCATAGACGAACGGATGAACCTGGATATCGTCGCCAGCGTCGCTGCGTTGCGCCCAGATTGGCAATTGGTGATGGTCGGGCCAACGGCGAAGATCGATCCAGGCGATCTCCCCCGCGCCAAGAACATCCATTGGCTGGGCTGCAAAAGCTACGAGTCCTTGCCAAGTTACCTCGCCGGCTGGGACGTTGGCTTCATGCCTTTCGCGCTAAATGACGCGACCCGCTTCATCAGCCCGACGAAAACACCCGAGTTCCTCGCTGCAGGAGTCCCGCTGGTCTCGACGCCGATCACAGACGTCGTCGATCCTTATGGAAAGGCGGGGCTTGTCGACATCGCAACCACCCCGGAAGAGTTCGTCCAACGGATCGAGGGTTTGCTATGCAGGCAACGAGCGCCGTGGCTTAGAGCTGTCGACGCGCACCTTTCCGGCATGTCCTGGGACAAGACATGGGCGGCGATGAAACGCCATTTCCAGTCAGCTCCGGAACGTAAAGAAAGGGAGGCGCGCCGTGTTTGATTGGCTGATCGTCGGCGCTGGTTTTGCCGGAAGCGTTCTTGCCGAACGCATCGCCTCCCAGCGTGGAGAGCGGGTTCTTCTCATAGACAAAAGGCCGCATATCGGCGGGAACGCGTATGACCGATACAATGAAGCGGGTTTGCTGATCCATCAATATGGACCGCATATTTTTCACACGAACTCCGAGGCGATCTTCGATTACCTGTCACAGTTCACGAGTTGGCGTCCTTATGAGCATCGCGTGCTCGCAGAAGTCGACGGCATGCTCCTGCCTATTCCCATCAATCTGGACACGGTCAACCGTCTTTTCGGACTGAATCTCGACTCGGAGGGGCTTGCGACATGGTTTGCGGCGCGCGCTGAAAAGCGAGGCGACATCAAGACCTCAGAGGATGTTGTCGTCGCGACAGTCGGAAGAGAGCTCTACGAAAAATTTTTCAGGGGCTATACAAAGAAACAATGGGGCATAGAACCCTCTCAGCTCGACAAGTCCGTCACTGCGCGCGTTCCAACGCGCGTCAACAGGGATGATCGCTATTTCACCGACACCTATCAGTATATGCCGGCGAATGGCTACACGCGGTTGTTCGAGCGAATGCTCAATCATCCCAACATCAAGATCATGCTGCAAACGGACTTTGGGGAGATAAGGAAAGAGGTCGCCTTTCGGCGCGTGATTTATACAGGCCCGATCGACGAGTTTTTCCACTTCCGTTACGGCAAGCTTCCCTACCGGTCACTCAGGTTCAAACATGTCACGCTCGATCAGCCATGGCGACAGCCCGTCGCGGTCGTGAATTATCCGCAGACGGAGGCCTATACGCGCGTTACAGAATACAAGCACCTGACTGGCCAGCGGCACGAGAAGACCAGCCTCACATTCGAATATCCGACCGACTGCGGCGACCCCTATTACCCGGTTCCTCGAGCCGAGAACATGGAGCTTTACAAGAAATACGAAAAGCTCGCCCTCGCGCAGCAGGACGTGTGGTTCGTGGGGCGGCTTGCCACATACCGCTACTACAACATGGATCAGGTTGTCGGACAGGCTCTCGCCACTTTCCGTCGCATTTGCCTCGAGGTTGCGCCGATGAAGGAAAGAGCGGTGCAGCCGACCGTGGCGGCAGAATAGGCTCTGCCCTCGGCGCGCCAACGCGGTGGGAACCGCGCCGTTCGGGGCGCGTTTCGCCGGGAGCGCCGGGAAGAGGAGTCGCCCCATGTTCACCCACAACAAGAAGCTGCAATACACGGTCCGGGTCTCAGAACCCAATCCTGTGCTGGCGAGCCTTATTCTCGAGCAGTTCGGCGGTCCGCAGGGCGAGCTCGCGGCGGCGATGCGCTACTTCACGCAAGCGCTTGCCGAGGACGATCCCGGGCGCAAGGACATGTTGCTCGACATCGCGACGGAGGAGATGAGTCATCTCGAGGTCATCGGTAGCATTGTCGCTATGCTCAACAAGGGCGTGAAAGGCGAGTTGGCGGAAGCGACGCAGACGGAAGCCGATTTGTATCGATCTTTAACTCAGGGCGGGAACAGCCATACGCAAGCCATCCTCTATGGCGGCGGTCCCGGCTTGACGAACTCCTCTGGCGTACCCTGGACAGCGGCCTATATCGACACGGTCGGGGATCCAGCCTGCGATTTGCGCTCCAATATTGCCGCCGAGGCGCGCGCCAAGATCGTCTACGAGCGTCTGATTAACATCACCGATGACGCGGGCGTGAAAGAAGCGCTCGGTTTTCTGATGACCCGTGAGATCGCGCATCAAAAGTCATTCGAAAAGGCGCTTTATGCAATTGAGGGGAATTTCCCGCCCGGCAAGTTGCAAGGCATTCCGGAATACGCGGATCTCTACGTCAATACCTCGCAGGGCGAGGGGGATTCCACAGGTCCGTGGAACTCCGGCGAACAGTGGCGGCGTATGGATGATATTATCGGCGCCATCCCGGTCGATGGCGGGGACGGCAACGCCAGCGTCGGCCTGACCAGCGCGGAGCAGAGCGACCTTTCGAGCTTCGCGGCGCGGACCTTGTCGAACCCGATGTCCGACCCGACCACTGGCGCGGAGCTCGGCCAGTCAGGGCGCGCCTGACCGCTCAGCGAAGCGCAGCGTGCGAAGGCGCTGCGCCAGGCGGCGGCAGCGCCGCATGGCAGGTTTAGTCACCCCGTAGATCCGGTCAGGGGCGAGAAGGCCGGCGCATTGATCGCTTCGCCATTGGGAGCGAAATGCGAGCCATGGCACGGGCAGTCCCAGCATCTCTCGAAGCTGTTCCAATGCACATGGCAGCCCAGATGAGTGCAGGCGGCGGAGCATTGGAAAAGCGTTCCATCATCGGCGCGGTAGGCAGCGATCTTGCTGAGGCCGCGCCTGACGATCGCGCCTTCGCCGGGCTTCAGCGCCTCGGCGGACGCGACCTCCCCTGACGCAAGATAATCGGCGAAATGCTTTACGGCGCTTGCGTTCTCGCGGATGAACTCGCCCATGGCCTTGACTGGCTTTCGGGCGGCGTCATAGACCTGCTCCCAGGGGCTCTCGCCGCGCAGAATCAGATCCGAGAGCAACATGCCGGCGACGGCGCCATGCGTGATCCCCTGCCCCGAGTCGCCTGTCGAGACGAAAACGCGCTTTTGGCCGGGTGAACGCCCTATGAAGCCCATGTAGTCGATCGGCTCCAAGACCTGGCCCGACCAGCGGGCTACCTCGCGTCCCAGGTTGGGAACGAGGGCGCGGGTCCATCGTGCGAGCGACAGAATGCGCTCGTTGCCGTCGTTGCTATGGCCAGTCTTGTGGTCTTCCCCGCCGACGATGAGAATATCGGACTCCCCTTCGCCTGACTCCAGCCTGACATAATGGTAGGGATCGAGCGTATCCCAGTAGAGCGCGTCCGGCAGGCTCCCGCGCGGTATCTCGAAGGCGACGACATATGTGCGATAGGGTGCCTGTTTGGCGCTAATCCCCAATCGGTCATTGATCGGTGCGTTTGTGGCGATCACCACGGCCTCAGCCTGGATGCGTCCGCCACTGAGCGTCGTAAGGACGACGCCAGCCTCGCTCTCCTCAACCGAGGCGACAGCACTTTGAAAAAAGCGGCCTCCGTTTTGCGAAATCGCTCCCGCGAGCGCCTGCAGGTATTTAGTGGGGTGAAACGTAGCCTGGCTGGGAAAGCGTAGCGCCGGCGTCGACTCGTGACCGACGAAAGGAACGCCTTCTTCGCGCAGCGCGATCATTCCGACCTGCGCGCTCGCAACCAGTTCCATATCGATAACGGAAGGATCCGTCTCGGGCGCGAGAAAGAGAAAGGCGTCGAGACGCCTGAAGCTGCAAGCCGCGCCGAGCTCGGCCTGTATTTCCTCGATGCGGGAGATCGCGGCGGCCTGGCTCTCCTGCCACCCTTTCGCTGCGTCGAGCCCACGGACTCGGATGAGCTCGCGAAAGCTGTCGTCGCTGTAGGACGAAAGATGCGCCGTGGTGCGCGACGTCATGCCGCCGCCAATTGGGCCTCGGTCGAGCACAACGACCTGCTTGCCGCTCCTCGCCAATTCATAAGCGACGGACATCCCCGCCATTCCCGAACCGACGACCGCGACCTCGGCCTTTGCCTCGCCCTCCAGCGGCCGGGCGTCGACTCCGAGGCCCGGCCAGATTGAACGGCTTTGTTCAGAGGTGACGTTCATCGCGCGCTCATTTCAGCCTCGCCGCGCCGGTCGGCGGCCCATACTTGTCTCGCCCGCCAGGCGAGGATGGATGCGGGCGTGTTTGGCGCGAGAATCAACAAGAGCTTATTGCGCCAGCGCTGATTTGATCAGCGCTATGCAAGCACACGCCGAACGGATCGATCCGCGGGCACGGGAAAAACCGAAAATAGTCCGGAATGTTCCTAGCCAAAGGGGATGCGGCCCAACTCGGCAAAGCGCTTATTCGGAGTCGGTCCCCGACGGGCCATTGGCCGCGAGCGCCATCTTGACCAATTCAGCCAAATTGCCGGCGCGCATCTTGGCCATGATATTGGCCCGGTGAACCTCGGCGGTGCGGATGCTTATGCCGAGATCGTGAGCGATCACTTTGTTCGAAAGCCCCTTGAGCAGACCCGCAAGGATTTCGTTTTCACGCCTTGTGAGGCTCGCCAGCCGGTTCTTGAAGACAAGCGATTCGCGCGAGCGCGTCTCTTCGGCCGAGCGGCGTTCGAGCGCGGCGTCGACGGCCGCGAGCAAAGCCTCGTCCTCGAAAGGCTTCTCGAGGAGGTCGACGGCCCCGAGCTTCATCGCCTCGACCGCCAGCGGGACATCCGCGTGAGCAGTCAAGACAATGACAGGCATCGATAATTTATCTTCCCTCATCTTGGCGATAAGCTCGATGCCATTCATTTCGGGCATGCGGACGTCCGTGACGACACAGCCCTCCCGTTGGGCGGGCGCAGTCTTCAAAAAAGCCGGAGCCGAAGGATAGGCATGGACCTTATAGCCCTCTGTGCTCAGCAAGAGTCCGACGGCGTCGCGAACCGCCGCATCGTCGTCGATGACGTGAACGACCTTGTGACCAGTCATGAAGCCAGTTCCGCCTCTTGCAGTGGTAAAATGAAGCTGAAGACCGATCCCCAGCCAGCACCGGGCGCAGCCAAAAATCGCCTATAGCGCGCCCCGCTGACGGATATGGCGATTGACAAGCCCACGCCCACCCCTTTCGTCTTGGCCGTCTTGAGTTCCAAGCAACCGTCGTCGGCGCGCCGCACAGAACCTACGACGCGGATGCATATGGTCTTACCATCTGGATTGCTTGTGGCAATGACGAGTTCGCCCGTGGCTAACCACGGTGCCGCTTCATTGGGGTTATGATTGACGAACGCTACGGCCAAGCCGCCGGTCGGATTGACGCTGGCATGCGAGGTCGAGACGTGAATTATTTTTCGGAGTACTGTCATGTCGTTATCGAAGCAGACTTGTTCGGCGCATGCGGCCATTCGGGCAACTGCAATTTGAGGGCGGCAGGAAAGTCGAAAAGTAAATTGGCGCTTGCGCCGATGACGTGTTTGGAGGGCGTCGGCCTGATCCAAAGGTGGAGTAGAATAGCGCTTGCAAGCGTTGTGGACAGGCTAGTCGCCCGCCCCCGCAGAATGACCGAAATTGCGGCGAATGCAATTTCAGCCGACCGCCGGGCCCCGAGCCAGTTCAATGGATCGAATAGTGGGCCGCGACAAGCTTGCACCATGATCGCCTTTCGAATGAAAAACCGAGGGATTGATATAAACGGCCGCTGTACGTCAACATAATATAGTCGCCTTCGGGTTCACTATAAAGCCTGTCGCGCCTCGGCTAAAGTATCTCAGCGTGATGCCGGGGTTCTACACAAAGCCGTTTCGGTCGAAAAATAAGCAGAATTACGTACATGCGCCGGCAAGCGGAATTGCCTGAGAGTCCAGGTAGCGCTTCGCCCTAATGGTAAGTTAGGCGTTAGACGCTTAAGAATTTCAAAAAGTCACGGGACGCGATCAAGCCGGAGCTCCACAATTGACATTCCAGAAACACTGCGGCAGCCAAGGCTTGGGAGCTGAAGCTTATCTGGAAGCTCTTCTCGATTTATTCCCTGGCGAGTATGCGTTTCTGGACCAGACGGGCGCCGTCACCGCAGTCAAAGGCAGCTGGACAGACGACGACGGAGCCCCCATTCTCAACGGCGTTCCCGTCGAGGTAGGATCCAACCTTTTCAAATCACTCAGGAATACACCCCAAAGCTTCGCCACGCGCCAATTGCTGGAAGGGTTGGAGGCCGTAACGGCTGGCGCACGCAACGAATTCAGCGCCAAACTCTTGGACCGCTACAATCGCGCCTCTCTTATCCAGGCAAAAAAACTGCCCTTATCGCAACTCGGCGCGCTCCTGGTTCGGAGCAAAATCGCCGCAGTCAGCGCCCCGCCCAGCCTGGAGCGCGCATACGACGAGCTGGAGCGCATTTATCAAATCAGCCCCGTCGGCATGTGCCTGCTGGACCTCGAGCTGCGTTATTTGCGGGTCAACCAGCGGCTCGCGCAGATCAACCGAATGCCAGCGCAGGCGCACATAGGGCGCAGCATATCCGAGGTTGCGCCCGCCCTTGCCAAACGAGTCCGCAATATAACGAACAGCATCCTTCAAACAGGCGAACCCGTCCTGGGTGCGGAGTTCTCCGACGACGCCTCCTCTCAGGGAGAGCTTCGCCATTGGAGCACCAGCTGGCATCCCTTCGAGGAGAATGGCGACGTCCGCGGTTTTATCGTCGTGATCGAGGAGACGACCGAACGGAAGCACGCCGAGGAGGCGCTGCAGTGGGAGAGAAAGGCGCAATCCCGCGCCGTGTTCGAATTGACAGGCGTCGGCATGGCGCCGGGGGACCCCCAATCTGGCCAAGTGCTGCGCGCAATCGAACGGCGGCTGCGTGAAAGCGAGGCGCGACTGGAGCAGGCGCTCGAGGCGGCAAACGCCGGCGTATGGGAGCTTTTGCTGGAGACACGCGCTCTAAAGGCGTCTCCGCGCGCCCTGGAGCTTTACGGAACGGCTGCCGATCAGGAATTGAACGCCAGTAAAGCACTCGCAGCTGTCTGTCGGGAGGATCGACCGCTTGTGCTGGCTGCGCTCGAACGCACGCTGAGAACGAAAGCGCCCTTCAATGTCGAGCTGCGCGTCCAGCAACCGGACGGGAGTTTGCGCTGGCTTTCCCTGATCGCGGAAGTCCGAGGGAAACACGAGACGTTGCGGCTTGTCGGCCTCGTGCAGGATATCGACGAACGCAAGCGCTATGAAGTCGCCCTTCGAGAGAGTGAGGAACGTCAGGCTTTCTTGCTCAAATGCGCCGACGCCTTGCGCCAGACCGCTGACACGGAAAAAATAAAGGAGACAGCCTGCCGTCTTCTCGGCGAGCATTTGGGCGTGGATCGCGTTTTCTACGCCGAGATCGAAGACGAAGAACTGGTCGTCCGCAATGGTTACGCAAGGGGCGCACAGCCTTTCTCCGGCCGGGTGCGGCTTGCGTCACTGGGCAAGGCGACGCTCGCAGCCTTCGAATGCAGAGAGGCAATCTCTTTCGAGAATTCTCTCGAGGATGAGCGTCTGAGCGAGACAGAACGCGAGAACTTCAGAAAGGCGGGCGTCGCAGCCGCGCTGCACGCCATGGCGAAGCAGAGGCGCGGAATGGGCGTTATCTGCGTCCAGCATGGCGCGCCGCGCGTCTGGGCGCCTTTTGAGATTGCCTTGCTCAAGGAAGTAGGCGAACGCATTTCCGCGACCTGCGAACGGGTCTGCGCCCAAGAGGCGCTGCGTGAGAGCGAGTTTCGCCTTCAACTGGCGTTGAACTCGGGCAATATCGGGATTTACGAATGGCGAATGGAGCGGGACGAGCTAATTTGGGATGATCGTCTCCGTAAGCAGTGGGGCCTGCAGCCAGGCGTGACGGTTACCTACGACATCTTCATGCAGGGCATTCACCCGGGTGACAGGAACCGCGTGCAAGCTGTTGTGGATCGCTCTCTCGATCCGGCAGGCGGGGGCAGCGTTTACCTCGAATATCGAGTCGTGAGGCACGATTGCTCCGAGCGATGGATTGCGGCGACAGG
>JAMBEQ010000243.1 GCA_024506175.1 Methylocystis sp.
AGCTTGCGGGCGGAGCGCGAGGACCTCGAATGTATGAAATGGGCGCCGCCGAGCTGATCCAGCGGATGGCCGTTGCGGTCGCGATCGGCTTGCTCATCGGGCTCGAGCGCGGTTGGCGCATGCGCGACGAGCGGGAAGGCGAGCGCGCCGCCGGGCTTCGCACTCATGGGCTCTCCGCTCTCCTCGGTGGCGTCTGGGGCGCGATTGCGCTAGTCTTTGCGAACCATGGCGGAGCGACCGCGCTCGGCGCCGCTTTCGTGTTGTTTGGCGCGCTGGCCGGGCTCTTCCGCTATCGAGAGAACATCCATAACGAGACGTTCGGCGCAACCACGCTGGTCGGCGTATTGATTTCTTTTTCGCTTGGCGTCTTCGCGGTTGTCGGCGATCAGCGCGCGGCGGCCGCCGCGGCCGTCGCGACCGCCAGCCTGCTCGCCGCGAAGGCGCTGCTGCACGGCTGGGTCGAGCGCCTGACCTGGGTCGAGCTGCGCTCGGCGCTCGTGCTCCTCGCCATGAGCTTCATTCTGCTGCCGGCCCTGCCGGATCAGGCCATCGACCCTTGGGGCGCCGTCAACCCTTATGAATTATGGCTCATGACGGTGCTGATCGGCGCGGTCTCTTTCGCGGGCTATGTCGCTGTAAAGGTGGTCGGTTACCGGAGGGGCGTCGCCGTTGCCGGCATGGCCGGGGGGATGGCGTCCTCCACCGCGACCACCGCGGCCATGGCGCGACTTGCGAGCGAACACCCCGACCAGATAAACGTGCTCGCCGCCGGCGCCGTCTTCGCCAACGCCGTCATGGGGCCGCGCGTCCTGGCGATTCTCGGCGTGGTGAACCCCGACTTCGGTCTGCGCCTCGCGGCGCCGCTTCTGGCTGTCGGCGCCGTCTATCTGGGCGCAGGCGGCTTCCTATGGCTCAGCGGGTGGCAGGATGGCAATGCGGATAAGCCCGTGATGCTGCGCAACCCGCTCGATCTTCCCGCCGTGCTGAAATTCGGCGCGCTGCTGGCGGCCGTCATGGTCCTTTCCAGAATTCTCACCAAATTCGCCGGGAGCTCCGGCGCCTATGCGCTGGCGCTGATTTCCGGTCTCGCCGACGTCGACGCCGTCTCCCTGGCCATGGCGAGCCAGGGCGTGGGAGAGATCGGCGCCGGCGCGGCCGGGCTTGCCGTGCTTCTCGCGATCTTTGCCAATACGGTCGTCAAGTCCGCCATGAGCTGGGTCATCGGCGGCTGGGGGATGGGGTGGCGCCTCGGACTCTCATCGGCGCTCGCCATAGGGGCGGGCGCAACGGCGATGTTCCTCATCCCGGCGCTTCCGGGCCTATAGAGACCGCTCGTCCAGAGCCACGGATTTCACGAGCGCGAAAACCTCCGAACCCTTTGCCAGACCGAGCTCGTCGAGCGCGAGGCGCGTGACGGCCGCGACGAGCTTGTCGCCGCCAGCGAGTTCGAGCGTGACGAAGGCGAGCGGGCTGCCGTTCGCGTCGATTTTCGCAATAGTCCCCCGCAATATGGTGCGCACGCTCGTGTCTATCGGCGACGACTTGGCGAGCGCTACATCGGTCGCCCTGACGGCGACGCGCGCCGCGCCCGTTCCCCCGAGCCGGGCGGTCACCAGAATTTCGCCCGCCGGATGCGCAAGCCGCGTCACGCCGTAGGTCTCGTCTACGCTGGCGATGCGCGCGGCGAGCGAGTTGATCAATCCGAAACGTCCGCCCTCGATCAGCCGGCTCGCGCCGGGGAGCACGTCGAGCGGGGCGCCCCGCGCGAGGATGTGTCCTTTGTCGATGATCACCGCCTCGTCCGCGAGCCGCGCGATTTCTTCCGCCGAATGCGAGACCAGCACAATCGGGGTCCTGAATTCGTCGCGCAGTTTTTCGATGAGGCTCATGATTTCGAGCCGGCGCGCATGGTCGAGCGCCGCCATCGGCTCGTCCATCAGGAGCAGGCGAGGGGAGGAGAGAAGC
The DNA here is from genome assembly GCA_024506175.1 of Methylocystis sp. GTDB lineage: Bacteria > Pseudomonadota > Alphaproteobacteria > Rhizobiales > Beijerinckiaceae > Methylocystis. Next base: position 1,966 of record JAMBEQ010000243.1, read on the forward strand.
GCGCGGGCGAAGGCCACGCGCTGGCGTTCGCCGCCAGAGAGCGTCGCCGGGCGCCGGTCGAGCAGATGGCCGACGCCGAGCGTTTCGATGATCGCGTCAAAGGGTGCGCGACGTTCGGCCGCGGGCGTGAAAAACTGGCCGAAAAGTATGTTCGATTTCACGCTCAAATGCGGAAAGAGCAAAGCGTCCTGGAAGACGACGCCGATGCGCCGCTTTTCGGGGGGCAGACAAACGCCGCTCTCCGTATCGACGAGCGTTACGCCGTCGACCACGATGCGGCCGTCGTCGGGGCGGATGACGCCCGCGATGAGATGGGCAAGCGTCGATTTGCCCGCCCCGGATGGTCCGTGCAGGGCGAGCACGCGCGCGTCACTCGTCAAGGCGCAGGAAAGTTCGAAGTCCTCTCTTTTTAGACGCAGGTCGAGCGAAATCATGATCGCCCGCCCAGCCGCGATTGCAACGCTTCGGAAGCGACCAGCGCGGCGACGGCGATTGTGGCGGAAATGGCGGCGAGCCGCATGGCGGAGGCGTCGCCGTCCGGGGCCTGCAGCAGCGCATAGATGGCGCTGGGAATGGTGCGCGTCTCACCAGGTATGCTCGAGACGAAAGTGATGGTCGCGCCGAATTCGCCGAGCGCCTTGGCGAATCCGAGAATTGCGCCGACCAGCAGGCCGTTGGCCGCAAGCGGCAATTCGATCAGGGCGAAGGCCCAGAGGCGGCTTGCGCCGAGCGAGCGAGCGGCCCCGGCCAGGCGCGGGTCGGCGCTCTCGAAGGCCAGGCGCACCGGGCGGACCATGAGGGGAAAGCTCATGACGGCGGCGGCGAGTGCGGCGCCAGTCCAGCGGAAAGCGAAGACGATTCCAAGATGCGCGTCGAGAAAGGCGCCGATGGGGCCGCGCCTGCCGAAAAGCAGCAAAAGCGCGAAGCCGGTGACGACCGGCGGCAGCACGAGGGGGAGGTGAACAATGGCGTTGAGAGCCGCATGGCCCGGAAACCGCCAGCGCGCCAGTGCGTAGCCGATGAAGACGGCAAAGGGGAGCGCGAAGAAGGTCGAGGCGCCTGCAACCTTTAGGCTGAGGAAAATCGCGGTGAGATCGTCGGCCGATAGGTCGAGCACTCGTAAATCTCACTGAAAAGCGAGCCTAAAGGCTCGCGCAGATTGCTGACAAAGTTGGCGTCGGCGCCCCTCGTGCTTCGAGCCGCCTGCTGCGCAGGCTCCTCAGCTTCTGCATCTGCGTCAAACACTTGGCCTCATCCTGAGGAGCGAGCGAAGCTCGCGTCTCGAAGGACGAGGCCGCTTCGGAGATCTGTCAACAAAAGGCTCGCGGTCCGGGCATCCCAGACAGCGATCCTCCAGGCTTGCAAGCGTCAAACCGCGCCGGCGATCCAGCGCGACAATTCGCCCTTCGGGGCGGCGCCGACTTTCTGTGCTGCCGCCTTGCCGTCCTTGAAGATGATCAGGGTCGGGATCGAGCGGATGCCCAGCTTGCTGGCGACAGCCGGATTCTCGTCGATATTGAGTTTGACGACCTTCACCTTGCCCTGCATTTCCGTGGCGATTTCTTCCAGCGCCGGGGCGATCATGCGGCAGGGTCCGCACCACTCGGCCCAGAAATCGACGACGACGGGTTGCGCGGACTTCAGGACTTCCTGCTCGAAAGTAGCGTCGGTGATTTTCTGCGTGGACATAAGGGGCCTTTCTCTTCGGGCCGTGACGGAAATTCGAGCTTGGAACGTAGGAACGGGCCTCGCGCCCGTCAAGCAGCGGTAGCGGCGCCGGACGGCTCGGGCGGAGCTATTAGGTGAGAGGAAATCTCTATAATGGCCCCTCAAACACAAAGAGCGGGGACGGCCGCGCCGATCCCCACTCTTTGGCACCCTGTCCTTTACCGGATTGAACGCCTGGTCCCGAAGTCTTAAGCGCTCCAATAACCGCTCGCAGCGGCTCGTTCATCGAGCCTGAGGCGAGTCGCGTTCTTTCCGGCGTCCTCCCCGACTTGGACCGTTGCTGGGAATTTCAAGGCTAAACGCGTAGCACGCTTAGGCTGACCCAACCAACTTGGCGAGCGGACGTTATGCCAAAATAAATGGGCTGTCACTGGAAATTGTGCACTCTGGCGAAAATTCGAAACTGGCGCCATCGAATTGGGCAATACTTGAAGGCGAATGGTCTCTGAATGACAATAAAGAAAAAGGCGCGGTTGGACGCCGCGCCTGCTACAGGTTGTGATTTTTACACTGATCACAACGGGATGTTGTCGTGCTTCTTCCAGGGGTTTTCCAGCTCCTTGTGACGCAGCAGCGCCAGCGCGCGCGCGATTCGCTTGCGCGTCGAGTGCGGCATGATCACCTCGTCGATGTAGCCGCGCTCGGCGGCGACAAAGGGCGACAGGAAGCGGTCTTCATATTCTTTGGTGCGCTGGGCGATCTTCTCCGGGGCCCCGAGATCGGCGCGGAAAATGATCTCGACGGCGCCCTTCGCGCCCATGACGGCGATCTGGGCGGTCGGCCAGGCGTAATTGACGTCGCCGCGCAGATGCTTGGAGGACATGACGTCATAGGCGCCGCCAAAGGCCTTGCGCGTGATGACCGTCACCTTTGGAACCGTCGCCTCCGCATAGGCGAAGAGGAGCTTCGCGCCATGCTTGATCAGGCCGCCATATTCTTGCGCCGTGCCCGGCAGGAAGCCCGGCACGTCGACGAAGGTGACGATCGGGATGTTGAAGCAATCGCAGAAGCGCACGAAGCGCGCGGCCTTCTTGGAGGCGTCGATGTCCAGCACGCCTGCAAGAACCATGGGCTGGTTGGCCACGAAGCCGACCGTGCGGCCCTCGACGCGGCCGAAGCCCACGACGATGTTTTTCGCGTGAGCCTCCTGGATCTCGAAGAAGTCGCCCTCGTCGACCACCTTCGAGATCAGCTCCTTGATGTCATAGGGCTTGTTCGGATTGTCCGGGATCAGCGTATCGAGCGACATATCGAGACGCTCGACGTCGTCGAAGCTCGGCCATTCGGGCGACGGATCTGTATTGGAGGAGGGGAGGAAATCGATGAGGCGGCGCATCTGCAACAGCGCCTCGACGTCATTGTCATAGGCGCGGTCGGCGATGGAGCTCTTGGTGGTGTGCACCGAGGCGCCGCCGAGCTCCTCCGCCGTCACCGTCTCGTTGGTGACGGTTTTCACCACGTCCGGACCGGTGACAAACATGTAGCTCGTGTCGCGAACCATGAAGATGAAGTCGGTCATCGAGGGCGAATAGACGTCGCCGCCGGCGCAAGGGCCCATGATGACGGAAATCTGGGGAATGACGCCTGAAGCCAGCACATTGCGCTGGAAGACCTCGCCATAGCCCCCGAGCGCCGCGACGCCCTCCTGAATGCGAGCGCCGCCCGCGTCGAAAATGCCGATGATGGGGGCGCGGTTTTTCAGCGCCATGTCCTGGAGCTTGATGATCTTCTGGGCGTGGGTCTCGGAGAGCGAGCCGCCGAAGACGGTGAAATCCTTGGCGAAAACGAAGACCGCGCGGCCGTTGACCGTCCCCCAGCCGGTGACGACGCCATCGCCGGAGGTCTTTTCGCCCTGGTCCATGCCGAAGTCCGTGCAGCGGTGCGTCACGAACATATCGAATTCCTCGAACGAGCCCTGGTCGAGCAGAAGTTCGATGCGTTCCCGCGCGGTCAGCTTGCCGCGGGCGTGCTGAGCTTCGATCCGCTTGTGGCCGCCGCCGAGACGCGCCGAGGCGCGGCGCAGCTCGAGCGCGTCGAGAATATGTTTCATGTCCAGCCCTGTTTCTTTTCTTTCATTATATTCGGTTTGCGCGCCGCTCTAGCGCGCTTTTCATCCCATGGAAACATACGGCCGGCAAGAAATCGCGCCAAAACCAAAAACCTCGAGCCCATTTTCATCGCAAAAGTCACTGAACTTTTGCGGAAAGCACGCTCTAGAGTTTGCGCGATCCCAGCCGCCAGCGGGCGATGTCGGCGCCCGTGAGCATGTAAAGCTGATCGGGCGAGGTCCGCTCGGCCAGATTGACGAGCTCGGGGCTCACGCCCATGCCGCTTGCATAACGCGCGAGCATGGCCTTCATGCCGCCGTCGTCGTAATTGCGCTCGCGAACGAGCCCTTCGGAGAGGTCGAAGCTCGTCGAGTAGTTGAACATGCGATGGATGCCAACCCGGCTCTGCGGCGGGATCACGCGTTTGCGGCCGCCCATCAGTGCATAGACGCAAGCCGAATAGCAGCGTCCCGACACGAGCGTCATATCGCGAGAGGCCTGCTCAGCCATCGGGCGCGCCACGATCACCGCTATGCCGAGGCGCCTTAGAGCCTGTCCGAGCTCCATGGAGGCCACGACCTTGCCGCCCGGGGAGTCAAGGAGAAGGATGCCGTGCAGTTTGCCTCCCTGGGCGTTCTCGCGCAGGAAGCTCACAAAGGCGTTGGGGGTTCCTTCCGCGATCTCGCCCTCGGCGGCGATGACCCGAGGGCAGCGGGCGCCGCAATCGCCGGAGTCGAGTCCGACGACGCGGAAACTCATTTCTTCGCCGGCGCGCGCGCCCGTAGAAAAGGCGGCGGCAGCGATTAGGCTGAGCCCGATAAACGCCTGGGTTCGAAGCTTCATGTTCGCCCGCATCACGTTGATCATCGGATCCCAGCCTAATTCCCAAGTGGCGAGCGGCAAAGGATTTTCGCGCCACGCCACGAAATTTTTGGTGGGCGGTGAGAGGATCGAACTCCCGACATTCTCGGTGTAAACGAGATGCTCTACCAGCTGAGCTAACCGCCCACGCCGCGCCGTGTTACGGCTGGCGGCATGGTTTTAGTGAGGCCGCGAACGGTAAGCAAGCGCCATGCGCCAAAATGCGGAACGACCGCCGGAGGCATCCAACGGCCGTGCCCGAATTGCTAGCAAAGCGTTCTCATTTCTCATTATTCAAAGCGGTCTTTAGCGTTGCGCCGGGCTTGAAGCGGGCGCTCTTGGACGCCGGGATCTTGATCTCCTCGCCGGTCGCGGGATTGCGGCCCGTGCCTGCAGCGCGCTCTTTAACCGAGAAAGTGCCGAAGCCGACCAGGCGGACTTCGTCCCCCTTTTTCAGGGCGTCGGTGATGCCGCTGAGGACGGCGTCGATCGCAGCGGCGGCGGCGGCCTTGGAGCACTCGGTCTCGGCCGCAACGTGCTCGACCAGTTCCTGCTTGTTCATGGTCATTTCCTTTTCTAGACGCGCTGCGAGGCCGACGATGCCCGCCTGGCGAGCGGCGGTCGAATCGACGGCGCGTAGCGAGGGAGTGTTGGGTCGGAATCGCCCGAAACGCAAGGGATTGGCGGCGCTGGCCCCCAGAAATCGCAGGAAATCCGGGAGATTTTGCCGCTGCATTGCGCAAAAGCCCCGAGATTGTGGCGGTTTTTGGCTGACCCGCGCGCAGTCGCAACAAATACGGCCCACAAAAGGACGGAGCCCGGTCTTGGGAACCGGGCTCCGTATTTTGTGAGATTACTGGTCAGTGGTCAGTGGGCGCGCACGCTGGCGTCGTCCTCGGCTAACGCCGTGGCGTGCTTCGAGAGGGTGGATGTATCCTCTGCCCAAACGATCGGGGTTGGCAGGGACACGAGGGCGTGGCCGAGCACCTCGTCCATCCGCGCCACTGGCACGATTTCGAGCCCATTCTTCACCGCATCGGGGATGTCAGCCAGATCCTTGGCGTTCTCCTCCGGGATCAGCACCTTCTTGATGCCGCCGCGCAGGGCGGCAAGCAGCTTCTCTTTCAGGCCGCCGATCGGCAGCACACGGCCACGAAGCGTGATCTCGCCGGTCATGGCGATGTCGCGGCGCACCGGGATGCCGGTGATGATCGAGACGATCGCCGTCGCCATGGCGACGCCAGCCGAGGGGCCATCCTTGGGCGTCGCGCCTTCTGGCACGTGCACATGGATGTCGCGACGGTCGAAAAGCGGCGGTTCGACGCCGTAGTCCACCGCGCGCGAACGCACATAGGAGGCTGCCGCCGAGATCGACTCCTTCATCACGTCACGCAGATTGCCCGTGACCGTCATCTTGCCCTTGCCGGGCATCATCACGCCTTCGATCGTCAGCAGCTCGCCGCCGACCTCTGTCCAGGCGAGGCCCGTGACGACGCCAACCTGATCCTCGAGCTCGGCCTGGCCAAAGCGGAACTTCGGCACGCCGAGATAGTTGGAGATGTTCTCGGCGGTGACGACGATCTTGTCGGCCTTTTTGAGCAGGATCTCCTTCACCGCCTTGCGGGCGAGATTGGAGATTTCGCGCTCGAGATTGCGAACTCCCGCTTCGCGGGTGTAGCGGCGGATGAGTTCCAGCAGGCCGTCGTCCGTGACCATCCACTCCTCCGGCGCGAGGCCGTGCTTGTTGGTGGCGCTCGGCATCAGATGCTTGCGGGCGATCTCCAGCTTCTCGGCCTCGGTGTAGCCCGCGATGCGGATGATTTCCATGCGGTCCATCAGAGGCGCAGGGATGTTCAGCGTATTGGCTGTCGTCACGAACATCACGTTCGACAGGTCATAGTCGACCTCGAGGTAATGGTCGTTGAAGCTCTGGTTCTGCTCCGGATCGAGCACCTCCAGAAGCGCCGAGGACGGATCGCCCCGGAAATCCATGCCCATCTTGTCGATCTCGTCGAGCAGGAAGAGCGGGTTGGCGGTCTTCGCCTTGCGCATCGACTGGATGATCTTGCCGGGCATCGAGCCGATGTAGGTGCGCCGGTGACCGCGGATTTCCGCCTCGTCGCGCACGCCGCCGAGCGACATGCGGACGAACTCACGGCCCGTAGCCTTGGCGATCGACTTGCCGAGCGACGTCTTACCGACGCCGGGCGGGCCGACGAGGCACAGGATCGGGCCGGTCAGCTTGTTCGCGCGGCTCTGCACGGCGAGATATTCGAGAATGCGCTCCTTGACCTTTTCGAGGCCGAAATGCTCGGCATCGAGCACTTCCTCGGCCTGCTGCAGATCGCGCTTGACCTTCGAGCGCTTGCCCCACGGGATCGACAAGATCCAGTCGAGGTAATTGCGCACGACGGTGGCTTCCGCCGACATCGGCGACATCTGGCGCAGCTTCTTGAATTCGGCGACGGCCTTGTCGCGCGCCTCCTTGGAGAGCTTGGTGTTCTTGATGCGCTCCTCGAGCTCGGCGAGGTCGTCCTTGCCGTCCTCGTCGCCGAGCTCCTTCTGGATCGCCTTCATCTGCTCGTTGAGATAGTACTCGCGCTGAGTCTTCTCCATTTGGCGCTTGACGCGCGTGCGGATGCGCTTCTCGACCTGGAGGACGGAGATTTCGCTCTCCATCAGCGAGAGGCACTTTTCCAGGCGCCTGGCGACATTGAGCGTCTCCAGCACGTCCTGCTTGTCGGCGATCTTGACCGAGAGATGGGAGGCGACCGTGTCGGCGAGCTTGGAAAAATCCTCGATCTGCGTGACCGCGCCGACGATCTCGGATGAGACACGCTTGTTGAGCTTCACATAGCTCTCGAACTCGGAGATGACCGAGCGCCCGAGCGCCTCGACTTCCACGGGCGAGCCAGACTCGTCGGCGAGCGCTTCGGCCTCGGCCTCGTAAAAATCGTCCGAGCGCGAATAGTCGCGCACGGCCGCGCGGGCCACGCCCTCGACCAAAACCTTGACAGTGCCGTCCGGCAGCTTCAAGAGCTGCAACACTGAGGCGAGCGTGCCGATAGGATAAATCGCGTCGGTCGCCGGATCGTCATCGCCGGCGTTCTTCTGTGTCGCAAGCAGGATGAGGCGGTCGCTCTTCGTCACTTCCTCGAGCGCGCGGATCGACTTCTCGCGCGCCACGAAGAGGGGCACGATCATGTGCGGAAACACGACGATGTCGCGCAAAGGAAGGACCGGGTAGCTCTCGACGGCTCCCGGCGTTATGGCGTCGCGTTTTTCGTTGCTCATGTCGTTATCCTGTTTTTTCTTCGCGCATCCCGCCCGGCGGCAATGCGAAAATGGCGAGCGACCCGAGTATTTGTCAAAACTAGCAAGACTTAGGCCGTAGCAATCGGCCAACTCTCTAGTCGGACCTGGCCGCGCCAACGCTCGCTCTTGCGTCAGGCGCGCCGAAAACGAGGCGCCGGCAAAAAGCCCGAATAGCCTCGTCAACGCACGAAATGGGATATGCCAGCCGGCGAATCAAGGATTGGTTGAAAACGGGGGCCGGGGGGAACCCGGCGCCATATTGGAAGTCGAGAGCGGTTCGCTTGCGCCCGCTAGGCGCTTGCGCCGCTCTTCTCGCTGCGCTCCGCGTAAATATACAGCGGTCTCGCTTTCCCCTCAACGACTTCGGGCCCGATCACCACCTGCTCGACGCCTTCGAGGCCAGGGAGCTCGAACATTGTGTCGAGCAGAATGCCTTCCATGATGGAGCGCAGCCCGCGTGCGCCGGTGTGGCGCTCGATCGCCTTGCGGGCGACGGCGGAGAGCGCGTCGTCCTGGAAGGTAAGCTCGACATTCTCCATCTCGAAGAGCCGCTGATACTGCTTGACCAGAGCGTTCTTCGGCTCAGTGAGGATCTTCTTGAGCGCGTCCTCGTCGAGATCCTCGAGCGTCGCAATCACCGGCAGACGACCGACGAATTCTGGGATAAGCCCAAATTTCAGCAGGTCTTCCGGCTGCACCTGACGGAAGATGTCGCCGGTGCGGCGTTCGTCGGGCGCCTGGACGCTGGCGCCGAAGCCGATCGAGGTCGAGCGTCCGCGCGCCGAGATGATCTTTTCGAGGCCGGCGAAAGCGCCGCCGCAGATGAAAAGAATATTGGTCGTGTCGACCTGCAGGAACTCCTGCTGCGGATGCTTGCGCCCGCCCTGGGGCGGCACCGAGGCGACGGTGCCCTCCATGATCTTGAGCAGCGCCTGCTGGACGCCCTCGCCCGAGACGTCGCGGGTGATGGAGGGATTGTCGCTTTTGCGCGAGATCTTGTCGATCTCGTCGACGTAGACGATGCCGCGCTGCGCGCGCTCGACGTTGTAGTCGGAGGCTTGCAAGAGCTTGAGGATGATGTTCTCGACGTCCTCGCCGACATAGCCCGCCTCAGTGAGGGTCGTGGCGTCGGCCATGGTGAAGGGGACGTCAAGAATCCGGGCGAGCGTCTGCGCCAGCATGGTCTTGCCGACGCCGGTGGGGCCGATCAGCAGGATGTTGGACTTTGCGAGCTCGACATCGCCATGCTTGGTGGCGTGGTTCAAGCGCTTGTAATGATTGTGCACTGCGACCGAAAGAACGCGCTTCGCCTGAGCTTGGCCGATCACATAGTCGTCGAGGACCTTGCAGATCTCGCGCGGCGTCGGAATGCCGTCACGCTGCTTGACGAGCGAGGATTTGTTCTCCTCGCGGATGATGTCCATGCAGAGTTCGACGCATTCGTCACAGATGAAGACAGTTGGGCCGGCGATGAGTTTGCGGACTTCATGCTGGCTTTTGCCGCAAAACGAGCAGTAGAGCGTATTCTTCGAATCGCCGCCGCCGACTTTGCTCATGATGTTCTCCCGATGAACCGATCCATGGCGCGGAATCGATTCAAGCAAATGATTACTGGCTCCGGCCTAACAAAAGGTGGAGAGCGCATTGGCGCGTCTCTCCCCCTCTTGAGGGTCAGGCCGCTCGGCGCATTCAGGCGCCCCTAGCGCGCTTTCCGGCCGGATGGAATCATCCGGTCGATAAGAAATCGCGCAAAGTCAGTCCGCCGGAGCAAGCTCTGATCGAAAAAGTCTGTCAACTTTTTCGGAGCTTGCTCAAGCCGCGCGGGCCGCTCGCTCCTCCGCGCGGGTCTACTTTATTTGAGGCGCGCCCGAAATTGCAACCTTACCCCAGCCAGCTAGATTAGCAAGATCGGCGCCCCGCGCAGCCAACGCCGCCCCGGCCGGGGGAGTGCGCGGCTGCGTGGGCCCGAACCCCTTTTACGTCAATATCTTTGGAACCCGGTTGAGGCGTAGCCGGTAGGCGTCCGGCATGCCGCTGCCGAGCAGGGGTCGCAGATACATTCTGAAGGCGTCGGTGACGTCCGTGCCACAGGGGCTGATGAACTCATCCGGCATCACTTTTGTTTTTGCCGCGATTTGTTCAAGGGGGGTTAGCTGGTAGTCGACCGAATAAAAGCCCGTGCGGTGTATGGTCACGGAGCCGTCGCGGTCGCCCCAGATGGCGTATTGCACGGCTTTTTCGCCGACTTCGCGGGCCTCGCGCTGGTCGACGTCCGAGACGCAGCCGACGAAGCTGCGCTGAATATAGCCGAATGTATCGGCGCGCACGCGTTTATAGCCAAGCTTATCCTTGATCAGCTGCGTCAATTCGTCCGCCAGCGCGCCGCCGCCGAGATGGACGTTGCCGTGGGCGTCGCGCTCCACCTGCTTGGCGAGCTTTTCGGCGATCGGCACATGGTTCTCGTCGGAGACGCCTTCCGAGATGGCCACGACGCACCGGCCGTGCTTGTCCATGGTCGCCTTTACGTCGGCGAGGAATTTCTCGACGACAAAGGCGCGCTCGGGGATGTAGATGAGGTGCGGGCCGTCGTCGGGAAATTTTTTGCCGAGCGCAGAGGCGGCCGTCAGAAACCCTGCATGGCGGCCCATGACGACCGCGATATAGACTCCGGGCAGGGCCCAATTGTCGAGATTAGCGCCAGCGAAGGCCTGCGCCACCCAGCGCGCCGCCGACGGGAAGCCGGGCGTATGGTCGTTAACCATCAGATCATTGTCGATCGTCTTGGGGATATGCATGGCGCGCAGCGGATAGCCGGATTTCTTGGCCTCCTCCGAGACGATGCGGACCGTGTCCGAGGAGTCGTTGCCGCCGATGTAGAAGAAGCAGCCGACGCCATGGGCGCGGAGCACCTTGAAGATTTCCTGGCAATATTTCAGGTCCGGCTTGTCGCGGGTGGAGCCGAGCGCGGACGAGGGCGTGCAGGCGACCATCTCCAGGTTGTGCGTCGTCTCCTGGGTCAGATCGACGAAGTCCTCATTGACGATGCCGCGCACGCCATGAAAGGCGCCATAGACCCGCTCGACCTCGCGAAACTTGCGCGACTCCAGCACCGCTCCGACGAGCGACTGGTTGATGACGGCGGTCGGTCCGCCGCCCTGTGCGACGACCACTTTGGAAAAATCGATGGACGACACGCGGGGCTCCTGTCCAAGTGCTGCGTAATTCGCGTCTGAGCTCTGGCGAGAACGACCCCCGTAGGGCGGTCGGGCGCGCGCGGGACACTCTTATTAGCAAAGGCACGCGATTTCTATATAGATCCCGCAGAAGAACCGAGCGCAGAGTCAAAGGCTGGGCGGTCGCGGTGACGGATTTCCGCCGGACTTCGCATTTCAAGCTAACGCTGGACTAATCAAGGCACGCACCTTATTCATCAAGCGATTGGCCACCCTCCAGCTTCGGACACTGATACGCTGGATACGCTTCTAGACTCGGGCCAACTGGCTAGACTCGGACGAAGCGGTGCCGCGAAAAGCTTGCCTTGTCCGAAAGCGAATATCGGCGCGGGCGCAAGCGGGTTCGACACCCACACGATAAAGGCAGGGCAAAGGTTTGATCTATACTGGAGAAAACATTTTTTCCGCATGCAAATGCATGCACCGATGACTCGGCGCGGTTGCATGGTATCGCAACTCATTGGAGAGAATGTTTATGAGGCCCATTAGAGCCGTTATGGTGTCCCATAACTTAGAACTGGAGGGGGCCCCAAATAGCCAATATGAACTGACTTCTGGCCTGATAAAAACGGGCAATTTGAACCCGATCGTGGTTGCGCCGCACGACGGGCCCTTGAAGACGCTTTATGAGGAAAACGGGATTGACGTCTCGGTAATTCAGCCCGTGCTCGACCCCGTCCAAGGATTCAAGAATTTAGCTCGTAACATCAATCGCTTTGCCGTCACCCTCGATAGGCTCAAGCCGGAGGTCCTTTACGCGAATACACTCCAAACATTTTGGGCGATCGAGGCGGCGCAACGTTGTCGCATACCCTCTATTTGGAATATCCGTGAGAGTGAGCCGGCCGAAAGCTATTTTGACTTTCTTCCCGAGAAATACAGAGACCTGGCGTACCACTGCCTGGAATACCCTTCGAAAATTGTGTTCGTAGCAAATTCGACAAAAGAAAATTGGCGGAAATTCAACGCTGACGACAGGATGACCGTCATCAACAATGGTCTCGACCTTGTCAGGTTTCGGGAAAGAATGTCTAGGGTTCAGAGGGATGCCGCCCGGCGGTCGATCGGCCTCGGCGACGAGGTGGTGTTTCTGATCGTGGGCACTGTTTCAGAGAGAAAAGGACAAATAGACGCAATCAAAGCCTTTATCGCTCTCCCGGAGAGCGCAAAGGCATCAGTTAAGATTTTGATTGTGGGGGATCGGCCGAGAGATCCGTACAGCGCAAAGCTTCATGCGGCGTTAGAGGAAGTCGACCAGAAGCATAGGGGCTCAGTTATCATCGTGCCTGAAACAGGCCAGGTTGAGCTATATTATGCAGCATCCGATGTGTTTTTGTGCACGTCGCGGTTGGAAAGCTACCCTCGCACAATTCTCGAGGCAATGGCCTGTGGCATGCCGATAATCTCGACGCCAGTGTATGGGATACGGGAGCAGATTCGAGAAAGCGTCAACGGTATTTTCTATGATCCGGGCAATATCCCTCAGCTGACTGAGGCTATCGGTAAGCTGGCCGCCAGCAAAGGATTGCGTGCGCAAATGTCGCTGAAGAGCTCGGAAGTGTTTGCCTCGTTGACAAGCTACCCTCAGATGATCGAGAGCTACAAAGAACTTTTTATCGCCGCAGCCGCCTCAGCAAAAACGAAATCGCGTCGTGATCTAACAAGGGAAGTCATCAGAAATGTGCGGGATCGTTGGTTATTTTGGTGACGGTCTTTGTTCCTCGCTGTTGGATCGACTTCTCTCTAGCATGGAGCGACGCGGACCTGACGGTGAGGGGAGGTTTGTAGACGGCTCCCTTCATATGGGCATGAGAAGGCTTTCGATTATCGATCTGGCTCATGGATGGCAGCCTTTCGAAAGCGCCGGCGGGAACGTCATCGCTTTCCAGAATGGCGAGATCTATAATTTCAAGGCGCTAAGAAGAGCTTTGGAAGCTGATGGGGCGACATTTCACACCAATTCTGATACTGAGGTAATCGCGCATGGTTACGCAAGATGGGGCATTCGAAAATTACTGAGCAATTTGGACGGAATGTTCGCCCTTGCGATTTTCGATAAGGTAGAACAAAAGCTTCATCTCGCGAGAGATCGATTTGGCGAAAAGCCGCTCTTTTATTCTCGTGGCCCTGGCGTTTTCGGGTATGGCTCGACGTTACTTTCCGTAGCCTCGATGCCATGGGTGAAAGATGATTTCGATCCGCTGTCTTTGAACAGGTATCTGGCCGTTCATTACGTGCCGGGCGATCGGACGATTTTCAAAGATATCCAGCAGCTTCTTCCGGGAGAGCGGCTCGAATTCGACATTCGACGCCAACAGGTTTTCAGGCAGCGATACTATACGCCAAACCTTACCCGCCAAAGCAATCTTTCGGAAGACGAACTCGCGGCAACCATCGAAGAAGCCGTAGAGTCCCGCTTGATTTCGGATGTCCCTGTCGGCGTCTTTCTCTCAGGCGGCATTGATAGTTCGGTCATAGCCGCGATTGCCGCCAAGAAAAACAGCAGAATTGCGACGTTTTCGATGGGATTCCCGGAGGTCGACTTCGATGAATCAAAAGTTGCCGCAGACGTCGCCCGGCACATCGGATCCGAGCACCATTCGTTTATATTCAACGAAAATAACTTCCCCGTTTTGATGAAAGAAGTCGCCGCGTCGATGGATACGCCCGTCGGCGATCAGGCTCTGTTGCCGGTTTACTGGCTCTCGAAGGAGGCGAAAAACTACGTTACGGTTGTCCTCTCGGGGGAAGGCGGAGACGAAGTGTTCGGTGGATATAGTTATTACCAGAAATTTTATAACGCGCTGCGCGCGCAAAGTAAGACGCCTGTCCAGAAGCTTATTCAAATCGCAGAGCGATTTTGGTCGAAGGAAAGCTTCTTGTCCGAGAAATTGCTCGCTACGCCATCCGGTTTCCCTCTGATGATCGGAGAGAAAGATCGAGCCGCGTTATTGGAAGGACATTGTAGAGGCTCGGACGCGTGGGAACAGGATTTTCTCGGGTGGTTGAGCAATGCAAAAGATAGCCTCCAGCGCGCAACTGCGGCAGATCTCGGAAGCTGGTTGGCCGATGATTTGCTCGTGAAATTGGATCGAATGACGATGGCTCATTCCCTCGAGGGGAGAGCTCCCTATCTCAGCGCAAATGTTGTGGAAGCGGGGCTTTCACTCAATCCGGAGTCGAGATACGCCTCAGAATCGAAGGTGGCGTTGCGCAACATTGCAAAAAGATATGTGCCAGCGGATGTTGTTAACCGGCCAAAGCAGGGATTTTGCTTGCCGATGAAACAGTGGCTGCTCGATTGGTTCGATCTCCATGGCGGAGTCAGGCCTTATTTCAAAGCGAGGCCAATCCCTTCGATCAAGATTGATGTGCTCTGCAATATGATCGAATGGGATGTACAGCATGGGATTGTACGTGATCGTTTCGTTTTTGCGATCGTGATGTTCGCCGAATGGTGGAGTGAGTTCGCGACGCAAAGAGATCGTGTGCGCAGCAACGCGGCGACCGCCAGCGAGCGCTACGTAGCGTGAAAACCCGGGTCCGATCCCCGTCGATCGGACCCCTTCCGATTTTGATGAGGACTTTGCGGCTGAGTTTGCCCAGCCCGGAGGATTTAAAAAATCGATGGATAGCGCGGTAGGCCCACTGTCTGAGCTGCTCGCGCCTCCCCTTCTCCTGCTTTCGCCCGCGTCAAAAAGCCCAATCTCAAAATCCTGTGATCTGACTTATGCTTATCAGATATCATTGGGATGCGGGCTATGGCCACCGAGATCGAGCGTAAGTTTCTTCTGGAAAACTCCTCATGGCGAGCGGCGGCCTACAAGCGTGAGCGGTTGGTCGACGGCCTCGTTGCAGCGAGCGACGGCCGCAAGGTGCGGGTGCGGCTCTATGAGGATCGCGCCACGCTCGCGATCAAGAGCGCCAGAAAGGGGCTCAAAAGGGCGGAGTTCGAATATGAGATTCCCCTAGCCGATGCGACGGAGCTTGTCGCCAAGCACTGCGGCGAGAAGGTGCTCGCCAAAACAAGACACTATGTCGAGCACATGGGCTACATTTGGGAAATAGACGAGTATGTTGGCCTGTTGGAAGGGGTCGTGATCGCTGAGGTCGAGCTCGATACTGAAGATGACCATGTTCCCTTGCCGCCGTGGATCGGGCGGGAGATCACCTATGATCCCAATTATCGGAAGATCAACCTGCTAAACGCCCGTTTCGCTTCGCTCAATCGCGGCGAGCCCGCGCGCGCGTCCTTCGTGTCCGCCGACGGATGAAAACGTAAGACCTCGCGCGCACAAAAAAGGCCCTCCGGCAGTGAGCGGGAGGGCAAGTTTCCAGAGGTCAGTAGAGCCGTATCAGGAATTGACGTTGCGGCTCGTCTTCGCGATGTAGATCGCGCCGCCGATAACCATGACCAGCATAACTGCCGGAATGAGCATGCCGTTCATTTTCTTTCCTCCCTTGGATTGAACGTTCGGATCAGTAGCGCTTCATCCAAACGGTTTCGCGACGGGAGCGTAACGCCGCGATGAAAGATGGAAGTCGTTTCTGCAACAAAAGAAAAGGGAGCCCGCGGGCTCCCCTTGATCAAGCATAGGCCTAGCTTTTGCCTTAGCGCGCTTTCCGCTCCATGCGAGCGACAAGAAACCGCGCAAAACGAAAAACTTGGAAGCGAATTCTTATCGCAAAAGTCTGTCAACTTTTGCGGAATGCGCTCTAAACGAGCTGCCCGTGGCAATGCTTGTATTTCTTGCCCGAGCCGCAGGGGCACGGCTCGTTGCGGCCGACCTTGCCCCAGCTCGTGGGATCGGCCGGATCGCGTATGGGAGCCGGCGCCGGCGCCGGCGCGAGCGCCTGCGGGGAAAGATCCATGGCGGCCAGCCGGGCGTTCAGGTCCTCCAGCGCCGTCTGCTCGGGGCTGATGCCGGCGGAGAGCGCGACGGGATTCGGATGTGAAAACTCCATCGGCGGCAGTTCCGGCGGCGCGGAGGGCGGTGCCTCGAAGCTCACCTCGACGCGCAAGAGCTGCGCGGTGACGGTCTCGTCCCAACGGCTCATCAGGCTGCGGAAGAGCTCGAGCGCCTCCGATTTGTATTCGTTCAGCGGATCACGCTGCGCCATGCCGCGCCAGCCGATGACTTGGCGCAAATGGTCGAGCGCGACGAGATGCTCTCGCCACAAGGTGTCGAGCGATTGCAAGACCACCTGCTTCTCGATCATGCGCATCAGCGGCGCCGAGTTGCGCTCCAGACGCTCCTCATAGGCCTTGTCGGCGGCCTCGAGCAGGCGCTCCTTCAGCTCCTCGTCGGCGATGCCTTCTTCCTTCGCCCAATCGGCGACCGGCGCGTCCAGATTGAGCTTGGCCTGCACGTCCTCCGCAAGGCCCGCGACGTCCCAGGCTTCGGCATAGGCGTTGGCCGGGATGTGGAGCGAGACGAGATTTTCGACGACTTCGGCGCGCATGTCGGAGACCTGCTCCTCCACGCTCTCCTCCGCCATGATCTCACGCCGGCGCTCGAAGATGACCTTGCGCTGGTCGTTCATGACGTTGTCGAACTTGAGGATGTTCTTGCGGATGTCGAAGTTGCGCGCCTCGACCTTGTGCTGCGCCTTCTCGATGGCCTTGTTGATCCAGGGGTGGACGATCGCCTCGCCCTCCTGTAGGCCGAGCTTCACGAGCATGGAGTCCATGCGCTCCGAGCCGAAGATGCGCATGAGGTCATCCTGCAGCGACAGGAAGAACTTCG
>JAMBEQ010000244.1 GCA_024506175.1 Methylocystis sp.
CTATCGCCTGCGGCGACTTAACCGCGATCAGCTCGGCGAGCGCCCGCGCGCCCGTGCGCGCGCCGTCCTGCGCGACGCGATTGACGAGCCCGATGCGCAGCGCCGCCTCCGCCCCGATGGGGACGCCCGTGAGCAGCATTTCCATGGCGTGTTTCGGCGCCACATTGCGCGACAGCGCCACCGCGGGGGTGGAGCAAAAGAGGCCGATGTCGACTCCCGGCGTGCAAAAGCGCGCGTTCGGGCCGGCGACGGCGAGATCGCAGCTCGCGACGAGCTGGCACCCTGCCGCCGTCGCGATTTCGTCGACGGCGGCGATGACGGGTTTGGGCAAAGCCGTGATCTTCTGCATCAGCGCCGAGCAGACGCGCATTGTCTTTTCGAAGAAGGCGCGGCCGCCGTCCGGGTCGTTGCGGTGGGCGGTCAGCTCCTTGAGATCGTGCCCGGCGCAGAAGGCCGGGCCTTTCGCCTGCAGGATGACGACGCGGATCTCGTCGCGCGCGCTCACGACGTCGAACTGTTGCGACAGCGCCTCGATCATCGCCATCGATAAGGCGTTGCGCGTCGCCGGCTTGTTGAGCGTCAGCGTCGCGACATGCGCGGCCGCCTCCGTTGAAACGAATTCAGTGCTATCGGCTTCAGCAGTCATCTGGCGGGGACTCGCGCGCAACGTAGACAATAAAAATAGAGCGGCCGAAGACCTTCGCGTCCGGCCGCTTCTTATTCGATTAATAAAGCCCGCCCGTGCCGCTGCCGACCTGCTGGTCGACGTCATGCGGCGTGTTGAGCTGACGAAGGCCCCCGTCGCCGCCGGAATAGGAATCGGGCGGCGCCGTGCCCGGCTTGAAGGGCCATAGCTCGCCGCCGCTCGCCGTGCGCAGCCCGGTGCCCGGATTGACCGAGATCAGCTTGATGCCGGGCGGCACGCGGAAGGGCGTGTCCGGCTTGTCCTTCAGAGCGACCGTCATGAAGTCGCGGAAGATCGGCGCGGCGAAAAGGGCCGCCTGGGCGTGGCTGCCCATGGAGCGCGGCCGGTCGTAGCCGATATAGACGCCGACGCAGAGGTCGGGCGAGAAGCCCACGAACCAGAGATCCTTGGCGTCGTTGGTCGTGCCCGTCTTGCCGGCGAGGTGCTTGCCCACGGCCTTGATCGACACACCGGTGCCGCGCTGGATCACGCCTTCCATGATGTTGGTGATCTGATAGGCGGTAAGCGGATCGAGCACTTGCTCGCGCTTGTCGATCAGCTTGGGCTCGTTCTGACTTTCCCATTTCGCCGCATCGCAGCCCAGGCACTGGCGCTCGTCGTGGCGGTAGATGGTCTTGCCCCAGCGGTCCTGCACGCGGTCGATCAGCGTCGGCTTGATGCGCTTGCCGCCATTGGCGAGCATCGAATAGCCGGTGACCATCTTCACCAGAGTGGTCTCGCCGGCGCCGAGCGACAGGGAGAGATAGGGCCCCATATTGTCGTAAATGCCGAAGCGCTTGGCGTATTCGGCGATGAGCGGCATTCCGACGTCCTTGGCGAGGCGCACCGTCATCATGTTCTTGGAATGCACGACGCCATAGTTCAGCGGATGCGCGCCCGTGCCATGCCCGCCCTCGAAGTTTTCAGGCGTCCAATAGCTGCCGTCCGCCTGCTGAATCGAGATCGGCTCGTCGAGAATCGAGGAGGAGGGCGTGTAGCCATTGTCGAGCGCGGTGGCGTAGACGAAGGGCTTGAAGGAGGAGCCCGGCTGGCGCAACGCCTGGGTGGCGCGGTTGAACTCCGACTGGTCGAAGGAAAAGCCGCCGACCATGGAGAAGACGCGGCCCGTATAGGGGTCCATCGCCACCATCGCGCCCGAGATTTCCGGAATCTGGCGCAAACGGTAGCGACCCAGATTGCCAGCCATCGGCTCGACGTAGATCACGTCGCCGACGGCGAGCGCGCTGCGTGGGGCGCGCCCCGTCCAGCGCATGCCCTCGGCGGTGAGAAGGCCTGTCTCACGCTCGCGCGCGACCTCGCCCGACGCCTCGCGGCCGGGCTGCAAGCCGATTCGGGCGCCGGCCTCGCTCAAGTCGAGCACCACGGCGAGGCGCCAGGGCTTGATATCGCCAAGCGCGGGGATATTGGCGAGCGGAACGCCCCAGTCGGACGAGACGTCGATATGGTTCATCGCGCCGCGGAAGCCGTGCGCCTCGTCGAAGCGCACGAGACCGTCGGCCAGAGCCTTCCGGGTCCAGGCCTGCATCTTGGGGTCGAGCGTCGTGCGCACGGAGAGGCCGCCTTCATAGAGGCCCTTTTCCTTGTAGCGCTCGAGTAGATCGCGTCGCACTTCCTCGGCGAAATAGCCGGCCACGTAAGTATTTGGCGACAGCGCGCGCGGATTGACGCCGAGCGGCTCGGCCTTCGCCTTCTCCGCTTCCTGATGCGTCACGACGCCATCGGCCTCCATGCGCTCGATGACATAGTTGCGGCGCTCTATGGCGCGCTCGCGATGCTGGAAGGGATGGTAATTGTTCGGGCCTTTGGGCAGCGCCGCGAGATAGGCGGCTTCGGCGAGCGTCAGCTCGTTGACCGACTTGTTGAAATAGTTGAGAGCCGCTGCGGCGACGCCGTAGTTGCCGAGGCCGAGATAGATTTCGTTGAGATAGAGCTCGAGAATGCGCTCCTTGGAATAGGCGCCCTCGATGCGGAAGGAGATCAGCGCCTCGCGAATCTTGCGGTCGATCGAACGCTCGTTGCCGACCAGGAAGTTCTTGGCGACCTGCTGTGTGATCGTCGACGCGCCCTGCACATGCCGGCCGCCCTGCGCGAGCACCGAAAGCGCGCGGATCACGCCCTCCGGATCGATGCCGTTATGGCTGTAGAAGTTCTTGTCTTCCGCAGAAATGAAGGCCTGCTTCACCAGCGCTGGAATGGCCGAGCTCGGCAAGAAGAGACGGCGTTCGCGCGAATATTCCGCCAGAATCGACCCGTCGCTGGCGTGAAGCCGCGTGGTGACGGGAGGCTCGTAATTTTGCAGCTGCGCCGTGTCGGGCAGATCCTTTGAGTAATAGTAGACCAGCGCGGAAGCCGCGACGGCGCCGATCAGGAAAAGGATCGTGCCAGTCGCAAAGATAAAGCCCAGAAACCTTGCGAGAAGTCGCATGAAATTCTTCCTCTCAGCGGGCGGGGAGGCCCGCGGCTTTTCGCCTGATCTTATATGGCGCCGACGTCTTCCCTTTGGCTAGGGACGGAGGCAGGCATGCGCGCGGATTGGCGCATGGGTGCGTCGAGCGCTCGACTGCAGTTTTTCTGGATGAGGCCCACTCGAAACGGAAATCACCGTCAATTCGCCTCGTGGCGCAGCTCATGCTTTAGCACTGCAGACGCCGGCCGATCCAGTGGCATTTGGCCCTCCGTAGCGCCGCCATTGCGGCCTGGCGTCGACGGCGCCTTCTCGATTGGCGGCGCACGAAGCCTCCGCCTCGTCGCCGCGCCCTCGAGAAAATAAGCTTTCTTTTATGTTTTATTGTGGGCGAAGCGGCGGCTTGATAGGCGCGCGCGCCTCGCGCGAGCGCGCGGCGAAAAAGGCTTCGATCGCTTCTGCGGTCTTGCCAGCGGCGCGCTCGCGCCATTCCGGCGAGGTCAACCGCGCGAGATCCTTCTCACTGGAAAGATAGCCCAGCTCGAGGAGAACGGAAGGCAAATCATAGGATTTGAGCACCACGAAGCCAGCGGAACGCGCCGGATTCTTATTGAGGCTGCCGGCTTCCTTCCAATGGGAGATGAGCATCTGCGAGAACTGGGCGCTGAAGGCGCGAGTCTCGCGCTGGGTGAGCTCGAAGAGAATGTCGCCGACCTGCTCGGCGTCCTCCTTGCGATCCAGCCCCGCCGCCTGATCGGCGAGATTTTCCTTTTCGGCAATCTTCGCGGCTTCGGCGTCGGAGGCCTTGGCCGAAACCGTGTAGACGGTGGCGCCCGCGACATGGCCCTCGGCGAGCGTGTCGGCGTGTATCGACAAGAACAGCGCGGCGTTGTTGGCGTGGGCGATTCGGACGCGCTCGCTCAGAGGCAGAAAAATATCCTCGTTGCGGGTCAGCACGGCTTTCAGCCGCCCGCCCGCCTCGATCTTCGCGGCGAGAGCCCGGGCGAATTCGAAGACTATCGCCTTCTCCTGCTCGCCATGCTTTCCGGATGCGCCCATGTCGACGCCGCCATGTCCGGGATCGATCGCCACCACCAGCTTGTCCGAAGGCGCCCCGAAGAGCGGTGCGGTCTCGGTCGAAGCCGGTTCGGACCGCGCCAGGGCCGCGGCGCTCTCGGCGGCGGCGGCGTCGAATTGCGCCTGCGTAGCCGGCGCGAGCTCGATTGCGAGCGTGGCGCCCTCGCCCGCCGACTCGCTCTCGGCCTTGATGATCCGGGCGGGCGCCGCAAGGTCGATGACGACGCGCGAGCGCCCCGGCGCAAACTGGCCGTAACGAAAGGACTTGATGAGCCGGGAGTTGGCGGGCGCGCGCCCTTCCTTGGGGTCGATTCGGAAGGCCACCTCGGGCAAGTCGACGACGATGCGCGCCGGATTGGTTGAAGGGTGGGCGCTCGCCTTCACCGGGCCGGAGAGCTCGAAAACAAGGCGCGAATGATCGGCAGCCGCTTCGAGACGACTTCCAACCGCCAAGACAGGGCCCGTGTTCTCCGCCGCGAAGGCCATGCCCCAACCGACAAGAATCATGGCCTGGCCCAAAGCAAGGCGTCGACTGACCATTTCCCAACTGAAAGAAGGCGGTAGCATCGCCCGGTTTCCTCAGAGCCGCACTGGCGCGCTTACCGCTCGCAGGGCATCAGGCGAGCGGTAAGAAATCGCGCAAGATCAAAAGTCTGGAACGCATTCTTGTCGCAAAAGTCTGTCACCTTTGGCGGAACGCGCTCTAGCGTAACCTTTATAAACGATTCTTCGAACGGATCGCTTAAGAGAGCGTTAGCTTTCGACATCTTCTGCGAAGACCTGCCGCCGCGCGCGCTTTCCTCTGCTTTCAGCCGTTTGTGAAGCAGAAAGAGCCTCCGGCGCTGAAACTCCGCGGACGCAAAGCTTGCGCGCTTTGCTGGCGCCCGCTATGAAGTCGTAGCGCTCTGTGGAAGTCCGTTGGCGTAGCACGGGGTAAATGCCCCTCGCCACAAGGGCCGGCGGATTTCCGGGACGGGCCGATGTCTTCCGTCACGCGCGGCTCACGCCGGCTGTGACGCATACTCGCCGCCTTTCCGGGCGTCGCGAAAGGTTTTTTGACGATCTCATGGCCACGACCATGATAAGCGCATCAGCCACGCTCCGGCGCGTCGGGTCTGTCCGCGCGACAGGGCTGCGCTCACGCTGCGCGCCTGGCAACCGCCACGCGGGCCGCGACGCTGGATATGGCCGCGCCCTGGCTCGTCATCTGGTTCGGCTGGTCGCCGCAAATGCGACGATCCGCCCTGGCGATCTGTCCGCCGGCCCTCGCGCCGGCCAGCGTGTTCAAGGCCTTCGGCCTTTCTCCTTTTCTCCAAACACAAGCGTTCGCGCCACAGCGTTTCGCCGGATAGGAGCCGCAGCGCCCCCCAGGGGATCGCTGCAGGACCCGCCGGCCGCCGCGCGCGCAGCGCCGCAAAGAGTCCGACATGGCAAACAAAATGCTGATCGACGCCTCCCACCCGGAGGAAACCCGGGTGGTGGTGCTACGTGGTAACCGCGTTCAGGAATTCGACTTCGAGGCAGCCGACAAGAAACCACTCCGCGGCAACATTTATCTCGCTAAGGTCACGCGCGTAGAGCCCTCGCTCCAGGCGGCCTTTGTCGATTATGGCGGAAACCGCCACGGCTTCTTGGCCTTCGCGGAAATCCACCCCGATTATTATCAAATCCCCGTGGCCGACCGGCAGGCTTTGCTCGAGGAAGAGAGCCGCGCCCATCGCGAGACCGAAGAGGACGAGCATCGCCCCCACGGGCGCCGGCGATCGCGCCGTCGCCACCATGAGGCTGCCGAAAAGCGCGCGGCTGACGACGAGATCCTCGTCAGCGAGCCTGTCGACGTCGAGGCGATGATCGAGGCTGTCGAGGAGGGAGCAGCGCCCGCCGGTGAGGCCGAGGAAGGCAGAGAATCCGCTGAGCCGGCGGGAGTCGAGCTGGCTGCGGAGGAAGCGCCGGCGCCAGCGGTGGTCGAGGCTGAGACAGTCGAGGTTGGAACGGTCGAGGCGCAGGGCGTCGAACCCAAGGAAGACGCGACGCCGGCGGCCGAAGAGCCGCATCACACGATTTCCGTCGACCCATCGGGCTTCGGCTCCGTGGAAGAGGGCGAGGCGGAGGAATTCACCGCCGAGACGCTCGCGCCCGATCACGAGCTGAAGGCGCGCCGTCAGGACGAGCGCGACGAGGAGCGCGCCCGGGAGGAGCAAGAAGCGGACGAAGAAGGCGATTCCGACGAAGAAGCTTCCGAGGCTGAGGAAGAGGAAGAAGCCGAAATTCGCGCCCGCGCCCCGGCCGAGGAAGAGCCTCAAGACGAAGACCACGACGACGAGGACCAGGACGAGGAAGAGCATGTCGAGCACATCGGCGGCGACGCGATGGACGAGGCGCCCTTCCGCGTGGCGCGCCCTCGCCGCCAGTACAAGATCCAGGAGGTCATCAAGCGCCGCCAGGTGCTGCTCGTCCAGGTCGTGAAGGAAGAGCGCGGCAACAAGGGCGCCGCGCTCACAACCTATCTCTCGCTGGCTGGCCGCTATTCGGTGCTGATGCCCAACACGGCGCGCGGCGGCGGCATCTCCCGCAAGATCACCGACGGCGCCGACCGCAAGCGGTTGAAGGAGATTGTCCACGATCTCGAAGTGCCAGAGGGGATGGGCGTCATCCTGCGCACGGCGGGCGCGACCCGCACCAAGGCCGAGGTCAAGCGCGATTTCGAGTATCTGCTGCGGCTGTGGGAGAGCGTGCGCGAGCTGACGCTGCGCTCTTCGGCGTCGACGCTGGTCTACGAGGAAGGCTCGCTCATCAAGCGCGCTATCCGCGACCTCTATGGCCGCGACGTCGAGGAGATCGTCGTCTCCGGCGACGAGGCCTATCGCGAAGCCAAAGACTTCATGCGCATGCTCATGCCGAGCCATGCGAAAAACGTGAAGCAGCACCGCGAGCCCGTGCCGATCTTCGCCGAGGCCGGCGTCGAGGCGCAGCTCGACGCCATGTTCTCCAACCATGTCACGCTGAAGTCCGGCGGCTATCTGGTCATCAACCAGACCGAGGCGCTGGTTGCGATCGACGTGAACTCCGGCCGTTCGACCCGCGAGCACAATATCGAGGACACGGCGCTGCGCACCAATCTGGAGGCGGCCGACGAAGTCGCGCGCCAGTTGCGGTTGCGCGATCTCGCGGGCCTCATCGTCGTCGACTTCATCGACATGGAGGAGAGCCGCAACAATCGCGCCGTCGAGCGCCGCCTGAAGGATGCGCTCAAGAACGACCGCGCGCGCATCCAGGTCGGCCGCATCTCGCATTTCGGCCTTCTGGAAATGTCGCGCCAACGCATCCGCGCCGGCGTGATCGAGGGCTCGACCGTGCCCTGTCCGCATTGCGCCGGCTCCGGCGCGGTGCGCTCCACGGCCTCCATCGCGCTGCATGTGCTGCGCGTGCTGGAGGAGGCGCTGGTCAAGAGCTCGGCGCATGACATCACGCTGCGCACCCGCACGGCGGTGGCGCTCTATATTTTGAACCAGAAGCGCGTCCATCTCCAGGATCTGGAGGCCCGCTTCGGCGTCCATATCAC
>JAMBEQ010000245.1 GCA_024506175.1 Methylocystis sp.
TATGAGCGCGGCCAAATCGTGAGCTTCGACCGGCCGCCCCGCGCCGAAAGGCGTCTCGGGGCGTTACCGTTTCAAATCGCAAGAAGGACGCGTTCGACCTGAGGCAAGGAGGGGGACACGATGCACCTCGACATCGACCCCAAGATGCATACCGCCTGGACCGGCGGCTCGACCCAGCTGCTCGATCGCGGCGGCCGTCTCTCCCGCTTCACTTAGCGCTTTGGCGGCCTGAGCTTCGGCAAGAAGTAATCGCAGCCTTTCAACACGCCCCTGACGCGCCGGAGCATCCACCGCTCCGGCGTTTTTTGTGGCCGAAAAAAACGGCGGGACTCCGCCCCGCCGCGCGTCGAAAACGTTAAACCAGGACTATCGACCGAAAGCGTCGCGCAGCCTGGCCAATTGCTCTTGCACGGGGCTCGCGACCGGCACGACGGGAGCGGGCACATGTTCGGGGCCGGCGTAGATAAGCTGATCGAGGTGAATGATCCGCGCCTGGAGCCGAAGCGAGTGGAGCGCGAGATCGCGCAGGCGCTGCGGCAGGCGTTGGAAAACCTCGGGCGGCGAAGCAAGCTCCTGCTGATGAAGCTTCACGCGATGACGATCGGTCGCGGCCTGACTACGGCTCAGCTCTCCCTGGTTGACAGCCCGCTGAAGCAAAAGCCATGACGCAATCTGCATGAGACGGGTGGTGAGCCGCATGCTCTCGGCCGCATAAGCCAGCGCTTCGCCTCGCGGCAATTCCTTCGCCTCCTCGCGGCCGGCGCCGTCGAGATAGGCGGCGGCCTCTTCGACAAGGCCCATGCCTTCCCTGAACATCATGCCGAAAGCTTCGGATCCCGCGAGCTTTTCGACAAAGGATACGGGCTGATTCTGCTCGCCCCTGCTATCACCTAACCGACCCATGACACGCTCACGCACTCGCCGGAGTTTCCCTCGGCCAATTGATTATAGAATACACTGTAGCGCAATCGAGGCGCGCCCGCTCGCTTAAGCGATTCTTAACCTTAATCGGCAAGCAAATATGAGCTGGGGACGTCATCGGTTAGGACGTGGGTTAGGGACGCGCCCAGTTATCGTTTCACTGGCGTCGCCAGCGCCGCGGTCGCCGAATCCGCCTTGTCGGCGCGGGGGAGCTGAGTCACGCCAAAGCAAAGGGCTATGAGGGCAAGCGTGCGGATGATTTGACCGGAATCAATCTTAGAATATGCCCGGGCAGGATTTTGCGCTCGATGGGCTCGCTTCTGCTTTCGGTAGCTTTCGGCGCTAGCCTCGAGACGTAGTTGATGGCTCAGCCCATAATCCCCGTCTATGCTCGCCATGGGAGTAGCCGCTCCTCGAAAAAGCAATGAAAAAGAGATTCAAACGGATTTGTTACTTTTCTGTTAAGCTGCCGCTAACCTAAGCGCCGATGCTTGACGCGGGGGCGGGCGGAAGGCATGTCAGGCTCCCTCCCCCGCTCCCGAGGCCTCTCCCCATGATTCGTTCCGCGTTGATGAATGTAATGACTTCCGCCGCCATCAAGGCCGGACGGGGCCTGAAACGAGATTTCGGCGAGGTCGAGAATCTGCAAGTCTCGGTTAAGGGACCCGGCGATTTCGTTTCGGCCGCCGACAAGCGCGCGGAAAAGACGCTGTTCGAGGAGCTGTCCCGGGCCCGGCCCGGTTACGGTTTCATCATGGAGGAAGGCGGGACCGTCGAGGGCTCGGATAAGAGCCACACCTGGCATATCGACCCGCTCGACGGCACCTCCAATTTCCTCCATGGCGTCCCCGTCTTCGCGGTCTCGGTGGCGCTCGAGCGCGAGGGACAGCTCGTCGCCGGGCTGGTTTATAATCCGGCGACAGACGAGATGTTTGTCGCCGAAAAGGGCCAGGGGGCCTATTTCAACAACCGCCGCATGCGCGTCGCGGCGCGTCGCACCCTCGCCGACTCCATGGTTGCCTGTGGCATCCCTCCCCTAGCCCGCTCCCGAGACCATGAGTCCTTCAAGCGCGAGCTTTCTGCCGGAATGGCCAAAATCGGCAATATCCGCCGCATGGGAGCCGCCGCCATGGACCTCGCCATGGTCGCGTGCGGCCGCTTCGACGGCTACTGGGAGCGCGGCATCAATTCCTGGGATGTCGCGGCCGGCATTGTGCTTGTGCGCGAGGCCGGCGGCTTCGTCTCCGACTTTTCGGGCGGCTCCGATATGCTGGGGAAAGGCGAAATATGCGCCGGCAATGAGACCATTCACCGCCAGCTCCTCGACGTGATGAGGAAGGCGTGAACGCTTTCCTGGATCCTGCGCCCGATCCGCGTCCCCCGGAACTCGCCCCGCCACTGCGGCGACGCGAGGAAGACGACCTCCCCGCGATGCTCGATCTCTGGGTGGCGGCGTGGCGCGCGACTTATCCAGAGATAGACTTCGACGCCCGCCGCGGGTGGCTCACAAGGCAAATTGCGGCGCTGGAGGCAAAGGGCGCAGTGACGCTCTGCGTTCTCGCCGAGGACGGCAAGCGGCTCGCCGGGTTCGTGGTCATCGATCCTGAAACCGGATGGCTCGACCAAATATGCGTCGGGCCAGAATATAAAGGCGCCGGCTGCGGGGAGGCGCTGATGGCGGCGGCGCGCGCCATGTCGCCCGGCTTCGTGCGCCTCGACGTCAACGCAGACAACATGCGCGCCATCCGCTTTTACCAGCGCAGTGGCTTCATCGAAATTGGCCGCGGCGCCAATACGCTCTCGGGGCGGCCGACGGTCACAATGGAATGGCGGGCCGCAGAATAGCTATTGCTGCGCGAGCGAGAATCGGACCGTCATGGCCGGGGTTCGCCCGGCCATTCTTCGCCTCATGGCTCGTCCGAGCCCTGCGCCCCTTCCTCGCCGATATGCGCGATACGTATCATATTCGTTGCGCCCGGCGAGCCGAAGGGCATGCCGGCGACGATGATGATGCGGTCGCCGTCATCGCCGAAGCCCTCGCTCTTGGAGTTCTCGCAGGCGCGCTTCACCATGTCCTCGATGTCCGTGGCGTCTCGCGTTTCGAGGGCGTGAACCCCCCAGACCAGCGCAAGCCGGCGCGCTGTGTCGCGCTTGGGCGTCAACGCCAGAATAGGCGATTGCGGGCGCTCACGCGCAATGCGCAGAGCCGTCGTGCCGGAGGACGTCCATGCACAGATGGCCTTCGAGTGTAAGGTCTGCGCCACGTCGCGGGCCGCAACCGCGATGGCGTCCGCATAGGTCGGGTTCGACAATTCGCCTCGCTGGGCGTTGATGATCGAGCGGAAGACCGCGTCCGTCTCGACCTCTTCCGCAATGCGGCTCATGGTCGCCACGGCGTCCTGCGGATATTGGCCGGCGGCGCTTTCGGCCGAAAGCATCACCGCGTCGGCGCCTTCGAAGACAGCCGTCGCCACGTCCGAAACCTCGGCGCGCGTCGGCAGCGGAGAGAGGATCATCGATTCGAGCATCTGAGTCGCGATGACCACCGGCTTGCCGAGACGACGCGCCGAGCGGTTGATGCGCTTCTGCAAGCCCGGCACGCGCTCGAGCGGCACTTCGACGCCCAGATCGCCACGCGCCACCATCAAGGCATCCGACACCTCGATGACCTCGTCGAGACGATGAATTGCCTGAGGCTTTTCGATTTTAGCCATCACCAGGGCGCGTCCCTTGGTGATCCGCTTCACTTCGATCACGTCTTCGGGCCGCTGCACGAAGGAGATTGCGACCCAATCGATGCCCTGCTCCAACGCCGCGTCCAGATCGGCGCGGTCCTTGGTGGTCATCGAGGTGATCGGGATTTCGGTGTCCGGCAGGCTCACGCCCTTACGGTTGGAGAGCCGCCCGGCGACGTCCACGACCGCATGGGCGCGCTCGGGCGCCGTCTCGACGACATGCATCCGCACGCGGCCATCGTCGATCAATATGGTGTCGCCCACTTTGAGCGCCGCAAGGATTTCGGGATGCGGCAATCGAACGCGCGTGACATCGCCCGGGGTTGGGTCCGAATCGAAGACGAAGACGTCCCCCTTGCGCAGATGCACGGAGCCTTCCTCGAAGGCGCCGATGCGCAGCTTCGGCCCCTGGAGATCGACCAGAACGCCGATCGCCCGGGACATCTCCGCCTCGATCTCGCGGATGACCCGGACGTAATTGGCGAGAGCCACATGGTCGGTGTGGCTCATATTGATACGGAAAACGTCGGCGCCCGCGCGCACGAGCCCTGCGATCACCGCCTTGTCGATTGTCGCCGGTCCCAGCGTGGCGATAATCTTGGTCCGCCTGAGCCTTCTCATGTTCGTTCCCGAATCCTTTTTCCTTGGCCGCTATAGCGCGGCTCTATGTCACTGCGTGGACGACGGCGCGGCGTTTGGGTCGGTGAGTTGCACCGTCCAGCTCTTTGCGTCTCGTCCCGTGTCGATCTCGAAGAAACCCGTCCGCTCGTAGCCGCGCGCGAAACAATCCTCTCGGCCGTCTATCCGAAATTCGCGATCTCGCGTGCACATGAAGGCCTTTCCCTTCCACTCGCCGCCGCGCTCGTCCATCGCATAGACATAGTAAAATTGCGCGGCGAGAGGGCCGCGCAACAGCGTCTCGCAGGCGGCGGGCCGCAGATTCCACCAGCCTTCGGAAAGCCAGCTCTTTCCGTCGGTATAAGCGATCGCCACGCTTACCCGCGTATTCGTATTGTTGCAGAGGCGGAAATCGGCGCGCGCCGGCGCCGTCAGGACCAGGCCCGCCAGAACGGCCGGGAGGAATAGGCGTCGCATCATCGTCAGGGCGAGAACCGAAAAGGATGGCACGCGGCGGCTTTCCAGCGCCGCCTTGGCGAACAGGCAAACCACGGGCGGAAGGCTTTGGCAACCCCCGCGAGAAGGCGGCGGCTCAGGCTCGCCGCTGAGACTCTGACCGTCTGCCTGCGCGCCAGCTTTGAAAATGCGTAGCAGATCGAGGCGCGGCTGCATTGCAAGCTGACGACGGAACAAACAGCGCCCGCCCTTAGTTCGGTCGCACGCAAGAGAGCCCCGCCGGCAGGAGCGAGACATGAAGAACCATGAAGTCATAGAGACCCTCAACAACCTCGCGATCGTTAGCCGAGACGGCGAGCAGGGTTTCCGCACCGCCGCCGAACAGGCGCAAGACCCGCAGCTCAAGACCGTTTTTCAAACGGCGGCGCAGCGTTGCGCGGCAGGCGCTCGCGAGCTTGAGTCGGAAATTTCCGAGCTCGGCGGACAACCCTCCGGCTCCACCTCCATCCTGGGCGCATTTTACAGATTTTGGGCCAACCTGAGGTCGCTCATCGCCGCACGCAGCGACAAGGCGATCCTGGAGGAGATGGAGCAAGGCGAAGACGCCGCCAAGTCAGCCTACGAGAGCGCCATCGCCAAGCCTCTGCCGTCGCGTGTGCAGGCGATTATCGACCGGCAGTACCGCGGCGTGAAGGCAAATCACGACCGCGTCCGGGATCTTCGCAATCGCGCCGCCTGAGTTCTATTTGGCGTCCTGGAGAATGGCCGCCGCGCGCGGCGCGAAGTAAGTTATGACGCCCGAGGCTCCGGCGCGCTTGAAGGCGAGGAGACTTTCCATCATGGCGCGCTCCTCGTCGAGCCAGCCGTTCTGCGCGGCCGCCATGATCATCGCATATTCGCCGGAGACCTGATACGCGAAGGTCGGCGCATGGAACGTTTCCGCCACCCGCTGCACAATGTCGAGATAGGGCATGCCCGGCTTCACCATGACCATGTCGGCGCCCTGTTCCAGATCGAGCGCGACCTCCCGCAACGCTTCGTCCGTATTCGCAGGATCCATCTGATAGGCGCGTTTGTCGCCACGCAGCGTCTTGTTCGTGCCGATAGCGTCGCGGAACGGCCCATAGAATGCTGACGCGTATTTTGCCGCGTAGCTCATGATCTGAACGTTCTGGAAGCCTTCGGCGTCGAGCGCCGAACGAATGGCCCCGACGCGTCCATCCATCATGTCGGATGGCGCTATGATATCGGCGCCCGCGCGCGCCTGCGTGACCGCTTGCTGGGCCAAGACCGCGACGGTCTCGTCATTGATGATTTCGTCGCCCACCAGGAGCCCATCATGGCCGTGGCTGGTGTATGGATCGAGGGCGACATCTGTGATGACGCCGATGTCGGGAGCCGCCTCCTTGATCGCGCGACACGCACGGCAGACGAGGTTCTCCGGATCGAACGCGATGCTCCCCTTCTCGTCGCGCAGCTTCGGATCCGTGTTCGGGAAGATCGCGACTGCCGGCACGCCGAGGTCGGCAATCTCGGCGATCGCCTTCGCAGCCAGATCGATCGATTGGCGGTAGACGCCCGGCATGGAGCCGACAGGCTCGCGCCTTCCTTCACCCTCGATCAGGAAGATAGGCCAAATCAGATCTGAGACATCGAGCTTCGTTTCTCGCACGAGGCGGCGAGACCAATCGCTCTTGCGATTGCGCCGGGGTCGCTGAACGAGCGGCAGCCGCGTGGAAGAAATTTCCGTGTTCGTCATTGTCGCCTCCTGTCGTGGGACGGCTTAACACGCGCGCCGGAGCCTTTCGACTCTCGTGCAGGGGAGCTATAGACATACATAAGGCGCGACGTCGCGCGCGTTCGCTGGAAGGAACATGATCGTCGCGGATGTAATCGCTTCGCCCCGGGTCCGATGGGCCGCGGTTCTCGTCGCATTCTGGGCGGTCGCGCCCGCTGTTGCGCAGCAGCAGGCGCAACGGTTTTCGCCGAGCCCGTCGGCTCGCGCGAACGCAAAGGTCAAGACCGCCGCGCCGACGCCCAAAGCCGCAGGCTCAGTGGAAACGGCGAAACAGATCGCGCCCGCGATGATCGGAGCCACGCGGAAGCAGCCGCCGGCGGCGACGCCGTCGGATGCGCATCCCATCTTGTCGCCGCTGCCGCCGCTCGACACGTCGGCGCCGCCGCCGATGCTCCCGCGCGCATCGCGAGAACGCATGCGCGCCTGCGCCGAGGAATGGGAAAAGAAGAAGCGCGAGTCCAGCGCGGCATCGCCGATGTGGCGCGACTTCGCGATCGATTGCCTGAAGCGCTGAGGCCCAAAAGCCGCCAAAGACGACCTCGCCCGAGGCGCGCCGATAAAGCGTTGTCCTCGGGCGACTAGAAATCCGGCTCAAGGAACGCGTTCGAAACTGCGTCCCTTTCGATCCAACTTGTGAAAACGCTTTTAGGCGGCGCCTTCGGTCGGGGTCTCAGGCGGAGCGATCTTCACCTTGCGGGGCGCGCGCTTTTTGACCGCGACCTTCCTGCCGGTAGCCTTTTTGGTTGCGCGCTTCTTCACAGTCGCCTTCTTCGTCGCGGCGCGCTTCTTCGTCGCTACTTTGCGGACGGCCTTGCGAGCGGTCTTCTTCGTAGCAGTCTTGCGCGCGCCCTTCTTCGCAGCTGTCTTCTTCGTCGCGCGCTTCTTGGTTGCCGCCTTCTTGGTCGCCGCCTTCTTGGTGGCGCCTTTACGCGCACCCTTCTTCGCCGCCGCCTTCTTGGCCGGCCTGCGTTTCGTTGTAGCTCTCGCCATAATAAGTCCCCTTGATCCGAATTGCCGGAATTATGGTCGCCGACAATACGCGTAATTAGCGTAACGTGGTTAATTGCTGGTTCAAGTGGCGCCACACGAGAAGTAAGGCGTTACAACGCTTGGAGCAGTCTCTCACGCCGCGTTTGATAACGGAGATTACCGGCTTCGAGTTCATGTCGAGGGACCATTAATTGCGTTCCCAGCGCTTCGACACTGCGCGAAATTGATTGGCCCGCATCGGTGCTCGAGAGCGTTCTCTACGAATGCGCGCGAAGTGCGTCTTGCGAAGGGAAGCGCAGCGCAAACCAATTCAATTGTTTGTTTTTATTTGCAGTCGCTTTTGGAACAGCTTGATCTTGTAATGCTGCGAGCAAGTTTGAAGCGCAGGTTATACGCGCACTCAAACGGAGGTCGACGCGCAGCGCCCAACGCAGAATTCGAGACAGCCGAGCAAGTGGTTTTTCGAGAGGCGCAAACTATCCGGATGGCGCGATCGCGCAGGCGCGACATGATAAAAAAAAATTTGTGCGCATCCCGCCCAACGGCAAAAAAAAGCTTCGGCTCCGGCCTCGCGCCGAGAAAAACTCGCACGATTCGGAGCCGATTGTGATTCGATTCGAGTTGGAAAGGCGCCGGTCAGACGCCCAATTTTTGTTTCAGGAGTTCGTTCACGGCCTGCGGATTCGCCTTGCCGCCGGTCTGTTTCATGACTTGCCCGACGAACCAGCCCAGCATGGTCGGCTTCGCCTTCGCCTGTTCGACCTTGTCGGGGTTTGCGGCGATGACCGCATCGACAGCCGCCTCGATGGCGCCTGTATCGGTCACCTGCTTCATGCCGCGCGCCTCGACGATCTCTTTGGGATCGCCGCCTTCGGTCCAGACAATCTCGAACAGATCCTTTGCGATCTTGCCGGAGATCACATCGCTCGAAATCAAGTCGATGATTGCGCCAAGCGCTTGCGCCGACACGGGCGAGCGCGTGACGTCGAGCCCTTCCTTGTTGAGCCGGCCGAAGAGTTCGTTGATCACCCAATTTGCCGCGAGCTTGGCGTCGCGGCCCTTCGTCGTCTCCTCGAAGAAGTCGGCGTTGGCCTTCTCCATGACGAGCACGCCGGCGTCATAAGGCGGCAGGCCGTATTGCTCGATGAAGCGCGCACGCTTGGCGTCGGGGAGCTCGGGCAGCTCCGCCTTCAAGGCTTCGACATAGGGTTGGTCGAACTCGAGCGGCAACAAATCCGGGTCGGGGAAGTATCGATAGTCGTGCGCCTCTTCCTTCGAGCGCATGGAGCGGGTCTCGCCCTTGCCGGGATCGAAGAGCCTGGTCTCCTGATCGACCTTACCGCCGTCTTCGAGGATGCCGATCTGGCGGCGCGCCTCGACCTCGATGGCTTGGCCGATAAAGCGAATGGAGTTGACGTTCTTGATTTCGCAACGCGTGCCAAGGGGCTCGCCTGGTCGGCGCACCGAAACGTTCACGTCGGCGCGCAGCGATCCCTGCTCCATATTGCCGTCGCACGAGCCGATGTAGCGCAAGAGCGCGCGCAGCTTGGTGACGTAAGCGCGCGCTTCCTCCGACGAACGCATGTCGGGCTTCGAGACGATCTCCATGAGCGCGACGCCGCTGCGATTGAGGTCGACATGGCTTTCGCTGGGCGAGAGATCGTGCAGCGACTTGCCCGCGTCCTGCTCGAGATGCAGACGCTCGATGCGGACCGTGATGCGCTCGGTGGGCGACACGTCGACGATGACCTGTCCCTCTCCGACGATCGGATGCTTGTACTGAGAGATCTGATAGCCCTGCGGCAAATCCGGGTAGAAGTAGTTCTTGCGGTCGAAGACCGAACGGTGATTGATCTTCGCCTCGAGCCCCAGGCCGGTGCGGATCGCCTGCCTGACGCACTCCTCATTGATGACCGGCAGCATGCCTGGCATGGCGGCGTCGACGAGCGAGACGTGATTGTTCGGCGCGCCACCGTATTCCGCCGAAGCCCCCGAGAAGAGCTTGGCCTTGCTTGTCACCTGCGCATGGATTTCCATGCCGATGACGACTTCCCAGTCGCCGGTCGCGCCTTTAATGAGCTTCGAAGGAGCCGCCTGTGTCGCCATATTTTCCTCGCTGAACCTTTAGCCATCCATATAGACCACGGCGCGCGCGAGCGGAACGGGCGACGCGAAGCAAAGGGAGGCCAGCAAATGGCCAAGAGAAACGACCAGCCGGCCAATCGTAAGCGAGGGATCGTCGCCCGCATGCGCGACGCGCCCCGTCATGTCGCCGTGCCGGTGGGCGCGGGCCTGGTTCTCGGCGGGACGTTGCTGGCGCCGCTCCCGTTCTTCGGACTCTGGATGGCGCCATTAGGTCTTGCGATCCTCGCGCCACATTGGCGAGGCGCCGACAGGCTGTCTCGGCGGCTCTTGAGATGGTCGATCAAGAATGGCTTGGTACGGATCAAGCGAACGGAGCGGAAGGAAAACGAGGACGCTCCCGGGGCCAAGGGCTGACGACGCCCAGTCAGGCGGTGAAGGGGTCCACCAGCGGGACGCCGAGATCCAAGAAGTGCTTTGTGTTGCCTGTCGCAAACGTCATCGAATGAGCCGCCGCGATTGATGCAATGACGCCATCCATGACTGGAAGCGGCTCGCCAGCTGCTTTGCGAATAGCGCGCAACCGCGCAAAATGATGCGCCGCGAGATGGTCGAAGGGAAGAATACGCCCAGGCTTCCAAAGGAGAAACAACCTCACTCCCCCTTCGGCGCCCGGTCCCCCATCAATCGCTCTTCATATTGGATCGACCATTCGATGATGGCCGTCCATAAATTCATCGCCACCTCGACGGAGAGGCCCTCGCGCCGCGCGGCGCCGAGCACGCGGGCGAGCACTTCATCGACGCGATCAGGCACGCGCGCCGGAATGCCCAGCGCTGGCTTTACTTTCGCGGCGCGCTCAATCTGGCGCTGACGCTTTGCGAGGAGCGCGACAAGCTCGTCG
The DNA here is from genome assembly GCA_024506175.1 of Methylocystis sp. Taxonomy (GTDB): domain Bacteria; phylum Pseudomonadota; class Alphaproteobacteria; order Rhizobiales; family Beijerinckiaceae; genus Methylocystis. The sequence continues at coordinate 10,505 of JAMBEQ010000245.1, forward strand.
TCGAGTTCATCGATGATATGGCGCAAGTCGGACATTTCGTCCTGCATCGCCTCTAGGTTTGGCTCGGCGGCCACTTTGTTCATCAGCGCCACCAGGGTTCGGGAAAGTCGAATTTCGGCGCCGCCTGCTCGACTGCATGCGCGAGCGAGAACAGGGTCTCCTCGTCGAAAGGCCGGCCGATGAGCTGCAGGCCGAGCGGCAGGCCATTCGCCGCGAGCCCGCCTGGCACGGAGATGCCCGGGAGTCCCGCCATGTTCACCGTCACCGTGAACACGTCGTTGAGATACATTTCTACCGGATCAGTCGCGCCTTGCTCCCCCTGTGCAAAGGCGGTCGAGGGCGTTGCGGGCGTCAGCACGGCGTCGACCCCGGCGGCGAACGCCTCGTCGAAATCGCGCTTGATCAGGCTGCGCACTTTCTGCGCGCGTACATAATATGCATCGTAGTAACCGGCCGACAGCACGTAAGTGCCGATCATGATGCGCCGACGCACCTCCGCGCCAAAGCCCTCGGCGCGGGTTTTCTCATACATGTCCACGATGTCGCGGCCCGGCATGCGCAGGCCGTAACGCACGCCATCATAGCGCGCGAGATTGGACGAGGCTTCGGCCGGCGCGATGATGTAATAGGTGGGCAGCGCGTATTTCGTGTGCGGCAAAGAAATCTCGACGATCTCAGCGCCCGCGTCCTTCAGCCACTGGACGCCCTCCTCCCACAAAGCGGCGATCTCCGCCGACATGCCGTCGAGGCGGTATTCCTTCGGCACGCCGATGCGGCGGCCTTTCACCGAAGCGCCGATCGCCGCTTCGTAATCCGGCACGGGCGCGTCTACGCTTGTGGTGTCCTTTAGATCGTGCCCCGCCATAGAACGCAGCATGATCGCCGCATCGCGAACCGTGCGCGTGATCGGCCCGGCCTGATCGAGAGAAGAGGCGAAAGCGACAATGCCCCAGCGCGAGCAGCGGCCATAGGTCGGCTTTATCCCGACCGTGCCGGTGAACGCCGCCGGCTGGCGGATGGAGCCGCCCGTGTCAGTCGCCGTGGCGCCGAGGCACAGATGCGCCGCAACGGCAGCGGAAGAGCCGCCCGAGGAGCCGCCGGGAACGATTTTCGCGCCAGGATCGCCCTTGCGTTTCCACGGCGAGACGACGGGCCCGAAAGCGCTCGTCTCATTGGAAGAGCCCATGGCGAATTCATCGAGATTGAGCTTGCCGAGCGTCACCGCGCCATCGCGCAGCAGATTGGCCGAAACCGTCGACTCGTAGGTCGGCGTGAAATCGTCGAGGATGCGGCTCGCGGCCGTCGTGCGCACCCCTTTGGAGCAGTAAAGATCCTTGATGCCGAGCGGCAGGCCTTCGAGCGGACCCGCCTCGCCGCTTGCAAGCCGCGCGTCGCTCGCTTCGGCCTGCTTCAAAGCGAGATCCGGCGTCTCGGTGATGAAGCAGTTGAGGCCCCGCGCGTTTTCCATCGCGGAAATGTGCGCCTTGGTCAGTTCGACGGCCGAGACTTTCTTCGACTTCAGCGCGTCGCGCGCGTCGGCGAGAGTGAGATGCGTGAGATCGGACATCGAGTCTCTTTATATATCTGTGGCGGGACGGCGCGTGAGGACGAGCAAGCTTACTCGATCACCTTTGGCACGACGAAGTAACGATCTTCCTTGGCCGGAGCGTTGACTAAGACATCGTCGGCGATGCCGCCGTCGGTCACCACGTCGGCGCGCTTTTTCATTTGCATCGGCAGCACGGAAGCAATGGGCTCTATCCCCTCGACGTCGACCTCGCTCAGCGCTTCAACAAAATGGAGGATGGCGTTGAGTTCGCCGCGCAGACGCTCGACCTCATTCTCCTCGACGGCGATGCGCGCTAGATGGGCAATGCGCCGAACCACCGTAGAATCGACAGACATTTGAGAACTCCGTCGGAATGAACCTGTCACGGCGCTATAGCGCTTGGGGAGGAGTGGCGCAATGCGGCGGACCGGATCTTGGCGCGCCAAGGAGTTTATCGAGGCGCCACGCCATGGTAGCGGAGGGGATGACCAATAAAACCCATACGCTCGAGGAGCTCGCGCGCGAACTGCCGCCCAAAGGGCGCCTTCTGGGCCTTGATCTCGGGACGAAAACCATCGGCCTCGCGCTTTCGGACGTCGAGCGCCGCCTGGCCTCGCCGCTCGACACCATCAGGCGCGAGAAATTCTCGGTCGACGCCGAGGCGCTGCTGAAACGAGCCGCCGATTTCGACGTCCAGGCGCTGGTATTCGGCCTGCCGCTCAATATGGATGGCACGGAAGGGCCGCGCGCCCAGGCGACCCGCGCTTTCATGCGAAATTTGCGAAAGCTCACCGCCCTCCCCTTCGCCTTCTGGGATGAGCGGCTTTCGACGGCGGCCGTCACCCGCGAGCTCATCGCCCAGGACGCCTCCCGCGCCAAAAGAGCGGAGGTCGTCGACCGGATGGCGGCGGCCTATATCCTGCAGGGGGCGCTCGATCGTCTCTCGCGCCTCGACCGAAGCGAGGGGGGGGGAGGTCAAAACTTGACATCCATAGGCTGAGCTTTAAGAAAAAGACACGCAAAGGTCGAGTTTATCCATTGCAAGGGCTCCGAGCCGCCGGAGGCACATTGAATGGCTCGTTCTATTTCGTCTGAATCGGCCGCGTCTGGACCGCGGAAAAAGGATGCCGACGCCGGGGCCGCGTCGCGGCGCGCCAAGGAGGACGCTGCCGCGCTTGCCAGCTATATCGCTGATATGGCTTCTGAACTCTCGCGATTAGCGGGGCGGTCCGAAATGCCGATGGTCGCCTATTTTCTCGACCTTGCCCGCGTCGAGGCGGAACTGCAGTCTCGCGAGATCGCCAGCCGCGACGCCGACCCTGAAAAACAGTAATCATTTGCGGCTGCAGGCGAGCGCGACCGAGCCGTGCCGTTCGAGACGTCCTTCGATGTCGAGCTCGACAAGAGCCCCCTGAACCTCGCGCGCGGACAGGCCGGCGATTCGGATGAGGTCGTCGACAGCCACCGGCGCGGGCCCAAGCAAGGATGTAACGCGCGCGCGTGCGTCGATGTGCGCGTGGCGACCTTTTTCCTCGAGCGGGTCTTCGCCATCCGGCTTGCTTGGCGGCGCGCCATCCGTCCTGGTCCGGGGGAGACCTTCGGCCGGAGTCGCCACCGACTCGAACAAAAGCTCGAGCTCGTCAAGAATGGGTTCGCCGTCCTCGCTCGCCTTGTCGAAAAGCATGCCCCCCGCAACGGAGGAGCCATCGGCCAGGGAGTCGATGACATCTTCGGGCCGCGCGCAAAGCGTCGCTCCCTGGCGCAGAAGATCGTTCGTTCCTTCTGCGCGGGGATCGAGCGGCGAGCCCGGCACGGCGAAGACCTCGCGTCCCTGTTCAGCGGCAAATCGCGCGGTGATCAGCGAGCCTGAGCGGCGCGCCGCTTCGACCACGACGGTAGCCCGGCTCAACCCCCAGATAATGCGATTGCGCCTCGGAAAATCCCGACCCCGCGGCTCCCATTCGATCGGCATTTCCGAGACGAGAAGTCCCTGCTCCGCGATCTGTGCGACGAGTTTTTCATGCTCGGCCGGGGAAGGCCGCGCCTGCCCGCCCGCCAGCACGGCGATCGTGCCCGTTTGGAGGCTGGCGCGATGGGCCGCCGCGTCGACTCCGCGCGCTAGGCCTGAGACGACGACATAGTTGGCCCGCCCCAAGCCTCTCGCGAGGCGCTCGGCCATGAGGAGCCCGGTCGCCGAAGCGTTGCGCGAGCCGACGAGAGCCACGCCGTCACGCCCCGCGGTGTCCAGGAGCCCTCGAACCGAAAGAACCGGCGGCGCATCGGGGATCTCGCGCAGGAGCGGCGGGTAGTCCGCATCCCGTATCGCAACGAAACGCACACCCATCGCCGTTGCAACTTCAATTTCACGCAGAATCTCGTCACGACCCGCGATGTGGATTGGCCGCCCGCGCAGCGACTTGGCTGCGAGCTCCGGCAGAGCCTCCAGCGCCGCCCGGGCGCCGCCGAAACGGTTGACGAGCGCGAGGAAGGTGCGCGGCCCGACATTCTCGCTGCGGATCAGGCGAAGCCAATCGACGAGTTGCTCGTCGCCCAGCCGCACGCCCGACCGCGAGTGGCTCATGCCTTTTGCCCGATGCGGCTCTCGGTTCCTGCTCGCAGGCGGGCGATATTCTCGGCGTGCTTGCGCCAAAGCAGCGCCGCCATGGCGGCAACCACGAAAGCCTCGCCGCCATGGCCAAGGAAGAGCAAAATGAGTGGCGCGGCCGCGCTCGCAATGAGGGCGGAGAGCGATGAATAGCGCGAGACGCCCGCGACCGTGAGCCATATGGCGCAGAAGGCGAGACCGACCGGCCAATGGATGCCAAACAGACACCCCAGAAATGTCGCAACGCCCTTCCCGCCTTTGAAATTCAGCCATACCGGCGCGATATGGCCGGCAAAAGCCGCAAAGCCCGCGATCATCGCGCCTTCGGGCAAGAGCTTGGCGCCGATCAGGACCGCAACCGTCCCTTTGATGGCGTCGAGAAGCAGCGTCGCCGCCGCCAAGTCCTTGCGCCCCGTGCGCAGCACATTGGTGGCGCCGATATTGCCCGAACCGATCGCGCGCAGGTCCGCCGTGCCCGCAAGGCGGGTGAGCAGCAACCCGAACGGAATGGAGCCGAGAAGATAGCCGAGGGTGAGCGCGAGCGCGTTGGGCAGAAAGGACATCGGAAACGCTGGAACCTGTTCAGAAGCGAGGCGGAAGCGCCGCGGATGCTAGCGGAGGGGCTGCTTTGCCGCAACCGGAGGGAAGCGCAAAAGCGCCTCCTCGGATTTCGGGAGCGCAAAAGGGGAACTCATGACGCTCCCGTTTTTCCGCCGAAGGCGCTAAAGGGAAGCCTTGAACCCGGAAAGACGACATGAGCGACCAAGAGCGCAAATCCCGCCCGCGCGCCTTCCGCCTCAACGGCGATGAAACCGTGACCTCCAGGCCGGCCGCCCAGGTCGAGCCCGAGGCAGATATTTTTGCCGAAGCCGCCGAGTTCGTGGACGGCGCGCAGGGAGGCGAGGAGGCGGTGGAGGCGGCGCAAGCCAAAGGGCTTCTCGACCGCTATATTTTTTCCTCCGCCGGCGTCTTCCTGTCCGCCCTGACGGGGCTGCTTACGCTCGGGTTGAGCATCTGGGTTTGGAACTTCGTCGAGGACCTTTTCGTCCGTTCGCCCATTCTCGGAACCATCGGCCTTGTGCTCGCTTCTGCTGCGGGCGTCACTGCATTTGCTTTTATTGTGCGCGAAATACGCGCCATCCTCCTGCAGAACCGCGTCGCCAGACTCCATGCGGATCTCGCCGCTGCGCGAGCCGCCGACGGCGCCAAGGCGGCGCAATTACGCGTGCTCGATCTTTGCAAGCTCTACGAAACCCGACCCGACCTCGCTCGCGCCCGCGCGCTCGTCGCCGACTACGTGACGCAGATTATCGACGGTAAGGATTTGATCGACCTCGCCGAGCGCAATCTCGTCGCGCCGCTCGACGATCTAGCCCGTCGTGAAATCGCCAACGCCGCGAAGCGCGTGTCTGTCGTTACGGCCGTGAGTCCGCGCGCGGTCCTCGATATCGTCTTTGTCGCCGGTCAGGCGATCGTGTTGATGCGGCGGATCGCAGAAATCTATGGCGGGCGCCCTGGCCTCCTCGGCTTCTTCAAGCTCGCGCGTTCCGTCGGCGCTCATCTCGCAATCACCGGCACCGTCGCCGTCGGCGATTCGCTTCTGCAGCAGGTCGTGGGCCATGGCCTTGCTGCGCGGCTTTCGGCGAAGCTCGGCGAAGGCGTGCTCAACGGCCTCCTTACCGCGCGCGTCGGCCTTTCGGCCATGGCGGTGTGCCGCCCCACCCCCTTCGTCACCGAGAAACAGCCCGGCGTGAAAGACGTCGCGCCGTTCCTCTTCGGCGGCGACAAAACCAAGGCGAAATAATTTTGAAGATCACAACCTGGAACATCAATTCGGTGCGCCTGCGCATGCCGCTGGTCGCGCAATTCCTGAAAGAAAAAGACCCCGACGTTCTTTGCCTACAGGAAACCAAGTGCCGGGACGCCGAATTCCCGATGAAAGATCTGTCGGCGCTCGGCTACAAACATGCGGCCATCAACGGGCAGAAGGGCTATCACGGCGTTGCGATCGTCTCCAAAGAGCCGTTGCGGCTTTTAGAGAAGCGCGACTTCTGCGAAAAAGGCGACGCGCGTCACATCTCGGTGGAAGTCGAGGGCGCCGGCGGACCGATCACGCTGCACAATTTCTACGTGCCGGCCGGCGGAGACGAGCCCGACGTCAGCATCAATCCCAAATTCGCGCACAAGCTCAACTTCCTCGACGAGATGAAAGAATGGGGCGCGAACGGCGCCGCAAAGGGTCGCGTGATGCTCGTCGGCGATCTGAACATTGCGCCGCTCGAGCACGACGTCTGGAGCCACAAGGCGCTGCTCAAAGTTGTCAGCCACACGCCGATCGAGGTCGAGAAACTCACCAATGTCTGCCGCGCCGGCAATTGGATCGACGCCATGCGCCACTTCGTGCCTGCGGAAGAAAAACTTTTCACATGGTGGAGCTATCGTGCGGCGGATTGGGCGGCCTCCAACCGTGGCCGGCGCCTCGACCATATTCTGGTGAGCGAAGCGCTCGGCGGCGCGCTCGGCAAGCTCGAGGTGTTGACGCAAGCGCGCGGCTGGGAGCGTCCGTCCGATCATGTGCCGGTGACGATCGAATTGTCGGAGTGACGGCGCGACGACGGAGGCCAGATGATTGCGCGTGAGTTGATGACGCGGCACTTCCCTTTTGTCACCGCGGACGCCGACCTCGATTACGTCGCAAAGCTCCTGTCCGAATGCGAGATCGGCGTCGTGCCTGTCGTCGACGAGCAACTCGCGCCAATTGGCGTCGTCACCCGCAGCAATCTAGAGCGCGCAAGCCCGGGGCCCGCGGTCAATCTCGGCCCTATTCCCGATTTCCTGTTGCAAACTCGCCGCAAAGCGCCTTTTCGCTCGAACGGTCGCGCGCTGCGCGACGTGATGACGGCGCCCGCGATCTCGATCCCTAGCGCCGCCAGGCTCTCCGACATCGCGAAGATGATGCAGGAGCACAATCTCAAGCGCGCGCCGGTGGTCGACGGCCGCAAGATCGTCGGAGTGCTCTTGCGCCGGGAGGTGCTGAGCGCCTTATCCGACAGCAACCACACGCCAGACGTTCTCAGCCAGCCGAAGCCGATCCTCTCTGCGCCGCCGCGGCGATCGGATGCATGCGAGATTGCGACGGCGGAGGAGTTTCGCGAGCTCATCGCCGCACATGAGCGCCTACTCGAGACGGAGCTCGAGGCGCGTCACCGCGCCATGCTGGAGCAGCGCAAGCAGCGCATCAAGGAGCTTGCCGCGCAACGTCTCACCGAGGGGCAGTGGCGCGAGATGGTTTCTCAGGCGCGGCGCGCAGCGTCGGCGGGCCTGACCGAGCATATGCTCATTCGTTTTCCCTCCCAGCTCTGCGTCGACGGCGGGCGGGCGATCAACGCGCCGGATCCGCATTGGCCGGAAACCTTGCGTGGCGAACCTGCCGACGTATTCAAGCGGTGGCGTAACGAGCTGCAGCCAAGGGGCTTCAAAATCGCCGCCCAGGTCGTCGATTTTCCTGAGGGCTTGCCGGGCGACGCCGCGCTGTTCCTCATCTGGGGGAAGCGCACTTAAGGCGTGTTCCGCAGAAGCAGACAGATTTAAACTTCCAGGCTTTGTTCTCTATCCCTGGCGCGATTCAGCTTCCGCCTTCAATGCGGCCAGCGAGGGATAGCGTTGTGTTCCGGCGGCGCTGTGCACCTCGACCGAACCATCGGACATCATGATATAGGTCGCATCCCCCGCAGAATAGCGATCGACCTCCGTTGGTTCTTGGCCCTGAGACGCGGCAGGCTGCGCCGGCGGCTGTACGAAAGGCGGCAAGTCTGGCCCAGCCGCGCCGACGGCCCTGGGGGCGTTCGCCTGAGTCGCCTCAGACTTCGGAACACCCTTTTCTGGCGGAGGAAAATCCTGCGCCCGTCCCTGCGGCTGGGCGGCTCCGTCAGAGACGACCGTCTCGGCGGCATTCGACGCGACAGGGGCCAGCCGCCTGGCCTGGCCAGCTGCGCCGAGCCATGCCAGATAAGCGACGACCCGCCCGAGCGCCATGGTCACGACGCCGCCGGATAGGGCGACAGAACCGGCAATGAAAAGGCTCCAGCCGCGTTCGAGCAGGATCTTGTCCCAGCCCGTCCACATCGCATAGACGCCGCCGAAGGCGAGCAAGAAGCCCGCCGCGGTCACGCCCCATCCCGACAGATTCCGGTTCATTCGGCTCCCACTGTCATCGCTTTTTTCCTTAGCACATCTTCCGCCTCGGCGCGCAAGCGACGGGCTGCCGCGCGGCGGAAACAAGTGCGGATTTACTTACGGGGAGCCCCGCACGTCGAAACGCGAGCAGCGCAGTTTTTCTACTAATATGGCGATCGTCACACATTAACGCAATATGTAGACACAGCCAGAACGGCGAACCGCGCCCTGCCTTGTAAGAACATCCCGATAATTCAAATACATGCATGTCTTCATCGTGATGCGGCCCAATGACGCATAGTAAAAGGCTATGGGAATACAAAGCTTCTGTCTTCGGCCGGAGAGCGGCGGGCGGCGGCGCGGAAGCCGTCGGACCACACGGCCCGTTGTCTGTCTGATGAGGAGTCGAACATGAGGGGTTTATTCAAGCGCGGTCTTTGCGCCGCCGCTTTTGGTCTTGTCGCCGCCTTCGGGCTTGCGCCGTCGAACGCTCTGGCGCATGGCAGCGTGAAGCTAGAGCAGGATGAATGCGTGTTCAAGATCGGTCCGACGAGCATGCATTTCATCGCCTATCAGCGCACCGGAGAGGAGGAGGAATTCTGCGAGGTTATTGCGCAGACCGGCCCGACGGTCATCGCCCTGCAAGCCGTCACGGACGAGCTGCGCGACATGGCGATGGGCGTGCGCATCATCAAGGACCAAGGCGGCGAAGCCGACGATCTCGCCGCGGCGACGGTCCTCAAACTGGAGCCGAAGATCTATCGCAACGGCATCATGACCTTCGAGTACGACTTCAAGGACGCGGGCCGCTATGTCGCACTTGTGACGGTGCGTGACGATCTCGGCAATGAATTCGTTTCGCGCTTCCCCTTCTCGGTGGGCCTCTACACGTTCTGGGGAATGATCGAATACATCCTTTACGGCGTCGGCTTCGTGTCGCTCGTCACGATCATGTGGCTGACGCTCCGGGCCAAGTCCGGAAAATACAAGGCGGGGACGGCGGATCAGCCTGCCTGATTCTTAATCGAGAAACGACGGCCCGGCCCCGGCCGGGTCGTTTTGCGTCACGGGCTCTCTATACGGAATCCTTATTGCTTGTTGCCGCGCACAGGCGCCGGGTCTAGTTAAACGCGGGACCCCGGAGTCCCAACCCTATTCAGGAGAGCATTGATGTCGTTTACGCTTGAAGATCTCCCCTACGCTTACGACGCCCTGCAGCCTTATCTGTCGCGCGAGTCGTTCGAGTATCATCACGACAAGCATCACGCGACTTACGTCACGAACGCCAATAATCTGATCAAGGGCACGGAGTTCGAGGGCAAGCCGATCGAGGAGGTGATCGTCGGCTCGTTCGGGAAAAACACGCCGATCTTCAACAATGTCGCCCAGCACTACAACCACCACCATTATTGGAAGTGGATGAAGCCCAATGGCGGCGGCGCGATCCCCGGCAAGATCGAGAAGCTCATCGTCGACTCGTTCGGCGCGGTCGACAAGTTCAAGGAAGACTTCCAGAAGGAAGGTCTGGCGCAGTTCGGCTCGGGCTGGGTTTGGCTGGAGCTCAAGGACGGCAAGGCTGCGATCCGTAAAACGCCGAACGCCGAGAACCCGCTGGTGCATGGCGCACAGCCGCTGCTCGTCGCGGACGTGTGGGAGCACTCCTCTTACATCGACTATCGCAACCGCCGCGCCGATTATCTCAAAACCTTCCTCGAGCATCTCGTGAACTGGGAGCATGTCGAGGAGATGCTCGACGCCGCTAAGTAAGGCGTCGTTAGCTTATTGCGCGCGGCGGGAGAGACCGCCGCGCGCCAAACTTATCAATAGCAGACCGTGCGGCGGACGCCGTGAGACCAGACGGTGCGACAGACCCGGCGCACCGGCGCGACCGGGCGGCGCACGACAGCCGCGGCGCATCCCGCGCGATAGGGCCCGGCCCTGCAAACCGCCGCGCTCGCTTCTTGCGACTCGACCGTCAGGGCCGCCGCGAAGCTGAAAAACGCGAGCGCGCCAATCAAAAGGTTTTTCATCGAAGACCTCCTTGCCCGGCAGGAGCCGGCTTCAAGAATATCCCACCCACGCGCCAGCGCGGCAACCTGAGCGGGGGACAGGCGCTCTGCCAAACGCTGGGGTGGCGCACGAAGCGCGACGGGTCCAACCCTATCCTCGCTGCGCATACCCCGCCCGGAGGCCTCGCAGCCACGTTTACGCAGGCTGGATAAAGTTTCCTGCGCCCGCCGACCTCCCCGCAAGGGGGAGGTCAAGAATCCGCAACGTCGTCACTCAAAAGACGAAGGCTCACCCCCGCACATAGATCTCCGCGCCCTTTTCCAAAAACTCTTCCGCCTTCTCGGCCATCCCCTTCTCGCGCGCCTCTATTTCCTTGGCCTCCTCCCGCAAATCCCGCGTGATCTGCATGGAGCAGAATTTCGGGCCGCACATGGAGCAGAAATGCGCGAGCTTATGCGCTTCCTTGGGCATCGTCTCGTCGTGATATTGGCGCGCGGTGTCGGGATCGAGGCCGATTTCGAACTGGTCGTTCCAGCGGAAGTCGAAGCGGGCCCGGCTCATCGCATCATCACGCTCGCGCGCCGCGGGATGGCCCTTGGCGAGGTCTGCTGCATGGGCGGCGATGCGGTAAGTGATAACGCCCGTCTTAACATCGTCGCGATCCGGCAGGCCCAGATGTTCTTTCGGCGTGACGTAACACAGCATGGCCGTACCGAACCAGCCGATCATCGCCGCGCCGATGCCTGAGGTAATATGGTCGTAGCCCGGCGCAATATCGGTGACGAGCGGCCCCAGCGTATAGAAAGGCGTCTCGCCGCAGGCCTTGAGTTGCTTGTCCATATTGGCCTTGATCTTGTGCATCGGCACATGGCCGGGGCCCTCGATCATGACCTGGCAACCCTTCTCCCAGGCGATCTTGGTGAGCTCGCCCAGCGTCTCCAGCTCAGCAAATTGCGCGGCGTCATTGGCGTCGGCGTTGGAGCCGGGGCGCAAGCCGTCGCCGAGCGAGAAGGACACGTCATATTTACGCATGATGTCGCAAATCTCGTCGAAGCGCTCGTAAAGGAAGCTTTCCTTGTGCTTCGAGAGGCACCAGCGCGCCATGATCGAGCCGCCGCGGGAGACAATGCCCGTGACGCGGTTGGCGGTGAGCGGCACATAAGCCAGCCGCACGCCGGCATGGATCGTGAAGTAATCGACGCCCTGCTCGGCTTGCTCGATCAGCGTGTCCTTGAAGACTTCCCAGTCGAGTTTCAGCGCGTCGCCGCTGACCTTTTCGAGCGCCTGATAGATCGGCACCGTGCCGATCGGCACGGAAGCGTTGCGGATGATCCAATCGCGGATGTTATGGATGTTTCGGCCGGTCGAGAGGTCCATCACTGTATCCGCGCCCCAGCGCGAGGCCCACACCATCTTCTCGACTTCCTCGGCGACCGACGAGGTCACGGCCGAATTGCCGATATTGGCGTTAACCTTCACAAGGAAGTTGCGGCCGATGACGACCGGCTCGAGCTCCGGGTGATTGATGTTCGCCGGGATGATGGCGCGGCCGCGCGCGACTTCCGAGCGCACGAACTCGGGCGTCACGAACTCCGGGATGGCGGCGCCGAAACTTTCGCCGTCGGCAAGGCGCTCTTTGGCGACATCCAGCGCCCGGTCGCGGCAAAGGTTCTCGCGATGCGCCACATAGATCATCTCTTCCGTGACGATGCCGGCGCGGGCAAACTCCAGCTGGGTGACGGGCGCCGAGCCGGCCGCGCCATAGAGCTTGCGTTCGGCTGGGCACGGCGGAACGAGGCGGTCGCCCTCGGCGAAGCCATTGTCCTCCGGCTTCACCTCCCTGCCCTCATAGGTTTCGAGCCCGGCGCGCGTCGCAATCCACGGCCGCGCGGCCGGCAGACCAGCGGAGAGGTCGGGCGTGAAAGCCTCACAGCTGTAGGGGCCCGATGGGTCATAGACCCGCAGCGGCGGCTCGCCCGACGATGGATCGAGCGCGATCTCGCGATAGGGCACGCGAATGTCAGGGCGCCCGGCGGGCGAGGAATAGACCTTGCGCGACTTGCCGATGGGTCCGGTGGTGACGCTGAGGGGGGTGCGTTTGTCGTGGATGTTCATCGTCGCGCTTCCTTCTATCGCGCCCCTTCAATGGGAGCGGACTAGGACCAGCCGACGATGGACGGAATCCGGATGAAAGGCGCGAACCGCCCTGCCCTGGCATTCCCTCCGCCGGCATGACCCGGATCAGGTTCGACGGGTGCTTCTCAGCCGCGACAAGCGGCGCCCCTCGCCATCTCGGGAAAACTAGTGGCTTTGTCGCTCAGCGGCAAGCACGACGCGCGGCGAGCGCCCCGGTGGCGCCTTGCCTCCCACGCCCGTAAGCGGCTCCCCGCAATTGGCCGCGAACGAAGTTTTCGGAGCGGCCGGCTTAATTGTTTCCGCTTGATCGAAGATAATCGGCCGGTCAGCAAACGCCCAAGGAATTGATGACCAGTAATTTACCCGGCCTCACCTCCGAGGAAGCCGCGCGCCTCCTGCAACAATACGGCCTGAACGCTCCGCCCGAAGCCAAGCCGCTAGGCGTTTTCGCGATTATTGCGCGCACGCTGAAAGAGCCGATGTTCTTCCTGCTCGCGGCGGCGGCGACGCTCTACCTGTTCGTCGGCGACTTGGGCGAAGGGCTCTTCATGGTCGTTGGCGCGGGCGCGTCGATTACGCTCGTCGTTATTCAGGAGCTGCGCAGCGAGCGCGCCCTGCAAGCCTTGCAGAAGCTCGCCGAGCCTGTGGCGCAGGTTTTTCGGGACGGCGCGGAGCGCCGCATTCCCGCGCGCGATCTCGTCCCTGGCGACATCCTGCTTGTCGGCGAAGGTCAGCGCGTTCCCGCCGACGCCGTGCTGCTTGCCGGCGATGCGCTGATCATCGACGAATCCATCCTGACCGGCGAATCCGCGCCTGTTGCGAAGACGCTCGCGGGCGACGGCGCAGAACTCGCCTTTCCAGATCCAGGCGGCGATTATACGCCCTTCCTCTATGCCGGCTCCATGATCGTGCGCGGTTCGGGCGTTGCGCGCGTCGGCCGCACCGGTCCGCGCACGGCTGTCGGAGGGCTGGGCGCCTCGCTTGCGTCGATCAAGGGCGAGCCGAGCCCGCTTCAAAAGCGCACGGGCGCGTTAGTCGCGAAGCTCGGCGCCTTCGCCCTGATCTTCTGCGCGCTGGTGATAATGGCTTACGGCCTGGTGCATGGCGATTGGTTCGAGGGCGCTATTGCGGGCATTACGCTGGCCATCGGCTTGCTGCCCGAAGAGTTCCCCATGGTGCTGGCGATCTTCCTCGCCATCGGGGCTTTCCGCCTCGCGGGCCGCAATGTGCTGGTGCGCCGTTCTTCCGTCACCGAGACGCTTGGCTCGACGTCTCTGCTCTGCGTCGACAAGACGGGCACGCTGACCAAGAATCGCATGGCCGTGGCGCGGCTCTATACGGGAGGCGCCATCGAGCCCATCCCCGACGCGCCGGACGCCGAGCAGCACCGGCTGATACAGGCGGCGTTGCGCGCATCGAGCGTTAACCCGGTCGATCCGATGGACCGCGCGATCCATGCGCTGGCCGAAAAGCTCGAAATTCCGGCGGGCGGGACTGCGATCGAAAGTTTCCCGATCAAGCCGGAGCGGCTCGCGTTCGTCCAGTCCTGGCGGGGAGAGAGCGGCGTGCTCGAGGCGGCCAAGGGAGCGCCGGAGGAAATCTTCCAAGTCTCTCAGATCAGCGCGAAAGACCATGCGCGCCACGCTCGGGTCGTCGAGGAAATGGCGCGCGAAGGCCTGCGCGTGCTCGCGGTCGCCGCGACGACGCCTCGCGCCAGTCTGGCAGGCGCCCGCTACAGATTTCTCGGCCTCGTCGCCTTTGAGGATCCAATCCGCGAGGATATTTCGGATGCAGTTGCGGCGGCGCGGCGCGCGGGAATCGGCGTCGCCATGATAACGGGAGATTACCCCGCGACCGCGCTCGCCATCGCGCGGGCTGCGGGGATCGATACGCAGGCCGGCGTGTTTACCGGCGCCGAGATCGCGGAAACGCCGCCTGAGCAAGTGGCCGAAAGAATCCGGAACGTCCGGGTCTTCGCCCGCGTGACGCCGACCAATAAGCTTGCACTGGTCGAGGCCTTCAAGGCGGACGGGCATATCGTCGCCATGACGGGCGATGGCGTCAATGACGGCCCGGCCCTCGCGGCCGCGCATATCGGCATCGCCATGGGCCAACGCGGCTCCGACGTCGCGCGCGAGGCGGCGCATATCGTGCTGCTCGACGACCGCTTCGCCTCTATCGTGGCTGGCGTGGAGCTTGGCCGGCGCATTTCCTCCAATCTGCGTAAGGCGCTCACCTATATCACCGCGATCCATGTGCCGATTGCCGGCCTCGCGCTCGCCCCAATTCTGATGGGCCTGCCCCCCATGTTGCTGCCCGCGCATGTTGTGCTGATGGAACTGATCATCGACCCCACTTGCTCGCTCGCTTTCGAGGCCGAGCCCGGCGAAAAGGATTCGATGCTGAGACCGCCGCGCCCGCAGAGTGAGCCGCTCTTTGGGACGCGCGACCTGCTGCTCGGCGTTGTCCAGGGATTTGCGGTGTTTCTCGCCGTGCTGAGCGTCTATGTTCTCGCCAACGGGTTCAGCGTGGATGAACGGGAGGCGCGCGGCCTCGCCTTTGCGACGCTGATCATCGCGAATTTGACGCTCGCGCTCTCGGACGCGCTGCCGAAAGGCGTCTCGCCCTTCGCCCGTGAAAATCTGTTTTTCTGGGGCATCGCCGCGGCGGCGCTTTCGGTCTTGGGCGCCGGCCTCTATTTCCCGCCTTTGGCCGCGCTTCTCCATTTCGCGCCGCCGGATTGGGCGCAGCTGGCGCTCGCGGCGCTGCTCGCGATAAGCGCCGGCGGCTGGTATGGCATGTGGCGGCGGCTGATCCATCCCATTTAAGGCGCCGCTGCTTCAAGCTTTTACCGGGCCGGGGGCCGGCGGTTGCAATTTTGCAGCGCCGGCTGGTATGGGCTTTGCCACGGTCGGCTAGAGCGCATTCCGCAAAAGTTGACAGACTTTTGCGGTAAGAGTGCGCTCCAGATTTCTGATTGGCGCGATTTCTTGTCGCTCGCATGAGTCCATGCGAGCGGAAAGCGCGCTAGGGACCCAGGGAACGGATAAATCGTGACGCAAGAGACGACACAAAACCGCAAATCGCTTTCAATCATCGTCTCGAAAGGCACGTTGGACTGGGCCTATCCGCCCTTCATCCTCGCGACGACGGCCGCCGCCATGGACATGGATGCGACGCTCTTCTTCACTTTCTATGGCCTGGGCCTCCTGAAGAAGAACCTCGACCTCGAAATCTCGCCGCTCGGCAATCCAGCGATGAAAATGCCGATGGCGGGCCTGCATCTCGGCATGCCCAACCTTGTCGCCGCGCTGCCCGGGGTCACCGCCGGCGCGACGGCCATGATGAAAAACATGATCGAGAAAAAGGGCGTCGCAACGATCGAGGAACTGCGGGACATTGCTTTGGAGAGCGGCGTGAAGCTCGTCGCCTGCCAGATGACCATGGACCTGTTCGAGTTCAAGAAAAAGGACATGATCGAAGGCGTCTCTTTCGGCGGCGCGGCAACCTATCTTGAGGAGGCCGTGAAGGCCGATGTCAATCTCTTCATCTGAACGGACGACGATGACCAACAAGACCGTGGACGCGCGTGGCCTGAACTGCCCCTTGCCGATCTTGAGAACCAAGAAGGCTTTGCATGAGGTCCCGGTCGGCGGGATGCTGGAGGTGCTCGCTTCCGATCCAGGCTCCATGTCTGATTTCGAGGCTTTCGCGCGACAGACAGGAGACGAGCTGGTGAGCGCCGAAAAAATGGACGCGCATTACCGCTACGTCATTCGGCGGCTTCGCTGACGAACCAAAACGCGCGCCCGGCTCACAAGTTCGGACTGTTGCAAATGCGTGACATTGTTCAGCTTTTTGAGCTGCCCTAAGCTGGGGCGGGTGTGGAATGGCTGCGACTCTGCTAGCTTGTTTCTTGACTGTTTCTGCGTGCGCTTTCGCCTCGGGTCGAGAACAAGCCGGGCTGCCATCCACATGTATAAGACTCTCTCCCGGCGATTTGCGTTCGCCGTATCTGCGCTTCTGCTCATCCAATCAGCCGCCTTCGCAGCCGATGGCTATTTCCTCATCGGCTACGGGCCGCGCCAAAAGGCCCTTGGGGGCGCCGGCGCCGCCGATCAACGCGACGCGATGGCGCTCTCCGTCAATCCTGCAGGCATTGTCGGGCTCGAGAGCCAGTTCCAAATTGGCATGACTGCTATCAACGCCGATCGCGGCTATTACACCAGCGGCACGCCGCGTGTCCTTGCGCCTGGCTATGTGCAGAGTGGGCGCCCGTGGTTTCCGGTGCCCAACGGCGGCTACGTTCAGCCGATCGACGCCGACTCGGCATGGAGCATCGTGAGTTACGCCAATGGCGGCATCAACACCGCCTATGACTGGGGGCATTGGCGCGCGCCGCTCGGCGGCCCGATCGGCGGCGGCTTCGCCGGCGTCGATCTCCACGAGGGCTTCATGAGCGTCGGCTATGCGCGCCGTTTCCACACGCCGGTCGGACCCATTTCCATCGGCGTCGCGCCCACGGTCGCGGTTCAGATGATAAACGTCCAGGGCCTCAAGATGTTTTCGCCCTATTCGTCGAACCAGTGGGAAATGTCGGACATGGCCTACGACTGGTCGTGGGGCGGCGGCGTGCGCGCGGGCCTTACCTGGGGAATTACCGACGGATTTCGCTTCGGCTTCTCCGGTTCGACGCCCATGTGGATGACGCGATTCGACAAATACTCCGGACTCTTTGTCGACGCCGGGCGTTTCGATATTCCCGCGACGCTGCAGGCTGGTCTCGCTTACGATATTCTTCCCAATCTCACGGTTATGGCGGACTGGCGGCACATCTTTTATTCGGCCGTTCCCGCCCTCGGGAACCCGACCAATCCTGTCACACGCAACTCGCTCGGCGGGGCGAGCGGCCCTGGCTTCGATTGGACCGACGTCGACTCCGGCGCCGTTGGCGTAGAGTATCGCTACTCGCCTGTTCTGACGCTGCGCACGGGATACCACTATTCGACCAATCCGCTGCGCTGGCGGTCGGTTACGGTAAACGTGCTTTCTCCGATCATTAATCGCCATCACGCGAGCGTGGGCTTCAATTACGCCGCCACGCGCAACTCGTCGGTGGATTTCGCGTTCGTCTACGCCTTCAAAAACTCCTTCACTGGCATCGAGTGGCTGCCGCAGCAACCGGGGTTGCCTTTTGGCGCCGCGAACACGCGCGCGACCATCACCCCCTGGGTCCAGGGCATGGAGTTTACGCTCGGCTATAATTACAAATGGGACGCAGTCGACAACTCGATCATCCCGACGAGGTTCTGAGGGAAATTAGCGTGAGCGTTCGCGCCTCGTCGTTGCCAGGAGCGTAAGCGACGAAGCAATCCAGAGCCGTAAACTGTTTCTGGATCGCTTCGCTCACAGCGACGGCCGTTCTCGAGCGGGCGCGCTTTGCGCTCAACCCACTACGATATTGGGGGCCGCACGCTGCTTGGTCGTCTCCAGCAGCGTCTTCACCTTGGCGGCGAGGTTGAGATAGACCGCCGCCTGCGGACTGTTGGGCTCCGCCCCGACCACCGGGCGGCCGGAGTCCGAGGTCTCGCGAATCTTCATGTCCAGCGGCGCCTCGCCGAGGAACGGCACGCCCATCTTCTCGGCGTCATGGCGCGCGCCGCCATGCGAGAAGATCTCCGAACGGCCGCCGCAGTGCGGACAGAGGAAGTAGCTCATATTCTCGATAATGCCGAGGATTGGGGCCTCGACCTTCTGGAACATGGCGACCGCTCGGCGCGCGTCGATGAGCGCCAGATCCTGCGGCGTCGACACGATCACGGCGCCGGCGATCGGCGTCTGCTGCGCCATGGTGAGCTGAACGTCGCCCGTGCCGGGCGGCATATCGACGACGAGCGCGTCCAGATCGCCCCAGGCCACCTCCCCCAGCAATTGCGTCAGCGCCTGCGCGACCATAGGCCCCCGCCAGACCATGGGCGTATTTTCGTCGATGAGAAAGCCCATCGACATGATCTTCACGCCATAGGCTTCGAGCGGCACGAGCTTGCCGTTCTCGACCCTGGGCTTTTCGTGCAAGCCGAAGAGACGGGGCGCGGAGGGCCCGTAAATGTCGGCGTCGAGCAGCCCCACGCGCCAGCCCTGAGCCGCGAGGCCGAGCGCGAGATTGGCCGAGGTCGTCGATTTGCCGACGCCGCCCTTCCCGGAGGCGACGACGATGATGTGGCGGATTTTCTCCAGGGCCGGCGCGAGGCCCTTGCGCGCCTGCGGCGGCGGCGCGGCGTGGGAATGGCCATGATGATGGTCATGCGCTTTTGCGGCGCCGGTCGCGCGTTCGGCGGTGAGCGTCACCACGGCCGACTCGACGCCCGGCACCGCCTTGATCGCCTTCTCGGCATTGGCGCGCGCCATCTCCCAGCCTTCGGGCTTCGCGGGATCGCCTGCGATGGAGACGAAGGCTTTCGCGCCAGAGAGATTGATGCCGCTCACCGCCCGCGCCAGCGATATGCCGCCGGGCGCATAGAGGTTTTCGAGCGCTTTCATGATGTCAGCTTCCGTCGCCACCGGCCGCTCCTTGGGCTTTTAGAGAAAGTCTAAAAAAGGATATGCCGACAAATGGCGTGCGCGTCCATGGCGAAAATAGTGACCGCTAATAGGGGTTGCCGGAGTTGTGCGCGCGCGTGTGGCTCGGAGCTTACCGATCCATCCATCTTCCCAGGATTGCGCCGACCACGGCGCCGCATAGCGCGCCGATAGGGGCTCCTGAAAAGCCGGAGCCAGCTCCTGCAACTAAAGCGCCTATCGCCCCTCCGACCGAAGCGCCAATGCCAGAAAGCGCCAAGAGCCCGGACGCCTCGACGTTGCGGTTATTTTTATCAGCCATGGGAAGATGCCTTGGCAGCGGATCTGGCGATGCGCCAGATTGCCTTGCCAGCATAGATAGGGCAGCTAGGCGGCTATCGCCTTGCGCCGCATGCCGTCTTTTTCAACGAGAGGAGAGGATGCAGCAGTCGCCCTCTTTCGGCGTGGCCGGGCGCCGCAGGTCCTGCACTTATAGAGGACGACGCAGGCGTCCGTCGTCATGAAGGGCGCGTAAGCGTCGCGTCGAGCCTCACGCAAACAGCCCCATTGGTTGCTCGATCAGCGCCTTGAAAGCCGCCAGAAGCTCCGCGCCGAGCGCGCCGTCGACCGCGCGATGGTCGCAGGAGAGCGTCACGCTCATCACAGTGGCCACCACGGGCGCGCCATTCTTCACGACCATGCGCTGCTCGCCCTTGCCGACCGCGAGGATGGTCGATTGCGGCGGATTAATCACTGCCGAGAAATTCCTGATCCCGTACATGCCGAGGTTGGAGACGGCGGAGACGCCGCCTTCATATTCCTGCGGTTTGAGCTTACGCTCCCGCGCTCGGCCAGCGAGCTCCTTGATCTCTTCTGAAATCTCGCGCACCGTTTTGGCCTGCGCATTGCGCAAGATCGGCGTGATCAGCCCGCCGGGAATCGCGACAGCGACGCCGACGTCGGACGCCTTGTGCTTCAACATCGACTCGGGCGTGAAGGTGACATTGGCTTCGGGCACGCGCTGCAGGGCCAGCGCCAGCGCCTTGACGACATAATCGTTGACCGAGGTCTTCCATTCGGGCGAACCATCCGCGCGTTTCGGGGCGGCGGCGTTGAATTCCTCGCGCAGACGGAGCAGCGCATCGATCTCGCAATCCGCGTTTAGATAGAAATGCGGAACGGTCTGGATCGACTCTGTGAGCCGCCGGGCGATAGCCTTGCGCATGGAGTCGTGCGGGACCTCCTCGTAGGAACCGGCTGCATAGAATTTGCGCGTCGTCTCGAGCGAGGCCGCCTCGGCGAGCGCCCGGACCTCAGGCGCTGGCGCCGGCTTGCGGGCGCCGCCGCCAGCGAGCGCGCTCTTCACATCGCGCTCGATGATGCGGCCATGCGGGCCAGAGCCGGAAAGAGAGGCGAGATCGAGGCCGGATTCCTTGGCGAGACGGCGCGCCAGGGGCGAGGCGAAGATGCGAGGGCTGGGAATTGTCGGCGCCGCAACGTTCATGTGGATTCACCTGGTGACAGACGCCATCCTTTGTGCGCGTCCGTTCCGATCGCTATGTTACATCGTTCATCCGCTGACGTCACGGCAAGGGGAGCGCCGCTCACCGCCGAATGGTCCTACTCCGACGCCACGTCCGGCGTGCGCCACGCCAGGTGCTGGCCGGCGTCCACTGCGATCATCTGCCCGGTGACGCTCTTGGCGTTGGCCAGAAACACCACCGCATCCACCACCCCCGAAACCTCCGCGGCGTGGCCGAGGGGGACGCCCCGAGTCTCGATCTCGAATTCGCGCTCGCCGAGCGCCTCATTGGGGAACACCGGCCCGGGCCCCACGCCATTGACGCGAATGCGCGGCGCATAGGCCTGAGCCATGGAGCGGGTCGCCGTCCAGAGCGCCGATTTCGACAAAGTATAGGTGAAATAGCGCGGCGTGAGACGCCAGACGCGCTGGTCGAGCATATTGACGATGACGCCCTCGGCCTCCGTCGGCAAAGCTGCGGCAAACTCCCGCGCAAGCAGCAGGGGCGCGCGCAGATTGATCGCCATCTGGCGTTCATAGCCATCGAGCGTGAAATCACTCGCTTCGTCGATCTCGAATACCGAAGCGTTGTTGACGAGAAGCGTCAGCGGCCCGAAGGCGCGCGCGGCAAATTCTACGAGGCGCTGCGTCTGCGCTGCATCGGCGAGATCGGCGATAGCGACGGCGGCCCGCCCGTCCTGCTTTCTGATCGCCTCCGCTGCGAGTTCCGCCTCCTCGGCCGAGCGCGGGGAGGAGTGCAGAACGACCGGCCGCCCTTCGCGGGCGAGGCGCGCTGCGATCGCGAGCCCAATCCGCCGCGTCGCGCCCGTCACCAGCGCGGGCCTTCCATTCTTATCGCCGGCGTCGCTCATGCCTTGTTGCCTCCTTCGCGCGGGGGCTTCCCACGATGCGCGCACGCGGTCAACGCTGGAGAGACGCGGCCGCTATTTCGGCTTCTCACGCTATGCGCTCGATTCGGGGGTCAGCATGTCCTCGTTCAAAGCCGGGTTGAACTACCACTTCTGAGGAGGCTCTGGGCTCAACCCGCTGAGCGCCAACGCGGCGAGCCGCTCCACAAGGCGCTCGACCGCCTCCCGATCGAAAACCATGTTGAACGGCGACGTGGACAAGAGCTCGGTTTCGCGCACGAAAAAAATCGGCTGCTGCGCGAGCCAGACCGCGCGCAGCACAACCTCGTCCCGAGGCGCGTCATGCGGTAAGAAGCGCCGCACGACTCGCTCGGCGAGGCGGAAGATGCGCGGCGGGCGGGCCTCGACGAAGCGCCTGAAAACCGCGCTCGGACGCACGCTCTCCCAGGCATAGAGCCGCAAATATTGACTGACCCGGTCACGCTTCACGAGCGGCGACAGGAATTGTCGTAGATAGAGCCGCAACGCATCCGCTGGCGATAGCCGATCGAGCTCCTCGGCATCGAAGAAGCTTTCTTTTTCCAGCGCGTCAGCAGCGGCTTCGAGCACCTCGCGATAGAGGCCCTCCTTGCCGCCGAAATGGTAATTGATCGCAGCCTGGTTGGCGCCGGCGCGCTGCGTGATCAGCCGAACCGAACCGTTCTCGTAGCCGTGCTCTGAAAAGACGGCGGTGGCCGCCTTTATGAGCGCCGCCCGCGTCGCCTCGGCGGCGCGGGAGACGCCGCGAGTCTTCTCCTGCGTCTCCAAGCTTCTTCCTCAATAACCGAACCAGCTCAGGCCGCCCGTCACGGCGTCGCCGAGCCGTTTTGCGCCACCCCACAACTTTTGACCGACAGGCGCGAGCTTTGTCGAGAGGTTCGTCGGCGTCAATGCCGATGACACGCCCTCCTCCGCCGCTTCCGACCTCGCCTGCGTCAGAACAGGCTCCGCCACGGGCCTGATCGACGGCGCGGGCGCGGCTTCAGCGACTTTTTCGAAGCCTTTTTCAATTTTTCGGCTCGAGGCCGTTTCCTTATGCGGTTTGAGCGCCGCCGCGACCCCTTGGCCGGCCGCCTCCTCCCCTGGGTCGACGGCGTTTTGCGGCGTGGGCGCGGCGAGAAAAGCCGGAGCTGGAGGGGCGCCTCTCTCCTCCCATGACAAAGGCCGTAGGCCGCCGACGAGAATTCGATCAGTGAACTTGCCGCTCTGCGGATCGACGTTGAAAGCAAGCGGCTTCTCTGGCGCGAGGTCCAACAGATTGAGCGCCTGAGGCGAGAGCGAGCCCAACGCGGTGGCGATGAAGCATACGGCCGCGTCGGTAAGGAGCGAGCGCGACCCCCGCCCCGGACGATGGGCGGAGAAAGACGCAACCGATGGAACCTGGACAACAACCCGCCGCGCTGTGGCGCCGTCTTCCAATTTCTTCCCCATTGTTGAAACCCCGATTAAAACGAAGGTTTTGAATTCAAACGAGCGTTTTAAGCAAAAATTTGGCTCGTTCGCCCGAATGCACATCCCTGGGCGAATTCTTGAGCGCAATTGGGGAGAAGTGGGCGCGCGCCATCTGACGAGCCGCCTGAAAATCAGCTTGGAACCGCACGATGCGCCTTTATATTACACTGTCATGACAGCGCTGCGTCGAGCTCATGACAACTGGCTCCTGATCGGCTTCGCTCTCGTGCTCCTGTCGCCGAGCGTGGCGATTCGCGCGGGTCTGCTGCCTTTCGACATGCGATTTGAGGCCTTGCTCGGCATTTCCAGCCTCTGCATTGGGCTTTGCTTTCTGGCGGGCTGTTCAGCTGCGGAGCTCGGGCTTAAGCCGCCCTGGATCGCGCGTCACTGGCTCGGCTGCGCCCTCGTGACGCTGTGCATCGGCGTCGCGCTCTATCTCGAATCGCTTTGGTTCACGATCGACCGGCCTCAGCCCGATTGGATGCGTTTTGCGCCTTTCTATGTGTTGATCTCGAGCCCCTGCCAGGAGCTGGTCTGCCGCGCGATTCCCAAGCTGATCGCCGACAGGCTGCAAATCAGCGGCGGCGGCTACGTGCTCTTTTCGGCGGCCGTCTTCTCGCTGATGCATATCGCCTATGGCGACGCGCTTCTGCTCGCCAACACTTTCTTTGTCGGCCTGATTTGGGCGGCGGCCTATCGGCTCACCCGAAACATCTGGCCGCTCGCGGCCTCGCACGCCGCCGTCGGCTCCCTCGCCTTCTGGCTAGGGGTTGCCTGAGCTTGGCGCGCTTTCCGCTCGCATGGAACCATTTAACTTTTTGGCCGGCCCGCGGTTGATCGCCGTGGCCAGCAGCAACCAGAGCACGATGGCGTTGAGCGCGTGCCAGACGAAATGCGCGCCATAGGGGAAGGCACCGCAAATGTCGCGATCCAGCGTGCGGAACACGAGAGAGACGGCGAATGTCGAAGCCGCAAGGGCGAGCCCCCGCGCGCTTTCCCGATCGCGGGAACCGAGCAGCGCCGAGAATGACACGAGCGAGGCCAACGCCGGCAAATAAGCAATCGAGCCGTTGAGCCCGGTGAAAGAGGCGTCGATCGCAAAGCTCGCCGCAGCGAAGGCAATGGTGATCCCCGCCGAGACCAAGAGCTGCACACCGAAAAAGCGGCGCAACGCCAGGAGAAAATAGCTGTAGATAAAGATCGCGATCGGAATGACGTCGAGCAACATGGCGCCGCGCGTCGCGACCGTATGGAAGATGAAGCTTCCGACCCCCACGCTCGCTGTTACGCCGATGAGGGTCATCGCAGCAACGTCGCTTTCGCCGCGTCGTCGCAAAAGCCCGTAGGCCGCCGCGGCTGCGATGAGGAAGCCCGCGTTGGAAAAGGCGTTCAGCGGCTCGGCCCAGAACCCGCCATCGAGACGCTCGCAATAGTCCAGGACGGGCTCACCAAAGGCCATCGAAAGTTTTGACCGTTACAGATTCGGACCGACGGACTCTCGATGAGGCCCTTGTCACAATCAACTTTCGGTCGCTTTGGCGCAGTCCTGCTTCCTATAGCCAGGATTTGCTCTTCTCCGCGTCGGGTTTCTTGAAGCGCACCAGCACGTCGGCGCCGTCTTCCGGCGGCGAAGCGAGGCGTGCGCGAAAAGCGACCGTTTCACCGGGTTCCAGCCGCGTCTTGGGCGCCGGCGCCGTCCAGCTATATCGATCGAGCCCGTTCGACCCGCGCACGGCGAGCGCGATGGCCGGAACGGCGTTGCGTTCGCGGCGGAGATTGACGATCTCGCCCTCGGTGACGAGCACCTTCCGCGCCCCATCCGTTATGATTCGTGAATGCACGTTGCGCATTTCGAGCCCCGCGACATTGACGGGCATTCCCAGCGCGCGAAAGGCGGCAGCCGTCGGCGGGAGGATTCGGACAATGCGCTCGCGCATGGCGATCAGAGCGGCGACGCCCAGGATGATGGCGACCAGCGTGGCGATGATTGGCGCGCGGTCGCGCCGGGGCTCGGGCAGCGCGCGCGCCGCCGGTCGCGCAGGACGGCTCCACAACTCGTCGTAGCTCAAAGCCCCACGGCGCTCGCTCGAAGCTTCCGCGGAGATCTCCCGCCTTGTGCTCGGGTCGTTGTCGTTCCTCTGAGCAAAACTCATGGTGCGCTCTTTCTCGGCTTCGTCGCCAGGCGCCCCAGCCAGCTTTGGAGCCGCGCCGGCCCCCCGTAAACGGGAGGTTTCGGAGCTGACGGCGCCAGATCGCTGTTCACCCGGTTGCCATGAATTCATTACCCGCGATTATGGTTAAAGACGCGTGAACTGTTATTCTCCTAAGCTGATTCACCCAGCAAAAAGCGCCGCTTTCGCGCGGCCAGTCGGTCTGGAGCGGCAAGCTGTGTTGAGCTTCGAGAATGTCGGTCTGCGCTATGGCGTCGGCCCGGAAACGCTGCGCGACGTCACCTTCGAGATCGCGCCGCGCTCTTTCCAGTTCCTCACGGGCCCTTCAGGCGCCGGCAAGACCACGTTGATGCGCCTGATCATCATGGCGCTGAAGCCCACGCGCGGGCTCATCAATATATTCGGCAGAGATTCAGCGGCCCTCGATAAGGACGAGGTCACCGCGGCGCGCAGGCAGATCGGCGTGGTGTTCCAGGACTTCCGTCTGTTGGACCATCTGACCGTCTATGAGAATGTCGCTTTGCCGCTGCGCGTGCTCGGCCGGGAAGAGGCGAGCTATCGCTCGGAAGTCATCGAGCTTTTGAAATGGGTCGGCCTCGGCGAGCGAAAACATAGCCTCCCGAGCGTGCTCTCCGGCGGCGAGAAGCAGCGCGCGTCTATCGCGCGGGCGCTGATCTCCCAGCCTAAGCTCCTTCTCGCCGACGAGCCGACCGGAAACGTCGACCCGACCCTTGCGCGCCGCATTTTGCGTCTGTTCGTGGAGCTGCATAAATCCGGAACGGCGGTCGTCATCGCAACCCATGATTTGAGCCTGATGGACCAGTACGAAGCGGCGCGGCGCCTCGTGCTCGCGGACGGCCGCCTGCATATTTTCGAGTAAAACCAGATGGCTCTGCCGCCTTTCCTTGCCGCTCTCCTTACGCGCGCCGGCGTCCTGCGCGAGCAGGAAACCATCGCGGAGGAGGACGCCCTGGCCTTCCGGTCGCCGCTCGTGCCCACCGACTCAGTGGCGGGCCGATCGCTTGTGATCGTGATCGCGATCATGACTTTCCTTGCCGCCCTCGCGGCCAGCGCCGCCCTGCTCGTCTCGCAAGCGAGCGTGGAATGGCGCGCGGAGGCGTCGAGCGAAGCGAGCCTCCAGCTGCGCCCGACGCCCGGACGCGACATGGAAGCCGATCTCAAAACGGCCGCCGAGATCCTGCGAAACACCCCCGGCGTGCGCGAGGCCCAGATCTACACGAAGGCGGAATCGGAAGCCCTGCTTTCGCCCTGGTTGGGAGAAGGCCTCGACCTCTCGGAGTTGCCCACGCCCCGCATCGTCGTCGTCAAGCTCGACCCTAAACAGCGGCCCGATCTCTTGGTCCTGCGCGCCGAACTCGCCGAGGCAGTTCCGAGCGCGGTGCTGGACGACCATCATCTCTTTCTCGAGCGCCTTGGCGACATGGCGCGCGCGGTAGTCGCCGTCTCAGCCTTGATCTTCATCCTGATCGTGGGGGCCATGGGCATAGCGGTGGCTTCCGCGACGCGCGCGGCGGTCTCGACCAATCGCGAGATTGTCGAGGTGCTGCATATCGTCGGCGCCGCCGACACATTCATCGCGCGCGAATTCGAGCGCCGTTTCCTCGCCCTGGGCCTGCGCGGGGCCGCGATCGGCGGCGGCGCGGCCATAGCTTCCCTAATGCTCGCGAAGACCCTCACGCACAGCTGGCGCGCCACGGCGGGCGCCGAGCAAATGGAGGCGATCTTCGGCGATTTCTCCATTGGGCCTGAGGGCTTCGTGATTATCCTCATGCTCGCCGCCGGCATCGCGCTCGTCACGGGGCGTCTCTCGCAGGCAATCGTCTTCCGCCATCTGCGGCGGCTCGGATGACAGCCCTCGCCCGGGTCGCCGGTTTATGACCATATATCTGTCCAGGAATCGCGCCTCGATACGCGGTCGGCAAAGAATCGGGAGGGATGGCAAGGTGATGGCGCGGGAGCGCCACGCTGGCGCTGCAGACGTCGAGTTGGGGCGCGCCGTGGCCATTACGGCGCTCAGCGCCCTTGCGCTCGGCTCCCTGCTGTTTGCTGCGGGCTATATGTGGTTCGCCTTATCCCTGGCGCGCATCGAGCCGCGCCTGACAGTCAAGGCGGAGGGGATTGTCGTTTTTACCGGCGGGTCCGACCGTGTGGTTGACGCCGCCGAGCTGCTTGCGCGCGGACAGGCGCGACGCATGCTCATCACGGGCGTCAATCGCGGGACCCGGAGCTCCTTGCTGGCCAAGATCTTGCCTGTGTCGCGCGACTTGTTCAAATGCTGCGTGGATCTCGGCTATCAGGCCAAGGACACGATCGGCAACGCCCGCGAAACCCGGGAATGGGCGGAGGCGCGAAACATCTCCCATTCGCTCATCGTGGTCACCTCGAATTACCATATGCCCCGCGCGCTGGCCGAGCTCTCGGCCGAATTGCCGGATGTGACTCTGCATCCCTTCCCGGTCGTGAGCGAGCATGTAAACGTCGCAGGCTGGGCGAGCGACGCGCACGTCATGAAACTTCTGGGGGGCGAATATTTGAAATACCTCGGCACCCTTATGCGCATCACCTTGCGCCATAACGATAGCGGCCTCGAGATCGCTCCCTCGCGCGCGAGCGAAGCCGCCTCGCAGTGAGCGCCTTGTTAAGGGCGTGGCGACTGGCGTAAAAGGCGCGGGCCCCCGCTAGCGCGCTTTCCGCTTGCATGGAATCATGCGAACGACGGAAATCGCCAGAACAGAAATTCAGAGCGCAAAAAGTCTGCAACTTTTGCGGCATGCGCTCTAGGAAGCGCCGCCAATGATCTATCTGCGTTCGCTCGTCTTTCAGGTCCTTTTCTTCCTAAACATGTTCGGGCTGATGCTGATCTGGCTTCCCGGGCTTTTCATGCGCCGGCAAGCGTCGCAGGAGCTCGGCCGCGCCTGGGGCCGCAATTCGCTGTGGCTCCTGGACAAAATCTGCGGCACGAAAGTTGAGTTTCGCGGGCTCGAGAATATTCCCAAAGGGGCGGTCATCGTCGCGGCCAAGCACCAGTCGATTTGGGATACTTTCGTCCTGCCAACCCGATTTCCGGACTTCAGCTACATCTTCAAACACGAGCTGGTCTGGATCCCTTTCTTTGGTTGGTACATGCTGGCGGCCGAGCAGATAGCCATCGACCGCGCCAAGGGTGGCAAACTGCTCCCGCAACTCATCGAGAAGTCGAAGAAGCTTTTTGCCGAGGGACGCCAGCTCTTCATCTTTCCCGAGGGCACGCGCCGTCCGCCGGGCGCCCCACCCGCTTACAAGATCGGCGTCGCTCATCTTTACGCGGCCTCGAATGTGTCGGCGCTGCCCGTGGCGCTCAACGCCGGCCTGTTTTGGCCGCGCCGCTCCTTCCTGATCTATCCTGGCACGGTCGTGATCGAATTCCTGCCCGTCATTGCGCCAGGGTTGTCGACGCGCGAATTCTTCGAAAAGCTTCAAAACGCGATCGAAACGGCCTCTGACCGGCTGATTGGCGAAGCCGTCGCCGAGAATCCGAGCTTTGCAGCGCGCATCGCGGAAAACCGCGCGAAGGCGATCGCAAGGGACAAGGCGCGGGCGGAAAAGAAAGCCGCAGAGCGGGGCCGGAGCTCCGCAGCCGACAGCGCTTGAATGGCCCAACCCGGAGTCGCTGCGTGACCCATAGCCCTTTCGCAGCGACGAGGCGCGCTTAGTTATCCTCTCGGCGTGAAGAGCGTCCTGAGGAGGCTTCTGACATGGGCATTTTGGATTTTCTCACCGGCAAGGGCAAGGCGGCCCCTGCCCCGGCTGGCGCAACCGACAACGCGGCGGCGCCGGCCGAGGCGCTGATGAAGGAGCTGAAAAGCTACGGCTTCGACGTCTCGGGAGTCGACATAGAGGTTGACGGCCGCAAGGTGACGCTCAACGGCGCCGTGAACTCCCGCGAGGAAATGGAAAAGATTGTGCTGACGGTCGGCAACACTAAAGGCGTGGCGCAGATCGAGAACAATCTTGTTGCGCCAGACGCCGACCCTGAAAATCCATCGGGCGTTTATGTTGTCGTCCAAGGCGATACGCTCTGGAAGATTGCCAAGGACCATTATGGCGACGGCGCGCGCTACCGGGAAATCTTCGAAGCCAACAAGCCGATGCTCAAAGACCCCGATAAAATCTATCCCGGCCTGCGCCTGCGCATTCCAGGCGGAAACGGCGGCGCAGCCCCGGCGAGCTAGCGGTTGGGAAAGGCGGGCTTCTTTTTTGAGCGGCTCGTCGTTGCCGGGAAGGGAAGCGATCCAGGGCCATGCTGTGGCGCTGGATTGCTGGGACAGCGGACAGTCTAGCAGCGTGTGGCTCGATTAAAATTCGGCCCCTTGCCGATCTTCGCGAAGTAGGAGCCCAATCTCGTAGACGCGCCCTATCGTTTCCTTGTTAGCGTCAGGTCGCGTAACGGCAAAATACTTTTCCGGAGGGCCCAACATCCGAGCTAACCCGCGGTAGCTAAGGTGATTTTCTTATATTTGACGGAGGGGGACGACAGCAGGCAACGCGGCAAGGTGTCGCTGACGCTCACCCCGCGCTAGAGGCTCGGACCCATAAAGAGGTCGGTATGGACAATGATTCTTGAAGTCTCTCATGTAAAGAGGCCCCGGTTAGGCCTTCGTCGCCTCGAAGGCCGGAACCTTCGCCGTGAAACCCGCAAGCCAGGCGGCGAGCTTCGGATGCGCCGCCCGCCACGCTCCGTCGAAGCGCAGGTCGAGATAGCCCAGCGCGCAGGCCACGGCGATCTGGCCGATATCGACGTCTCCCGTTGGCGGCGCGGCCTCCAACGTCGCGAGCGCGCGATCGATCTTGCCCTGCTGCAGATCGATCGCCTCCTGGTCGCGCAGCTCGGGTCGCCGTGTCGCAGTCTCGTAACGGATGAGGAGCGCGGCGTCGTTTATTCCGTCGCCCAGCGCCTGTAGGCGCAGCGCCCCGAAGCGGCGCGCCGATTCCGAGGGAATGAGCATTCCGCCGCCCAGATGGTCGAGATATTCGGCGATGACGCGGCTATCGTAGATCGCCGAGCCATCTTCGAGGATAAGCGTCGGAATCTTGCCCAAGGGGTTTTGGCTGCGCAGCGTGTCGGTGGGATCGGTCGTGCTGGCGGGAACGACCTCTATCCGCCCCGCGAGCCCAAGGAGATCGGCGGCGATGCGGATTTTCCGCGCGTAGGGCGAGGCGGGCGAGTAGCGAAGAATCATGGGGTGACTTGGCATTTCTTCTAAAGCCCTGTTACCGGCGTCGGTGGCCTATCGCAACCCTTGCTGAACATGCTGCACCAGAGCGGCATCAGCGTCACCATTCATTGACCATGACCTACGCAACGATACAATCACCGTTCACGCTGAAATTCCGGGAGATGCCCAAAGAGGAGCTTAAGGATTATTTCGCGTGGTTCCAAAACATCTCGCTGCAACGGCTGGACGAACTGACCAATGCGGTAAAGCAGACGCCAGGGTTCGAGACATGGAGGGCTGACTTTACGCCGGCCTCACTGGATCGGTTAGGTGAATGGTTTGCGGCACAGGTCGAAACGCGGCCCAGGACGGGAGATGAAATCCAGGAGATTAGAAACCGATCTTCCATTCCGATCGAAATTCCAGAAGAGGAACTAACGAACCGCACCTTCTCTCTGGCTATGGATACAGGGATGTATTTCAGCCAAGTCTTCTTGAAGAATCACGATGCCTTGCAGTGGGATCAGCGGTTCGGAAACAAGACGGATGCGGATTATGGGCAGCCAGTCTTGGTAGGGTTCGGCCCTGTGCCGCTCAACCCTGTAAGGCTATTGATCACGCTCGCGTATGGCGTAGTGAGCAAGAGAAAAACAGGGAAGAGCCTGCGCGAACTTTACGACATTTGGGCAAAGATGATCCGCACGTAATGGCGGCCAAATCTCCTTCTGCGAGGGCCTCTACCACAAAAAGGGACTTTGCATCCTGCGCATTCCAGCGCGCTCTCTGAGCGAATCGGAAAGCTAGCGACCCATGCGCCAGATTGGCTCGCTCACTCGCCCGTCAGCCACTCGATCTCGAAACCTGCCCCCTGCCCTTGCGCGAGTTTTGGAGTCAGGAAGGCAAGGATTCTCTGCGCTTCTTCCTCGAAGACGAAAGGTGGATTGACCACAACCAATCCCGTCCGCCTTAGTCCGTCGCCGCCGCCCGCCACTGCAAGCGACAAACGCAGCGTCCGCTTCACGCCCTCCCGCACGAAGCTATCGAGAAATCTGCGTTCGCCTTGCGCATCCTTGGAAGGATGCCATAGCGCGTAAACGCCGGTCGGCCATTTTCTATAGGCGCCCAGGAAGGCGGAAAACATGGCCGCGAATTCGTCAGTCCGCTCGAATGGCGGATCGATGAGCACAAGGCCGCGCCGCTCCTTGGGGGGCACATAGGCGCCGAGGCCCGTATAGCCGTCGATATGGATCGTCTTGACGCGCGGGTCGCGGCCAAAGCGATAGCGCAGCGCCTCGAAAGCGTCGGGACGCAGCTCGCAGAAAACGGCGCGATCCTGCTCGCGCATCAGCCGCGCGGCGATGAGCGGGGAGCCGGGATATAGCCCCGGCCGCCCATCTGCGCCGCAAGAGCCGACGCAATCGAGATAGGGAGCGAGCAGCGCGCGCGTCTCATCGTCCGCGCCGGAGAGATCGGCTAGGCGGCCGATCCCGCCCCGCCATTCCATCGTGCGCTCGGCCTCGTCGGCGGCAAGATCATAAGCGCCCTCCCCTGCATGAGTGTCGATCACGCGAAAGGGCGCTTCCTTGCGCGCAAGATACACGAGCAGGCGCGCCAGCAGCGCATGCTTGAAGACATCGGCGAAATTGCCGGCGTGGAAGCCGTGGCGATAGTTCATGCCGCTGTATCGGCCTGATCATTTCCAGCCGCAAGTCATGGCGCTTACGGGTTCACAGCGGCGCCGGCACGGAAATCTCGCGCTGGCGGCAGCCGTGCCGCACCACCTCCGGACATGCCCGGAACTCTCGCAAGTCCTTGGACATGCAGATACGAACCTCCTCGAGCACATCACGGCGACAGGCGACCGACACCATTCCCGGCCTCAGACGCGGATTAGCGGCGTAGAAAGCGCGTTCGATGTCGATCGGCGTGTAGGTCTGAGTGTCCGTCGGCTTCAATAGGGCGGCGGGGATCGTCACCGCCTCACGGGCGCGGGCGACGTCGGCGAAATAATCGCTCGGGCTTTTGCCGCTGCATGTCCCGTGCTTGCGCCACTCGTAACGCGCAAGGCGTTCGTCGGGGAAAAGCCCTTTGGCGCGCTCAAGCGCAATGCGCGAGGGCGAGCGCGCGCCATCGCAATCGCTCGGGAACCCGTGCTCATATTGCGGCCAGAGCCCGTGCAGGACGAAGCCCAGCCCCTTCCCCGGCTCACATTGGTCATGCGAGCCGTCGACGCTGTCGCAAAAGCCCGGCGACCAGCTTAAGGCCAGCACGTAAAAGTCAAAATCGCCGGATGGCGCGCCGCCGCGCAAACCGGCCTCGCTCTTGGATTCAGACGCCGGGGCGGGTGTCGGCTTTGCGTCCGGCTGCGGCTTTGGCGGCAGCTTGTCGGCGCAATGATCGAGGATGCAATCATCGTCCTTGGCGTTCGCCGGAGGGCCGAAGGCGATAAACAGAAAGACGGAGAAAAGCGCCGCCGCGCGCGCCATCACTGAAATGCTCGACATCGAAAACCTCTTGGCCGCTGTGTCGCGGCCCGCGCTCAAGGCCCGGCCGCGCGGCAATTCGGACTGAAAGCGTGGTTACGGTCAAGCCCGGCGACGCACCAGGTGACGCCCGAGCCGAACCCGATGAAGCCAAGATTCTCGCCGATGTTGTAGACGACCAGGCGGCGTACGCCGTCGTTGAACAGCGCCTCGCCGCGGCAATAGCGGCGGGGAATATAGCTCAGCCCGGAGGTTCGATAGCCATATTCGATCGCGGTTTCGAAGCCGGCGATGGCGAGGCCGGAGTTCCAGTATTCGGCTTCCCGCGCGGCGAAGGTCGAAGCGATCTCCGTCAGAATGAAGGGGTCCGAGCACAAGGGCAAAACCCCCGTGTATGGCGGGTAGCGATATTCCGCCGGCGGCACGTCCTGGAGCGGTTCGGCGGCGGCGGCGCCAGCGCCCAGCGCTAGGATGGATAGGGCGTAGCGGAAGACACCGCGCCGAAATCCCTTGCCTGACATGAGAATCCCCCTGATCACCCGGGGCGAATTGGGGGGAAGGAAAACGCTCGCGTCAAGCTCCGATTTGGCGATGAGCGAAAATGGCCCTTATACTTCCCCCCATGGCTGCTCATTGCAAAGCTCGGAAAGTCTCGCCGCGCCGTGCGCTCTCGATGATTCTTATGGCGCTCGCCATGATCATCGCGAGCGCCCCAGCGTCCATGGCCCAGGATCCGTTCACCGAGTTTTTCGGCGGCCTTTTCGACTTCAGGCGCGCGCCTGCTCCCCGCGCGCCAGATTACCCGCGCATGCGCCGGATCATGCCGCATCAGGAAAACCGGCCGCCGACCTACTGGCGCAGCGGCGAGCGCGCCCCTCCAAGGCGCGCGCAGAGACGTAGCGAGCCGCCGAACGAGAGCCAAACCGCGGAGCCGAAGGACAAGCCGGAGGTCGCCGCGAACTATTTCGTCGCCGTGATGGGAGATTCGCTCGGCGTCCTTCTCGCTAACGGGCTCGAGGAGACCTTCGCCGACAACCCCGACATTGGAATCATAGGGAAGGGCAAGGAAAGTTCGGGCCTTGTGCGCGACGACTTCTACGACTGGCCGAAGGCGGCGAAGGAAATAGCCAACGGCGCGCAGAAGGTCGACGTCGCCGTGGTGATGATCGGCACGAACGACCGGCAGATGCTGCGCCTGGGCGCCCAGAGCGAAGAAGCCTTTTCCGCGCGCTGGCGCGAAATCTACGCTGGACGCGTCGATTTGATGATCGCGCCGTTTCGGGAAAAGAAAATTCCGGTGGTATGGGTCGGTCTCCCAGTGATGAAAAATGAAAATTTTTCCGCCGACATGGGAAAACTGAACGATATCTTTCGGGCCCAAGCAGAGAAGAGTGGCGGGGTCTACGTCGATCTCTGGGAAGCCCTCGCCGACGAACGAGGTCAGTTCAGCGCCTTTGGTCCTGATATCAACGGCCAGATCGTGAAGTTGCGTACGGCCGATGGCGTGCACCTCACCGACGCAGGCGCGCTAAGCGTCGCGCATTTCGTCGCGAATGAAATCAAGAAGCTATACGACGCGCATAAGCCGACGGCGCCAGAACAAGGGCCCTCACCCGCCCCACCCGCAGCGAATGCGCAGCAGCCGGCTGCTCCTGCGTCGGCGCCGGCCGCCCCTGTTCTCTTCCACTCGCCGGTAAAGCCGCTTTCCACCGAAGCCCCGACGCTGCCCGAGCGGCCGGCCATCGGGCCCGTGCAATCCTTGTATGGGGCGCCGTCGCCGGGCGCGTCTTCGGAGCTCGCCAGGCGCACCCCCGCCCAGGCGGCGGCTGGCGCCAGTTCGCAGGCGCTCGCCCGGCATGTCTTCGTCAAGGGCGGCGACCAGCCGCCGCGGCCCAATCGGGCGGATGATTATTCCTGGAAGCCCGCAGCGCCCTGACGCTTCTCCAGCGCGCGTCCAAAATTCTCGAAAGACTTTCGCGGAAAGCATTCGATCCACGACTTTTTGATTGGCGCGTTTCCGGCTCTCGCATGCGGTTGGAAACGCGCTAAGCGTACCGTCGCTTCAAGTTTACCCTCTGATTCACCTATGTGCGTCGGCGCATGGAACGATTTGCTCGGCTTTCGCATTCTTCTCGTCAGAAATTGCGGAGCCACAGAAATGTCTCATTTCAATCACCGCCTCCTGACCGCCACTGCCTTCATGTTCATCGCCAGCGCCATTTCGACAGGCGCCTGTGCCGAGGACAGTGGTTTCCTGGCTCTCTTCGAAGAAGCTGCTCCCGCCGACGCGCCGGACTACAACGCCTATTATGGCGGGGCGCAGAAGGCCTCCTACGAACCACAATTAAGACGCGCCTGCAGCGCGAATATCCGACCGTGACGCGCGAGATCGTTTCCGATCCGACGAACGAACGCCCTGGCACGATCACCATCGATACGCAGGGCCGCTATCTCTATCTCTCGCTCGCGAACGGCAAGGCCATGCGCTACGGCATCGGCGTCGGGCGCGAGGGCTTTACGTGGAAGGGTCGGGTCCATATCGGCCGCAAGGAAGCCTGGCCGGATTGGACGCCGCCAAAGGAAATGTTGAAGCGCCGCCCCGACCTCCCGCGCCACATGGCGGGCGGCGAGGACAACCCACTCGGCGCGCGCGCGATGTATCTCTACTCTGGCGAAAAGGACACCATGTTCCGCATCCACGGCTCCAACGAGTCCTGGACGATCGGCCAGGCGGTCTCCTCCGGTTGCATCCGCATGACCAATGACGACGTTACGGACCTCTTCAGCCGAGTGAAGGTGGGAACGGCGGTGGTGGTTAGGTCATGAATTCATAAGGGTGGCGGCTGGCGTGCCTTATCATTTCACTGGCGCGCCGCCGCTCCGGTAGCGTGACCGAGCGACTCTTACCTTTCTTGACGACGCAGCGCGCCTTTGCCTCAGTAGGCCTTGTAGGTGCGGCGCCCGTCTACCATCTCGGCCGTTCCCACAAGCTTCCCGTCAGGGCCGTTGAAGAAGGTGACGCCGCCGATCTTCGTGACGCTTCCGATCAGACGCCCGCGGCCGTCGAAATATTCCCTGGTCGCCTCCGAGTCTCTTGCTTTAGGGACCACACTCGCCCCGTCCTCGCTCCTGGCAGATCCGACAGCCGCAAACAGCAAGATCGCAGCAAGCATCCTTCTCATGGGCGCAACCTCTTCGCCATAACGCGGATGCAATGAAGCAAAATAGAGGCCAGCTCAGTTTCTTTTGAAATTATAGCATGTTCCAACGGTGCCGGTAGACGCGTGCCTATGCGTTGGGCAGATTTCGCAGAATGGCGGAGGCAGCCCGAAGATCAGGCGCCGTCCTCCGCGACATCATCACCGTCGATATTGCCGAACTCAGTGGCAAGACGCTCGACAAGAAGCGGCGCCATGGAAAGCAGCGCGCGGGTCGCCCTGATCGTCTGGGGCACAACGTCGCGGTAACGCGCCAATGTCGCCGACAGGGAAAGCTCAGCGGTCTTGATCGCCGCGCGTCTGACAGCGATCGCCTCGCCATCGCAGCTTCTTAGACAATCTCCGGTGCTGACATATTCGTCGATGGCGTACATGATCGCGGCGACGCCTTCGATCTGCCCATCGAGGGGATGTTTTTCCGCATATTCGCAGAGCTGGTTGAAGAACCCTGAATCTCCCGTGTATTCAGAGGCGAAGTAACTGGCTTTCCATGCCTCTATGCAGATTTTGTTCGTATTGCTGAAGCTCGGGAGCGTCGCGGAAAGGCCGCCGATGAAATTCGACGCCAGTTTGTCCAGGCTGGCGGCTTTCCTAGGGCCTAGACTCCCCCCCATTTCCTATTTTCCTTCCTCGAGCCCGGCACATGGGACTCCGGCTGGCCCATAAAACCGGCGCTCAAACTGACGGTTCTCAGATTGGGGATAAAGACGCCCTATGCAAGGTCTCATAATTGCTGGCGCCGTCGCAATCGGGCGGCTCTATCCTTCCACCCGGGGCGCCAGGGGCCTCAATTCACGATTGAGGCCCCTTCGTTTACTTTCCCATCGACGCCATCGCGTCCTTAATGTCCTCGACCGTCACGAACCCCTTGCTGCCCTTGTCGATCTTCGCGAAATTCGCCGAGACGCGGGGCATGCCGGCCTTGGCCTCCTCGGGGGTGAGCTTGCCGTCGCCGTCTTTGTCGGCTGACGCAAACTTTTTCTCCATCATAGCAGCCTGTGCGACGTTCTGCGCATGCGCGCCGCCGACGCCGAAACACGCCACCGCCGCGGCGGCGACTGCAGCGTAAATCTGTCTGTTCCTCATCGCTCTTCCCCAATTTAGCGAGCGCCATGCGCAACCCGCGATCTTGCATTTTTCGCTTTTCCCGGCAGTCTCGCCCAATCGCGGACTTGCGTCAAAAGACTCCCGTCGGGTTTGCAGGAGATTGGACGTGGCAATGAACTTCGATGCGCTTCATTGGCCCGCCCGAGCGGAGATCAATCCTCTCTTGCAGCAAACCTCGACGATGATCGAAGCGTCTGGCGTCACCGTCATTGTCATCGCGGCTTTCGTTGCGACGCTGGCCTTTCTTGCTGGCGGCGTGACGACCGGAGAATGGCAGGCGGCCCTGCGGCGCTACCGAGCCAATCTCGGGCGGGGGATTCTGCTGGGGCTCGAGCTGCTCGTCGCCGCGGATATTATCGGCACAGTCGCGGTCACCCCTTCGATCGACAATCTCTTCGTGCTGGGTCTGATCGTTTTGATTCGGACCTTTCTGAGTTTCTCGCTCGAGGTAGAAATCGAAGGACGCTGGCCGTGGCGCCGGGACGAGGCCCCGAAAGGGGAACCGCAACGTTTGAACGGACGCCTGTAAAGTCAAGGAAATCCAAGGCGAGCTGGGTGATCGAAAAAAATCCGCGCGAATAATTTGTCGGCCTCGGAATTGCTACGATCCAACAATACACGTATTTGAGTGCTGCTTGGCACGACTAGCACGAGCACAACGACATTTGGAGGAACGCATCGAATGGCGCGTGTTTTATCGACCATTGTGACGGCTCTCGTCGCAGGCGTAATTGGCTTCGGCCTCGGCGTCTATGCGGCCCCGAGCGCAGGCGTCGCCTCCCTGAGGTCGGCGATCGAGAAGTTGACGGCGCCGAAGACGGAAGCGCCCTCGGCCGAGACGGCCCCAGCGGAGCCTGCCCCGGCGGCGGAGGAAGCGCCAAAGGCGCCCGACGTTTCCGCCGCGCCGCCGGCCGAGTCGGCCCCCCCCGAGACCCCTGCCGCTGCTGAGACGCCCGCGGCCGCAGAGGCGCCGGCGGCGCCGGAGCCGTCGCCCACTCCCGCCGCGGCGCAAGCGCCCGCCCCTGCCGCCATGCCGGTGGCTGCGCCGGAGCCGGCGGCTGCCGAAGCGCCCGCACCCGCCCCGGAAGCAGCCGCGCCGGCGCCCGCGAAGCCGAAGCCCAAGCCGAAGCCCAAGCCCAAAGCCAAGCCGAAGCCGAAGGCCGACGCGCCGGCTGACGAGCCCGCCGCGCAGTAAAGGCCTCACAAACACATAGCCGGCGCTCAAACGAGCGCCGGCTATTCTGTTTCCAGAAGGCGCGCGCCATCTTGGGCGCCAATGCGCGGCGATAACGGGAAGCCGATGAAGAGAGTTGTCGGCCACACGCTCTCCCGCCGAGCTCTCTTACGGCTCGGCGCGGCTGGCGCGTTTTCCGCTTTCGCAGCCCGCGCGGCGCAAGCGTCACGGACCCTTTCCATCGAGCTGCGCGAGGCCGCAGCGAAAGGCGCGGCAGTAAGGCTTGCGCCAGGCGTCACACCGATCCGCACGCTCGACCTCCCGGACGGCGCAAGACTCATCGGCGCGCCCGGAGGCTCGACGCTGAGGCTGGTCGGCGCGGGACCCTTGCTCACGGCCCGCTTCGCCAAAAACATCGTCCTGGAGGCGGTCACCTTCGACGCCGCCGATGGCAACATCCCGCGCGAGCAAGGAATCATCGACTTCAGCGACGTTTTCGATTTTTCGATTAAGGGCTGCGTCTTCCGCAACTCGACGGCTCGTGCGGTCAATCTGGCGCGCTGCGGCGGGCGATTTGCCGGAAATACAATCGAGGACGCAAAAGACGCGGGATTCTTTTCCCTCGACAGCCTCGGCGTGGACGTCGATAGCAATAAGCTGCGTCGTTGCGGGGATGACGGCGCGGTCTTCTGGGCGACGAGCGTGGGGCGCTACGACGGGTCGCGGGTGCGGGACAATCTTATCGAGGACATAAGCAATCTCTCGGGCGGAAACGGCCCCTGGGGGAATGGCGTGCTTGTTTTCGCGGCGGGCGGCCTGCGCGTCGAGAACAACAAGATCCGACGCTGCGCCTATTCGGCGGTCCGCAACAACGCCGGCCATGACGTCGCCGTGATCGGCAACGACTGTGAGACATTCGGCGAAAGAGCCATGTACGCCGAATTCGGCGCCAAGCGCTCGACATTCCAAAACAACAATATTCATGACGCTGGCGCCGGCATCGGCGTGGCCAACGCGGATCGCGGCACGGATGGCGCGGTAGTCGCCGGGAACACCATCACTGGCTTGCGTGAGACGCATCCCGACCCCGACTTCGGTCCGCAGATGATGTGGCTGACCGGCATCGTCTGCGAGAAAAACTGCGACATCGTCGGCAACACGATCGTCGGGCCCGGCTGGATCGGCATAGGTCTCGGCGGTTGGCGCGAGAACTTGCGCGCGGAAGGCAATCGCATCGAGGGCCTGGATTACGGCTTGGCTTTCGCGACGGGAGAAGGAGCCGGCGACGCCGTCATCGCGCACAATTCGGTTCTTGGGACTCGCAAGGCCGCGATCGTCGCGACAGCGGGTCTCAATTTCTTGCCAGGCGACGTCGCCGAGCCCGGCGCCGCGCGCAACTATCCGCGGCTGCGCGTTGAGGATAACAAGACGCGCTGAAGCGTTCAGGTCGAAGCGCGAGGCGCCGCGCCCGCGGCCGGCTTCACGCCGCGCTCCCAGAAACGCCCTTGCAGCCAACGCGTCGTCGGGCGCTCGAACAGCCTATAAATCGCAAGCGCGACGACAATGGAGAGCGCAACTTCGAGCGCTACGCCCGCCCGCGCCAGCAACAGCCCGTCGAGGGTGAGCGCAAACCATCCTTTGGAGAAAGCCGCCATCACGATCGGGTGACAGAGATAAAGCGCATAGGACGCGTCCCCCAGCGCCACGCCGGCGCGCGTGAGACCGGAGGCGGTTGCAGACGAGGCCGGCTTCAGCACGGCTGCCGCCATGAGCATGGCGGCGGGAACGCCCCAAGCGAAGACGCGCCCGAAATCATTGGGCGTCATCCAGTCGTACGGATGCGCAGGCGAGTCGAGGAAATCCCTCAGCAGGGCCGCAACGGCGGCGGCAATCAAAAAGCCGCGCATCGGAGCGGGAAGCGTGAACCCCTGACGCGCCAGCAAAGCCAGCCCCATGCCGAAGACAAATTCGAGCACGATCGGCTGAGACCACACCAGCAGCATCGGATTTTCGAACGAGTGGAAAGATCCGACTAGCACGAGCGCCGAGAAAAAAGCCGTGACCAGCGCGACCGCGATTTCGCGCCGAGCGCCGATGAAGAGGGCGAAGGTCGCATAGAAGAACATCTCGTAATTCAGCGTCCAGCCGAGCGAGTAAATCGGACGCGGCACGCCGTTGTGGTACGTATCCCAGGGAATGAAAAGGAAGGACGTCACGAGGTCTGCGGCGTCCCATCCGAACTGCCGCTTGACGACATCCCTTGTGAGCAGGAACGCCGTCGTCGCCCAGTAAAGCGGAACAATACGGGTCAGTCGGCGCCATACGAAAACGCCCGCCGCCCTCGGCTGCGCAAAGAGCCGCTCCGACGCATAGACCATGATGAAGCCGGAGATGACGAAGAACAGATCGACGCCGGCGCCCCAGGGAAGGAGATGGCTCCAGTTGTAGCTTTGCCCGAGCTTTTCCATGGGGAAGCCGATGAAAGCCTGGCCGTGCCCGATCGTCACGGAAACGGCGGCCGCCGCGCGCAAGAGCTGAATGGAAACGAGTTGCATGTTGCCTCATGCCGAATGAGCGCGCGGACAGAACGGAAGAAACGCTAGGCGGTAGTTTGTTGACGAACCTCCGAGGCGGCCTCGTCCTTCGAGACACGAGCTTCGCTCGCCCCTCAGGATGAGGCCTAAGCGCTTGATGGAGAGCAAAAGCCCCTCATGCTGAGGAGCCTGCGCAGCAGGCGTCTCGAAGCGCGAGGGGCGTCGGCGCCACTTTATCAGCAGTCTGACGGTAAGCGGGCTCCCCTTAAGCGGCCGTAAAAGCGCAAAGCCAAAGATCGATCAAAAGATTCTTCGAACAAGCTGGTTTTTGCTCAGCTGCCGGAAAGAGGCCGGCCCGCGAGCGGCTTATGCCGGAATGCGAAGCTTCGGCGACCCCGGCGTGACGCTCGTTTCATCGAACGATCATCGCAGCTCCACAAAACGCTCATCGCGCGCTCACATGAGAGCGCTAGCACACTTTCGATGCGGCTCGATCGTAGCGCGATTTCTTTCCAGAAACCGCGCCATTCAACTGTCCGGGGAAATGTCATGTCGAACGAGACGATGAACAAAGCCGGCGCGGGTTCGGCAGAAAAGAAAGAAAGCTACAACGGCAAGATCGCTGGCGGCCTGCTGGGCGCCGCGATCGGCGGCGCGATCGGCGCCATCCTTCTCGGCAATTACGCCATCCTCCCGATCGCCGTCATGGTCGGCGTCGTCGGCGTGGGTCTTGGCTCGGTCTTCGACTGAGAAAGGTCGAAGTTTTGAAGCGTAAGCATTTGAGCGCGTCCTGCTCGAGAAAAACAAAGTATAGTTTGGGCGCTTCGCGCCGACTCGAGGCCTCGCCCTGCGGGGCCTTTTTTATTGGGCATGGGGGCGTGAGCCTTCAGGCTCGCTGGTCGAACCTGTCTTCTGGGTCACTCTTCATCAAACAACTCCCTCGGAGGGGTTGGAGGATGGACGACGCCGTAGACTTTTATAACGGTTTGCTTTTGCTCGATAAGCTCGCCGTTGCCGTCATATTTTGCGTCAAACCTAAGGCGTCGCCGGGTTTGATAATGTGTTCGCCACGATGAAATTCGGCCATCCAATCTTCATCCTCAATTGGAGCCGACAAGGGTGCTTTCCCAAGCCTGAATTGCCACTGGCTCTTCGCGAGAAAGTCTGGTATCTTGATTACGAGGATCAAATCAGCCTCGTTTGTGAGTTCCTGCTCAGAGAGAGAGTCTGGCAAGCGCTCTGACGGAATCCAAGTTTCTCCTAGATTGACCTTGTAGTCATCTCTATCAAGAGTAACAATCAAACCTTCGCCACTCTTGAATTTCTTTTTCGCCCTCTGTATCGCGTCCATAGGCTGAGCTAGCCGCGAGAGATTCGGGGGTGGATAATCAGGAAGGTGGCGAACATTGGTCTGAGCCGCTAGGCGTGATATTGTTTTAGACAATGACCCGAAATCGGCGGCCTCGCCCTCTTCGATTTTTCTGTCGAGCCATTCGAGGATGACGTATTTGCCTTTAACGAGGTATTTGCCGACCTGTTGTTTCCAATCAAGTTCTTTGAGAGCTTGATCATCTGTCTCCCGCAAAATATTTCGGATGAAGATCAAAAGGCTCGACTTTTCGACGTCCTCAATCACTAAGAGCGTCGAGATTTTCGAATCAATCGAGGCGACCAAAACCCTATCAAGGTCCTCAAAAGCTCGAATCAATTCCGCCGCAATCTCGAAGACGCGCGCCGCAGAGCCTTCTCCCTCAATGAAATTTATCTTGATGGTAATATCACTCTCTGGAGGCATGAAGGTATCACCGCTGAAAATTCGAATCCGATTTGCCATAATACTGCCTTACCTCCGCAAACGTTCAAATCCGGTTTATTCTCACGACCCTCACTTGAACGCCCGGAGAAAATATCTAGAACAATAGGGGAACGCGCAACCCCTTCCCGCCCATGCCGCCCCGCTACGCAGAGCTTGCGACGACCACCAATTTCTCCTTCCTGCGCGGGGCGTCGCACCCGGAGGAATTGGCGGCGGCGGCGCTGGCGCTCGGGCATTGCGGCATCGGCGTCGCCGATCGCAACTCTCTCGCAGGCGTCGTGCGCGCCTTCTCCTACCTGCGGGCGCATCAGGAGAGCGCCGGCGATTTTCGGCTTGCCGTCGGGGCGCGGCTCGTCTTTCGCGACGAGACGCCGGACATTCTCTGCTACCCAAAGGACCGCGCCGCCTATGGGCGCCTGTGCCGGTTGCTGACGCGCGGCAATATGCGCACAGAGAAAGGCGATTGCGCGGTTTTCCTTTCGGACCTTCTCGACTTCGCCGAAGGCCAGCATCTTATTCTCATGGAGAATGGCGCGCCGCCCCCTGCCCTTTTGGAGGCGGCGCGGGGCCGCGTCTGGCTTGCGGCGACCGCCCTTTTCGGCCCGCGCCCGCGCGCCCGCCTGCTCGCCCGCTTGGAGCTTGCGGAAAAACTCGGCCTGCCGCTCATCGCCGTCAATGACGCGCATATGCATGTCGCCGAGCGCCGCCCGCTCGCCGACGCGCTGACCTGCATTCGCGAGAAGACGACGCTCGAGGAAGCGGGCTTCCTCCTCGCCGCCAACGCCGAGCGGCATTTGAAAAGCCCGGCCGAAATGGCGCG
The DNA here is from genome assembly GCA_024506175.1 of Methylocystis sp. Classification (GTDB taxonomy): domain Bacteria; phylum Pseudomonadota; class Alphaproteobacteria; order Rhizobiales; family Beijerinckiaceae; genus Methylocystis. The sequence goes on from JAMBEQ010000245.1 coordinate 53,960, forward strand.
GCTTTTCAAGGAAGCGCCCGAGGCAGTGGAAGAGAGCGCGCGTTTTCTTCAAACGCTCGATTTCCGTCTCACCGATTTGGCCTACGAATATCCAAGTGAATTGCGCGAAGGTTTTGCAAGCGAACAGGAGGCGCTCGAAGCGCTCGCGCGCGAGGGCGCGAGGGCGCGCTATCCGCAGGGCGTTCCAGACCATGTCTCGTCGCTGCTCGAACGCGAATTGACGCTCGTCGCCGACTTAAAATACGCCGCCTATTTCCTCACCGTGCACGACATTATGCGCTTTGCGCGCGCGCAGGGAATACTCGCGCAGGGGCGCGGCTCGGCGGCCAATTCCGTCATCTGCTTTTGTCTCGGCGTCACGGAAGTCGATCCGACAAAGCACGATCTTCTCTTCGAGCGCTTCGTCTCGGCCGCGCGCAACGAGCCGCCCGACATAGACGTCGATTTCGAGCATGAGCGGCGTGAGGAGGTGATCCAATATATCTACAAGCGCTTCGGCCGCGAGCGCGCGGGTCTCGCCGCCGCCGTCACCACCTATCGCGGCAAAAGCGCCATTCGCGAGATCGGCAAGGCTTTCGGCCTCTCCAAAGATCTTGTCGGCCGCCTGTCGTCCGCGGCCTTCGGGCGCGGCAGCGAGCGCGGCAGTCGTGGGGCGGATATTGCGAAACTCGGCCTCGACGCCCGCGAGCCGCGCTTCGCCAAGGCGCTGGCGCTCGCCGAGGAGATCGAAGGCTTCCCGCGCCATCTTACGCAGCATTCTGGCGGCTTCGTCATCACGCGCGAGCGGCTCGATGAAGTCATTCCCGTAGCCCCCGCGGCCATGGAGGGCCGAAGCACGATCGAATGGGACAAGGACGATCTCGACGCCCTGGGTCTGCTCAAGATCGACGTGTTGGCGCTCGGCATGCTCACCTGCCTGCGCAAAGGCCTCGCGCTTCTCGCGCAACATTACGGGATCGCGCATCGCCTCTCGTCGATCCCCGCCGAAGACCCCCGGGTCTACGCCATGATCTCGCGCGCCGACACGGCCGGCGTCTTCCAGATCGAAAGCCGCGCGCAAATGTCCATGCTGCCGCGCCTCAAGCCCAATTGCTTTTATGATCTCGTCATCGAGGTGGCGATCGTGCGCCCTGGCCCCATTCAGGGGGACATGGTGCATCCTTATTTGCGCCGCCGCATGGGCAAGGAGCCGGTTTCCTATCCGTCGAAGGAGCTGGAGCAGGTTCTCGGCCGCACCTATGGCGTGCCGCTCTTCCAGGAGCAGGCCATGCGCATCGCCATCGTCGCGGCGGATTTCACGCCGTCGGAAGCCGATCAGCTGCGCCGCGCCATGGCGACATTCAAACGCGCGGGCCTCATCGGCGGCTTTCGCGACAAGATGATCATCGGCATGACGCAGAAGGGTTATGCGCGCGAATTCGCCGAGCGCTGCTTCAGTCAGATCGAGGGCTTCGGCACCTATGGCTTTCCCGAAAGCCATGCGGCGTCTTTCGCCCTGCTCGTCTACGCCTCCGCCTGGCTCAAA
>JAMBEQ010000246.1 GCA_024506175.1 Methylocystis sp.
GAAGATCCAGGACTACAACTATCAGGCCACGAAGGAAGCCATCGCCCGCGCCGTCGCCGGCGAGCCGAAGGCCGCCGAAGTCGTCGCCAAGCGCAACGACGCCAAGCACCCCTTCGCGCCGAACTGATTTCGCGCCGCCGAAGCGTTTTCGATCGAAAGCGCTCCAGGCAAAGGGAATATCGAGGGAGCCTTGCGAGAGCGGCTCCCTCTTTTGACCGAATAAGAGACGCGCCGCAGTCACTCGGGCGTCGGTTGAAAAAATCGGGCTCCGCGCGGGCGCGCAAGAGACGCCGCTGGACGCGAACAGGACCGGGAGGGAAAAAACAAATGGCTTCTTTCTTTGAAAAGATTCTGGGCGCGCTGTTTCCGAAGCCGACGACGGGCTTCGGCGGCTCCAGCAGCGCCAAGATGGGCGTCGGCGAGTCGCTCGTCGGCGACGGCAATGAGGTCGCCCATATCGACCTGATCATGGGCCCGCGCGGCTCGGCGGCGGAAAAGGCTTTCGCCAACGGTCTCGTCAACAACAAGGACGGCTTCACGACGCTGCTCGCGGTCATCGCGCCGAACCTGCTCGTCAAGCCCTACACCATGATGTTCAACAAGGTGACGATCAAGAACGCCAAGCAGGCCGTGCAAATGTTCGGCCCCGCTCAGCACGGCGTCGCCAAGGCCGTTGCGGATTCGGTCGCCGAAGGCGTCATCCCGCTCGACAAGGCCGAAGACCTCTTCATCTGCGTCGGCGTCTTCATCCACTGGGAAGCCAACGACGATCAGAAGATCCAGGACTTCAACTACCAGGCCACGAAGGAAGCCATCGCCCGCGCGATGAAGGGAGATCCCAAGGCGTCGCGCGTCGTTCAGGAGCGCGTTACCGCCAAGCATCCTTTCGCCGCCAACTGATATGAGCGGAAAGCACGCTTAAGTCGAAGAGGGGAGCCCAAGCGCTCCCCTTTTATTTGCCTCCAGCCGCGTCAGCTCCGTGCGCGTAAGCCGGCCGTCGTGCAAGGCTGTGGCGACGAGAGCGCCAGCGGCGCCCGCTTCTTTCAACGCGACGAGGTCGCCCACGCTACGCACGCCGCCCGCAGCGAAAACCCGCCTCCCCTCCGCCCGGCGCAAGATTTCACACAAGCTGATCAAATCCGGCCCCAAGCCCGCACCAACGCGCGCGAGGGTCATGACGATGACGCGCTGCGGCCAGAGGCTTGCGTCTTCGAGAAGCGCTCGATCGCCCAGAAAAGACCGCGCCGAGAAATCAAGAGAAAGAACAACGCGCGGGTTGTCGCGGAAGGAGCAAAGCGCGCATGCGTCCTCATAGGTCTCGCTGCCGACCACGACATTCACTCCCGGCAGCGCAAGCCAACGGTTGATTTCCGCCGCGCGCTTCGATCCCGCGTCGACCCAAAGGTCCGCGTGCGCGGTCGCCTCGCTGATCGCCTCGATCGTCTCGTAGTTTTCGCCTCGCCCTTCGATTGCGTCGAGATCGGCGATATAGAGAGCCTCGAAGGGATGAACCGACATCAATCCGAGGACGACGTCCATCGGCGCGCTGGTCCGCGCCAAGGGCGTTTCGATTGGCTTGTATTCGGAACGCCGCCCGGCGATCGCGCGCACGACAACGCCCTTGCGAATATCGATGACGGGGATGACCTGCATGAAGCATTATAGGCGCATATCGATAAGAGAATACCTGCGACGGGCGTTGATTCCTCTGTTTTTGCTCACGTCGAACCTGGCTCCTGTCTGCGCCCAAACCGTGCAGAGCGACTGGCCCTGCAAGCAGGTGCGCGTGCCTGAGATTGCGCTGGGAAGCGTCTGGACGGGACGATCAATCGAGAGTGAGCGCAGAAGCTGGCGCGACGATCCTGTTGTCGCCGATCTCGTCGCCAAAATCGCGCCGCGGCGGACGCCGATCGAAGAGGCGGAGAGGCTCATCGACGACTTCGCGAAAAGCGGGGGTGACAACCTCAAAGTGCGTTCGACGCTGCTTTTCGCCGGTCTCTATGAAAAAATGAACGACGAACGCCGCGATGTGGTCAACGGGCTCGACCGCTTCGGCCGGCGGCTGAAGGAAATGGCTGAAAAGACCCGCCAGGAGACGCAGTCTTTTTACGAGCTGCAAAACGCAAAGCCTGCCGACCCCGAGGCAATCAAGAAGGCTGCCGAGGCCCTCCAATGGCGCGTGCGGCTTTTCGATGAGCAGCGCAAAATGGTGAGCTATGTGTGCGAAAGCCCCGCTTTGATCGAACAGCGTTTCGGGGCGCTGGCGCGCAGGGTCAGCTCGAAGATTGAGTAGCTCTATTCCCGCGGCTCAGGCCTGCGTTCTTCGACTGGGTGTTTCGCGGCCGCCCAGCCGTCTGAGCCTTGCGGATACCAAGAGACATTCGAATAACCGAGCGACAGGGCGCGCTTGGCGGCGTTCCAGGACATCCAGCAATCTTCGAGGCAATAGAAAACCAGCGGTTTCGCCTTGTTCTCTCCAGTCGCCCTGGCCAGGCCTTTTTCGAAATAGGCCTGCGTGGCTCCTGAGAGCGCGCCATAACCCGTATCGGGCAGCCAAATGCTGCCGGGAATATCGTAACGTGGCTGCTCGCGCCAGACGGCGTTCGGCGGCAGGCCTTCTGGCTTCGGCGCATGCGGCAAAGCGTCGATAAAGACTGCGGCCTTCTCGCGCCAGAGCTTGAAAGCCGTCGCCGTGTCGATGACCGCGGCGCCTTTCAGCGTCGCAGGCACGGGCGCGCGATAGGTGTCCAGCCGGTAGCCATCGGGCTCGCCCGCCGCTTTCGTCGCTGCTTGGGACGCGGCCGCGAGCGGAATGAACAGGGCGGCGAGAATTGCGCCGCCTTTCACGGGGTCTTCCGCAGGGTCGGCCCAGACTCGTCGAGCCTCGGCACGCCATATTCGTCGAGGATCGCGTCGATCTCCGCTCTGTTCTGCCCGAGGAGATTATTCAGCTCCCGCTTCCAGTTCTGGTCTGAGTTGCGGACGCCGAAGCCGATGCGGAAGGCCATGCGCACGCCAGGGGTCTCCGGGAGCAAGGCGACATTCAGCTTCACATTCGACTTCTTGGCGTAGTAGCCCGCAATTGGGCCCCACAGGAGCGCAGCGTCGATGTCGCCCTTCTCGAGGTCGTGGATCATCGCAGCGCTGGAGGAATCGACGCGGGTGTCGACCATCAAGGGATAGGGCTTCACGAGGCCGATCATGCCGTTTCGGGCGAGAACATTGCCTGGCGGCGTATTGGCGACGAGGCCAATGCGGCCTTTCTTTTCCGTCAGGCGCGGATCATCCAGGTTCTGGACGCCGTCGAGGTCGGAGCCCGCACGCGTTACGATGGCGTAGGTCGTGCGGTAATAGGGATTGGTCGGCTGCACGAGGTCATTGCCCTGCGGCATGCCGAGAATGACGTCGCAGAGATGCGCGTTCAGCGTATTGCGCACGAATCCCGTCGCGCCGGGATAAAAGGCGTAGGCCAAATCCTTCCCGAGCTTCTTGGCGAGCAGCTCCGCGATTTTGTTCTCGAAGCCCTCCCCCTTCTCGTTGGAGAACGGCAGATTGTTCGGGTCGGCGCAGACGCGCAGCGTTTTCGGGTCGATGAGCTCGATCCCGCCGGCATTGTCGGAGCCTTTGGCGCCGGCGTCCGGGCCCATATGCTGCGCAAAGCCCGACGCCGCCGCGAAAACAATCGCGACGGCGCCGGCTGGTGGCACGAGCGCGGCCGCGCCGCGCTTGAATATGCGGGAGACGATCATCTGATCAGCCTCTTGGTCATCCAATCGAGCTGTTAGGCCGCCTTACTTGGCGCTCATGCACTCAGTTTCGGCCTTTTTGAAAGCCTCGGGAGCCGGCTCTTTCTTCTCCGGGCGGCCCGGCTGAACAGCGCCGGTCGAGAGCGCGCGGAGATAGACGTAGAGGTCGTCTATGTAGCAGACGGCGTTCTTGTTGTCGGCGAAGGCCGGCATGACGCTGTTGCCGTTCTGACGGCCGCCGATCACGATGCCAGCGAACTCGGCGTAATTGAAGCGCTTGACCGACTCCTTCAGCGCCGGGGCGTAGGTCGAGCCACCGCCGTTCGGGCCGTGGCAGACGTGGCATTCGGCGTGATAGCGGCGATAGCCGGAGAAGGTGTACCAATCAACCGCGCCATCGGCGCCGACATTGTAGGTGGGATCGCCTTTCGCGTCGAAATATTTGCCGTTCTCCGACTTCACGGCCTTGGGGTCTCCGGGCGCCTCGGCCATGGCGGAGGTTCCCACAAACATCATGGCGCCCAGGGCCAAGGCCCCGGCAAGCGGCGATCTCATCATTCTCTCCCTGATCAGGTTCTTCAGCCTTAAAAGACGGCGCCCGGCGATTCCCTTGTTGTGAGGGTTCGCCGAGCGCCAGTTCGATCTAGATCCGGAGCGCATTCTTATCGCAAAAGTCCGTCACTTTTGCGGAATGCGCTCTGCGCGACCTAACGCTCTGCTTAGTTCGGCAGGGCGAAGACGGTCAGCACGCCGCCGAGGGCGGTGTAGTTCGCGAGCGAGGCGTAGTTGCCCACCGCGCCGAGACCTTCGTTCGACTTCGACAGACCGGCCGC
>JAMBEQ010000247.1 GCA_024506175.1 Methylocystis sp.
GAAGATCCAGGACTACAACTATCAGGCCACGAAGGAAGCCATCGCCCGCGCCGTCGCCGGCGAGCCGAAGGCCGCCGAAGTCGTCGCCAAGCGCAACGACGCCAAGCACCCCTTCGCGCCGAACTGAGTCTCGGACCGAGGCTTGGAATTGGAGGGGAGCCGAAGGGCTCCCCTTTTGCGTTGTATGACAGCGTCCAGAGAGGGCGGGCAACAGGTTTCGTCCTCGGAAATCTGGGCGTGAACTATCCCTCCCCTTTACGGGGAGGGTGGCCCCGGGTAAGCGGGGTCGGGTGTGGGGTAGCCCCAGCTACTATCGTAGCGGCTCTAACCCCACCCGGCGGCCTTTGGCCGCCGACCTCCCCGTAAAGGGGAGGTATTGGGCGTGCTCCGCCCAAAATCGCCATAACCGGATCGTCCAGGGCAACTTGTCATTGTCGCTCGGGATTTCGGCGGCGAACGGGGCTTCGGGATGGCAGCTGCCGGGCTTTTAATACATGTCAGTCATCGGCTGGGATATTGGCGGCGCCCATGTGAAGGCGGCGCGCGCTGAGGGGGGGCGGCTCGTCGCCATAACGCAGCGGGCCTGCGCGCCGCATTCTGGACTCGCGCATCTGGAGGTGCCAATTCGCGAGGCGCTGGAAGAACTCGGGCCGGCCACGCAGCATCGCGTGACGATGACGGCGGAGTTGTCCGACGCTTTCGAGGATCGCACGCAAGGCGTCGTTTCTGTTGCGGCGATCGCCGCGCGCGAGTTGCGCTCGGATGCGGTTTCTTTTTACGCTGGCGCGCGCGGCTTCATCGCCCGCGCGCAAGTAAGAGACGCCGCCGAAGCAGTGGCCTCGGCGAACTGGCGCGCTAGCGCAGAGCTCGTCGCGCAACATTGCGACGAGGCGCTCTTCATCGACATGGGCTCTACGACGACGGATATCGTGCCGATCAGCGACGGTCGCGTATCGGCGCTTGGCGCGACCGACGCCGAGCGGCTGGCGAAAGGCGAACTTTGTTACTCGGGCTTTTCGCGCGGCGCCCCGCAAGCCTACGCCATGCGGGCGCCCGTCAACGGAGCGTGGACTCCGCTCGTCAATGAAGCCTTTGCCTCGATGGCCGATGTGCGCCGGCTGCTCGGCGAGTTGCCAGAAGGAGAAACCAGCGCCGATCTGTCGCCGACAGCCGACGGCCGGCCTAAGACGGCGGCGGGGTCGCATGCGCGTCTCGCGCGACTCGTCGGTCTCGACGCCGCGCAGCTCGCGCCGGGGCAAGCGCGCGCGCTCGCCGATCATTTCGCCCGCATGCAGATGCGCGCAATCGAGGACCAAATCGCTCTCGTCGCATCGCGCAGCGCAATCGCACTAAACGCGCCCATCATCGGCGCTGGCGTTGGCCGTACCCTTGTCGCGCGACTTGCGCAGACCCAGGGCCGCGCCTATCGAGACTTCGCGGAATTCATCGCGGCGCCGGATGCGCTGCGCGTCGCCGCGTCCGATTGCGCGCCCGCGACGGCGATGGCGCTGCTTGCCAATTAACCCAGCGTTCACGCCGCGCCCTTCCCGAAATGCGCGGCGATCTTTTGCATCACCATTTCCCAAGCTTCGCGCTCGGCGTCGCCTGCCGTTTTGTCGACGGCAATCTTCAGATATGCGATTTCGTTCTCGATCTTCTCGCGCGACAGTCGGTCGAGACGCGTAGCGAGAATGGCTGCCTCCAACACGGCCGCGCGGGCGCGATTCATGCCGAGAAAGGGGCGATGCGATTCCGTGCGCCTCACACAGCAGTAGAAGCGCGGGCGCACCGCGTCCTCCTCCACGCGCTCGACTTCCAGCGCGGCATGCGCGAGCGCAACTGTAAGCCGTGGCGCGGGCCAGTCCTGGACATCGGTCAAGGGAAAGCTGCGCTTGCCCGTAACGAGCGCCGCGAAAATGCGCGCGTCATCGGTGAAGCTCGCCGTGAGCTTGGGGTTTTGCGAGAGATTGAAGAGCGTCGTCGAGGGTCTGAAGGGCGCGGCGATCCAATAGCCGCCTTCCTCGGTTAAACCCAGCGGCGCCACATGCGGCTGGCCTTCGCTCGTCAGCGTCGTGACGACGCATTCATGTATCAGAGGCATTTCCTTTTCCCTCGCCGGCCTTGCGCATTGTGTGCCCCATTTCCTTGAAGCGGGTCGCGTCTTCTTCGTTTGTGTCGATGGCGGCGCCGAAATCGAGCGGTTCATCCTGCCGGTAGCGCTTGCCGAGCTTATAGGCGAGCTCCGCCTTCATCAGTTCCGCGCCGAGATAGAAGGCATGCGCGCCGTCTTGCGCGACATTCAAATGCGGATAGAGCGACATGGCGTCTTTTTCGACGCGGTGGAAATTCTTTGCGAACACATGCACGCCGTCGCGCGTGACGTCGATGCGGTAGTTCACGTCGCGCAATTCGCGGGCGAGCTCGGCGATTTCCTCGGCCGTCGCGGAATAGGGGCGCTTGTCGTGCACTTGCACCAACGCGTCGCTGTAGCCTTTCGGCAAAGCGCGATCGGCCCGCGCGGCATACATCAAACGACGCGCCGCGTCGTGCTCCTGCAGCGTGCGGCGCGTATGCGGGCTCACCTGCACGGTGAGCAGGTGGCGGATCTCGAGCTCGGAGCAAATCCCGAGCATGGCCGCGGTGACGCCCGCCGAATCGGCGTCGGTGAGCTCTGTCAGATTGCCCGTGCCCATCATGATTTCCGCCTGCGGCTCGCGCGCGCGAATTTCGACATAGCGCGCGATCGAGGCGGCGAAACCGAAGTGGATGGGATCGAGAATGGGGTCGAGGATGAAGTCGATGTTACGGCGGCGGGCGATGCGGGCGGCGCGCTGCAGCGAATCAAGGTCGCCGTGGGGGCGCGGCACCAGAATCGGCACGATTGGCGAGTTGTCCGGCAGGATGGACAGCGTCTCTTCATCGAGGCTCAGGAGATGATCCACGCCAGCATTCGCCGCCCGCGCGAGCTCCGCGGCATTGGCGGAGTCGACCGAGACCTTGAAGCCTTGCGCCTTCAGCGCGGCGATCGTCGCCTCCATATGATCGAAGGGCGTGTCAGGCAGGCAGCCGAGATCGACCACATCGGCGCCGGCGCGCGAAAGCTCATGCCCCTTCGAGACGATTTCGTCGACGCTCATCTTGGAGGCGTCCACGATCTCCGCGAAAATGCGCATATCGTAGCGCGAGAGGTCCGGCCTTGAGCCGCCGCGGCCAAGATAGGCCGGGAGATCGGCGATCTCTTCCGGCCCGCGCTCAAAGGGCACGCCGAAGCTTTTTGTCAGAGCGTCGAGATCGGCGCGGCAGCGGCCCGGCAGAATGACGCGGTCGGCCTCCACGGGGCGCGGCATGCGGCGCTCGATGATTTCCTGGGTCATCAGCGCCGCGACCTTCACGCCGATATCGTGAATGCGCCACGCGCGGGCCGCCTCGCCTAAGCCTGCGACCATCCGCTCCAGCCGCGGATAGGCTAGATGGCCGGTTACGAAGAGCAGGCGCTCGCTCATGCGTGGGCTTTCTTAGGGGAGCGTTGGGGGATCACGACCTTCTAGCACGAGTGGCCGCTTAACCCCAGTCCGGTCTGCTTCGCCGGCCTCGGCGGGAATTGTCGGCGAGAAAAAGCTGAAGCCCCGCTCGCTTGACAAAAGCCGCCTTCTCCACGCCATGGGGGAGGTCAGCTAATCGCCCAGCGCCGGAGCCGCTATGCGCCTCGCACACCTCTACCGCTATCCCGTGAAGGGCCTTTCGCCAGAACGGCTCACAGCGGTCGATCTCCCCACCGACGGCTATTTCCCGTGCGACCGCCTGTTTGCGCTGGAGAATGGACCTTCGGGTTTCGACCCCGCTTCGCCGGCGCATCAGCCCAAGATCAAATTCCTGATGCTCATGAGGAACGCTGCGCTGGCCGGCCTTGCGACGCGCTATGACGAGGAAAGCGGCGTTCTTTCCATTTTGAAAGACGGACGCGAGGCGGTGCGGGGCGATCTGCGCGAGCCGGAAGGCCGCGCAGCGATCGAGGCGTTCTTGAGCGGTTACCTCGGTGAAGAGGAAATTCGCGGTCCGGTGAAGCTGCTAGAGGCGCCGGAAGGCTTTCGGTTCACCGACTCAAAATCAGGTTTCGTGTCGCTGATCAATCTGGCGAGCGTCGCCGAAATCGAGAAGGTCCAGGGAAAGCGCGTCGATCCTCTACGCTTTCGCGGCAACCTTTATATCGAAGGCGCCGACGCCTGGGCGGAAGCGTCATGGCCCGGTCGCCGGCTCCAAATCGGCGGCGCGACCCTCGAGGTGCTGAAGATGACCGATCGTTGCGCCGCGACGAGGGTAGAGCCGGGCACGGGCAAACGCGACATGGACATTGTCCAGACCATGCGCACGAATTTCGGTCATATCGACTGCGGGGCTTACGCTCGCATTGAAAAAGGCGGGCGCATCGCGCTGGGAGAAGCGCTGGCGTTGCTCTGAAAAGCAAAAGAGCCGCCAGAATTCGGGCGGCTCTCTCATAAGCTTCAGAAGCGGTCCGGCTCCGCCGGGAGTTCCGTGGGCTGCGGCGCTTCCTCGCGGGTCTCGCCGCCAGCCTCGTCGAGCTGCGGGCGCGGGCGGCGACGGCGGCGCGGGTTGAGGTGGAAGTTCACGCCCTCGTGCTCCCGAGCCTGTGCGCGTTCGACGGCCACAGGGGCTTCGGGCGATTCGCTCTCCGCCGCTACCGAAGCGCGAGCGGGCGGGGCGGTGATGAAGGAGGGCAGGCCAGGCCCCGGCTCGTCATGGCTCTCGGGACGCTGGAAACGACGATCCCGACCGCGCTCGAAGCGGCGTGGCTCGCCGTCCATTCCGCGCTCGCGGAAGGGGGGGCGTTCCGGGCGCTGCGGACGTTCGCCGCGCTCCATCCGTTCCGGTCGATCCATGCGCTCGGGGCGCTCGGGCCGGTCGCCGCGCATATCGCCGATCGGCCGCTCCTCGTAGGGCTGCGGCTGTGGCTGCGGCTGCACGAAATGGGGTTGCGGCTGCTGCTGCGGCTGCTGCGGAACGAAAGGTTGTTGAGCCTGATAGACCGGCTGCGGCAGACGCTCCGAGAGCGGCGCAAATCGATCTGGCAGGGCCGCGAAATCGTCGTCGTCCTCGAGATCAACCTCCTCCACCTGAGGACGACCGAAGCCGCTCGCCTGCTGCTGCGCCTGTTGCGCCCCGGCAATCAGGCGGAAGTAATGCTCAGCGTGCTGCAACAGGCTTTCCGCCATGATGGTGTCGCCCGAAGACTGCGCATCGCGCGCCAGCTGCAAGTATTTTTCGGCGATGTGCTGGGCAGTGCCCCGGATTTTGACGTCTGGGCCGTTCGATTCGTAAGAGCGCGTCAGCGGGTTCGGCCCTTTCCGACCGCTGCGTCCCCGCAATCTTTTGTTTTGCGCTGGTCTCATAATTCCCCCGAAAGCTTCGCGCCTTTCAGGCGCACAATTTGGCAGGTTGCCGCCATGCTGTTGCTCCTTCCGCCGAAGGAAAATCGCTGCTGGCCGCTCCGCAGCCGCGTGCGCCGAAAGATCCATGTCGGGCCGCTTGCGGCGCCCATTTTTGATCCTGTCGCTGCCGCTTTTCCCTGCGCGATTTCTGTTCATCGCCCCGACAACCGGCTGGGCCTCTCAGCGCGGTTTGTCTCAATCAATCCGGACAGATCGAAGCGCGCGCATTTTCAAAGAATGCGACGGGCCGATCAGCCTGGTCTGACTCCACCGGGATCATGCAGCTTACACGCCAGCCTTTGCTGGCCTTGTCCTATGCGCCGCTCGCGACGCGGGCCAGGAGTTGTCGAGATCCCAATCTCGATCTGTTTAGCTGATATAGGTCAGACTATAGAGACTACACCCCCCGGAGCCAAGTGCGGCGTATGTTCGAATTTCGAAATTGGTGAAACTGTAGCGAATATGTCACGGCCGCGGCCGAGCCATGCGCCCAGCTACGACGCGCTCGCGACCACCAGCGTCGCGCCCGACCCGCGCGATGGCGAAACCCCTCGCGCCCAGGAGCGACGCGACGCTCGCCGCTTGATCGTAGCCGACCTCGAAAGCAACGAATCCATGGGGTTTCGTCAATCGTGGGAGGTCCGCGATAATTTCACGATAGCAGTCGAGCCCATCCGCCCCGCCGTCCAGCGCCAGCGTCGGATCGTAGAGCCGGACTTCCGGTTCAAGCGTCGGAATATGGCCAGCGCGCACATAGGGCGGGTTCGAGACGACGACATCGAAACCGCCGGCCAGCGATTGCCCCCATCGCCCGCGCACGACAACCGCGCGTTCCAAGAGGCCGCAACGCGTAAGATTTGCAACCGTCGCCGCGCAAGCGTCAGGCGAGAGATCGACCGCCACGCCGCGCGACGACGGCAACTCGCTAAGGAGAGCGCAGAGGATCGCCCCCGAGCCGGCTCCGAGGTCGAGAATTGAAAGCGGTGCATCGCGGTTGTCGACCAGCGCCAGCACAGTCTCGATCAGAGTCTCCGTATCGGGGCGCGGGTCGAGCACATTCGCCGCAACGAGGAGGTCCAGCGTCCAGAAGCCGCGCTCGCCGAGAATGCGCGAGACGGGCTCGCGGGCCGCGCGGCGCGCGACGAGATGCGAAAGATGATCGGATTCCTCCGCCGAAAGCGGCGCGTGGGGCGACATGGCGAGCTCGAGGCGCGTGATCCCGGCCGCGGCGCGCAACAGGACGCCCGCGTCCTCCCGAGCCTCGTCTGCCGGCACGCCGTTCCCGGCGAGATAGGCCGCAACCTGCGCGATCGCCTGCGCCCGGGAGGTCGGCGCCTCGGCTTGGTCGGAGACTCTCGCGGGGTTGCGGCTCATGTCGCTTTATGCGCTCCTTGCAAGGAGGGCCGACAGCCTCTTCGAGAAAGCCGCCGGATCGACCGGCGCTTCGCCGTCGGCGACGCGCGCGAGATCGAAGAGGAGATGCAGCCCGTCGGCGGCGCCTTCGCGCCCCTTGTCGCGCAGGCTCGCGACGAGCGCAGCGATGGCGGGGTGCTTGGCGTTGATCTCGAGCACGGGCTTCCCGAACATCCCCTTCTGCCCCGTTTCGGCCAGGATGCGCGCGAGCTGCCGATCGAGGCCCATGTCGGAGGCGACGAGACAGGCGGCGCTCTCAGTGAGTCGCGTCGACACGCGCACGTCCTCGATCGATTCGGAAAGCGTCTCTTTCAAGGCCGCAACGAGATCGCCCACATCGGCGGCCGGCGGCGCTTCCGCCTTGTTCTCTTCGAGGAGCGGGATGGCGTCGATGTCCGCGGCGCCCTGCGTCACAGATTTGAACGGCTTGCCGTCGAAGCCCAGCGCGCTCGTCACCCAGAAAGCGTCGACGGCGTCGTCCAACAGCAGCACTTCGACGCCTCTGGCCCGGAAGCCCTCGAGTTGTGGGCTCGAAGCGAGGCGCGTCGCGTCGTCGCCAGTGATGTAGTAGATCGCGGTCTGATTCTCGCGAAGCTCGGCAACGTAATCCTTCAGCGTGCGGGTCTTGCCGTCGGATTTCGTAGAAGCAAAGCGCGCGATGGCGAAGAGATCGTCGCGGCGGGTCGGATCCTCGTGGAGGCCTTCCTTTAGCGCAGAACCAAAATTTTCCCACACTTTGGCGAATTTGTCGGGTTCGTTTTCAGCGAGCTTGTTCAGCTCCTGCAGAATGCGCGTCGCAATGGCCTTGCCGATTGATGCGATGACGGGGCTTTTCTGCACCATCTCGCGCGAGACGTTCAGCGGGATGTCGGCGCTATCGACGACGAGCCGCACGAAGCGAAGCCACGCAGGCAGAAGCTCCACTTCCCGTGAGATCAGCACGCGGCGAACATAGAGCTTTGACTTGCTCTTACGCGAGGGCTCGAAGAGGTCGAATGGCCGTGAGCCCGGCACGAAGGCGAGGACCGTATATTCCAAGCGCCCTTCCGCGCGCCAATGCACGGTCAGCGCTGGTTCGTCGAACGAGCCCGAGAGCTGCCGGTAGAAATCCGTATATTGTTCCGGCGTGATCTCCGACTTGGGTTTGGCCCACAGCGCCACGCCGTCTGCGATGCGGCGAGGCTCCTTGCCGGGCTCCTCGATGAGATCGATCGGCGTTGACACGGCGCCCGAATGCTCACGCACAATGCTCTCGATGCGCCAGGGCTCGAGAAATTCGTCGCTCTCGGCGTTGAGATGCAGCGTCACGCGCGCGCCTACCCGGGGCGCGTCCTCGAGCGCGAGCGGCGCGATTGAATAATTTCCCTTGCCTCGAGACGACCACAGCCAGGCCTGGTCTTCGCCCGCGCGGCGCGTCGTGACCTCGACGAGGTCCGCGACCATGAAAACCGAATAGAAGCCGACGCCGAACCGGCCAATCAGCGACGCGCCGTCCCCAGCGCCCTCCTTGCCGAGCTTATCCAGAAAGGCGCGCGTGCCCGAATTGGCGATGGCACCGAGCGCGCTGATCAGCTCGTCGCGCGACATGCCGACGCCATTGTCGGCCACTATGATCTGGCGTTTTTCCTTGTCGAGCGCGATCGTGACGAGGGGCGCGCTCGCCTCGGAGGCGAGCTTCTCGTTTGAAAGCGACTCATAGCGCAGCTTCTCGCAGGCGTCGGCAGCGTTGGAAATAAGCTCGCGCAGGAAAACCTCGCGCTCCGAATAAACGGAGTGGGTCATCAGTTCGAGGAGCTGCGCGACATCCGCCTCGAACCCGAATTGCGTGGCTTCCGGCGATTCGACTGATGCAGCATCGTTGGTCATGGGGTCTCCAAATCAGTCAGGCTCAGGCAGCGAGCCCTGATCAATAAGGGAAAGAAGGCAGCCTTGCGGCCGCGCTAGCTGAGTTTGTGATTTGCTCGAGAATTGCAAGAGCGGTTGAGAAAAAGACAGGGCCGGCGCGGGATTTCTCCCGGCCGACCCGTCCATCGCCGGACCTTAGAGACTTTAGAACACGCGATCCCGGGGGGCTGGGGGGCTGACGAAAACCGGAAAAGCGCGTCGAAGCCGGTCGCGGCAATGACATGGAATATTGGGCAACCCGTTTGACGCGCAAGGGGCCCAATGTTGGCTAAATTATGAATTATTGTTGTGGCGCTTGAGGTTGTCTGGACCCTCCCGCGCTTTATGTCGAGTTGATGACGAAGTAGGCTTGCCCTGCGCGCCTCGTCGCGCAAACATAAGGGAAAGCGTGGAGAAGCACCGATGGCGGAGACGGAGACAACCGAGCCGAGCCGGTCTCGCCCGGCGTTCGTGGTGGTGGCCGGGTCCGGCCATCCAGTGCCGGGCGACCATAGGAGAGGGCGAGAACCTGTATCGCAGGTCTCCTTCGACCGCCCCGAACTCGCCATTCTCTTCAACCTTTATGGCGCCAAGGTCGCAGCGGGAGAGTGGCGCGACTATGCGCTCGATTTTACGCCCGCAAAGGCGGTTTTCTCTATCTTTCGCCGCACCAGCGAGGCGCCGCTTTACCGGATCGAAAAAAATCCCGAACTGTCGCGCAAACAGGGCGCCTATGCGGTCATCGCCGCTTCCGGCCTTGTGCTGAGGCGCGGCCACGACCTTTCTCGCGTGCTGCGCGTGCTCGACCGTGGTCTGCGCCTTGTTGGCGCAGAATGATCAAAAAAAAGCCCCGCTTGCGCGGGGCCTTTCGGGCTTCGCGGTCTCTTAGTCGTTGCGCTGGCCGAACAAGTAGAGCAGCGACTGGAACATATTGATGAAGTCGAGGTAGAGCGAAAGCGCGCCGAACACGCTTTTCTTCTGCGCGACTTCGTAGCCGTCGCCTTCGTAATACATGTCCTTGATATTCTGCGTGTCCCAGGCGGTGAGGCCCGAGAAGATCAGCACCGACAGGATCGACAGCGCGAACTGAAGGCCGCTCGACTGCAGAAACAGATTGACCAGGCCCGCGATGACGAGACCCCAGACGCCCATCACGAGGAAAGAGCCGAAGGCCGAAAGATCGCGCTTCGTCGTATAGCCGTAGATGCTGAGCCCGCCGAACGCCGCCGCCGTGATGAAAAAGACGCGAGCGACCGAAACGCCGGTGAACACCAGCAGGATCGACGACATCGAAAGACCCATTACGGCCGAGAAGGCCAGAAACAGATTGCGCGCCGTGGCCGCCGACATGGTGTGCGCGCGCGCGCCGATCATGAAGACGAAGGCGAGAGGGGAGAGCATCACCACCCAGCGCAGCGGCGACAAGTAGAGCATCTGGCCGAAGGGGGACAGAGCGACCAGCTTGCCGCCGACGAACTGCGGGTTGGCCAGCATAAACGTGCCGAGCGCGACCAAGCCCGTCACGGCGAGCCCGATCGTCATGTAATTATAGACGCCGAGCATATAGGCGCGCAGGCCCTCGTCGACTTCCGCGGCTGTCGACCGGGCGACCCCGCGGCCGTAGCCGAAGCTCGTGTTGCGGTCGTAATTAGACATAGCGATCCTCTCGATCTCCGAAGGGCGGCGTCGACGGGTCTTCAACCATCGCTCGCAGCCTCAACCATTATGGCTAGTTGCAATATGGCTTGGCCCGTTTTGGGTGGCAAGGCGCGCGCGGATGAACTCTTGTTAAGGTGGCGACAGGCTTAACAGCTGGCGAGGGCCGCGCTCGCGAGGATGCT
This sequence comes from Methylocystis sp., assembly GCA_024506175.1. Lineage (GTDB taxonomy): Bacteria > Pseudomonadota > Alphaproteobacteria > Rhizobiales > Beijerinckiaceae > Methylocystis. Next base: position 10,586 of record JAMBEQ010000247.1, read on the forward strand.
CCAGGCAGCCGTCTCGCAGGCAGAGCGCTTTTGTGCAGCTGCGAAAGCGGCGGGAGGCCGGCGACAGGCGTTTGCGCGCCTCGGAAGCTCCCGCCTTTTTAAACCTTCGATGACAAGAACGCACTGACGTCTATGGTGCAAAGCCGCATAGATGACCGATTGTCGCACCCTTGCCGTTCAAGCGGATTGCGCTAACATCCCGAGAAATGCGTCGCCCGGCCTTCGCCGGAGCGGTGGGGATTCCGCGGCGCGAAATGGATTTCCTGAAAGTCGCGTGTCCTTGTCGCACGAAGACCAGGAGGGCAAGATGAGTGACGACGGTTCGACTTGGTTTCACCGTTATATGTGGCCGATTAGAGTGTTGGCGATAGCGGCCGTTCTTGCTTTCGCAGGGATTTCCGCGCCCGCCGAGGCGCATGGACGCCTCGGGGCCGCCGAGGGCCGATGCCGCCTGTTCATCGGTCCCGACATCATGCACTTCACCGGCTATCTGCCGGAGGCCTCGAAAAACGAGTTTTGCGAAGACATTCCGTCTACCGGTCCCATGATCATGGTGCTCGATGCGGAGCAAGAAGAGCTCCGCGATATGAAGATCGAGATCAGGATCGTGAAGGACGTCGGCGGCGAGGCCAAGGAGAACGAGAATCTAGAAGCGGTGACAATCGCTTACCAGCCGCCAAAGGTTTACCCGACCGGCACGGTCAACTTCGAGCACAACTTCAAGGAGGGGGGGTATTTCGTCGGCATCGTTACAGTTTCCGGCGAACATGGAGAGCGTTGGGTTTCTCGCTTCCCCTTCTCTGTCGACCGGACCTTCATGCGCGATCTGCCGGTCTATTTGACTCTCGGGATTGGCGTCATCGCGGCTTTCTTCATCTACCTCATCCATCGAAATCGTCCGCCGCCGACGCGGCTTTCGACGGCCGCCGCAGCTTTCAAGACGCCGCCTTTGTCGCCAGCGAACCAAGGCGACCTGCCGCCGCCCGCGTCGGCCGGGGAAGACGCCGCCTCAGCAGATGGGGAGGCGGATGATGAACCCGCGGAAGAGAAGAAGGCGGCCCATCCGGAAGACGCCGACAAATACAGGACCGCTGCGGAGTAGCGCCCGATCCGGTCGCCCGCCTTTTTCGTAGGCTCGGCGACCGGCCTTTTTCCGCTCAATCTCCAGCGTCGATCTGCCTGCCGATGATCGCGATCGCCCTTTCATAGACAGAGGCCGCATTCCAGGCCTGAATTGCGCTGAAATTGGGCTCGCCCGGCTGATAGCCGGCGCCAGCCTGCCAGCCGTGCGCGTGAAGGAAACTCGCTGTCGACATCAGCGCGGCCTGGGCGTTGTCCAGGTTTCCGACCCCGTAATGCAGGATGTTTTTTGGCAGGAACTGGGTCTGCCCGATCTCGCCATGCATGGAGCCGCGCGCACCCGGGGAAAGCCGGCCATGATCGACGAGCTCGAGCGCCGCGTAGAGCTGGTCAGTGAAATATTCCGACCGGCGGCAGTCGTAAGCCAGCGTGGCGACCGCTGAGAGAGCGTGCTGATTGCCATGGACCGCGCCGAAGCCTGTTTCCATGCCCCAAATCGCCAAAAGCGGTCCCGGCGGCACGCCATAGCGGCTTTGTATCGAGGAGAAGAGGACTGCCTGCGAGCGCTTGAGCTGGCGGCCGCGGGCCACGATCGCAGAGGCGCCGCGCTTCGCCATGAAGCCTTCGAGCGACAGGTGGAAGCTCTTCTGGCCGCGATCGGCCGAGATCGTCGCAGAGTTGTAATGGGTGTCCATCAGGGCGTCGATTCCCGCCGAGCCGACGCGACCGCGCGCCTCCTCGGCGAAATTCTGCTTCCAGGCTTCGAACCCTGCAGCGCCGCTGCCGCATCGCGCCGCCAGCGCGGGAGTCGCGCCGCAGAACGGCCCGGAAATAAGCGCCGCGGCAAGCGCAAATGCCGCGCGAGAAACCAAAAATCTTCTCATCCGCCTCCTCCTGGGGCTCTCCCGAAATACCGGAAGCCTAAACAATTTCGCCAAAGCGGCAACTGTAAGTCCTGAGGCGCTGGATGTTCGTATATTGTTCTTGCGCGATCACGGGGGCGCGGCTAGTTTGATCGCATTTCAGGCAGGCAGGCCGTTGTTGGAGTTTTTGTCATGGCGGTCAGGGTGGCGACAGTCGCTTTCGAAGGGGTCGAAGCGCGCCCCGTCGACGTGCAAGTGCAGATATCTCCCGGCTCCGTTGTGTTCAACGTCGTCGGCCTCGGAGACAAGGCCGTCGCCGAATCGCGGGAGCGCGTGCGCGCGGCGCTTATCGCCTCCGGTCTCGCCTTGCCCACCAAGCGCATCACCGTCAATCTCGCCCCGGCCGACATGCCAAAGGAAGGCAGCCACTACGATCTCCCCATCGCGCTCGGCGTCATGGCGGCGATCGGGGCGATACCCGCCGATGCGCTGGAAGGATTCCTGGTCGTCGGCGAGCTCGCGCTCGACGGGACGCTCACGCCCGTCGCCGGGGTTCTCCCGGCCGCAGTGGCCGCCAATGCGCGCGGGCAGGGGCTGATTTGCCCAAAGGAATGCGGGCCCGAGGCGGCCTGGGCCTCGCGTGAGATGGAGGTCCTCGCGCCGCGCTCGCTGATACAGCTCGTCAACCACGTGAAAGGCATCCAGGCGCTGGCGCGGCCGGAGCCGGCCATCCGCGGGCTTGCGGCCGATCTCCCGGATCTTGCCGACATCAAGGGGCAGGAGAGCGCCAAGCGGGCGCTCGAAATCGCGGCCGCGGGCGGCCACAATCTCCTCATGAGCGGCCCGCCGGGCGCCGGAAAGTCGATGCTCGCCGCGCGGCTGCCGTCAATACTGCCGCCGCTCTCACCGCAGGAATTGCTCGAAGTATCCATGATACACTCGGTCGCGGGCCAGATCGCTGGCGGCGAGCTCACCGACCGGCGGCCCTTTCGCGCCCCGCACCACTCGGCTTCCATGGCCGCCCTGGTCGGCGGCGGGACTAATGCGAAGCCAGGTGAGATTTCGCTGGCGCATAATGGTGTCTTGTTCCTCGACGAGCTGCCGGAGTTCCAGCCCCAGGTTCTCGACAGCCTGCGCCAACCGCTCGAGACCGGCGAAGTGGCCGTTTCGCGCGCCAATCATCGCGCTGTCTATCCGGCCCGTTTTCAGCTCGTCGCGGCGATGAACCCATGCCGTTGTGGTCATGCGCTGGCCCCCGGCTTCGCCTGCGGGCGTCAACCCAACGCGCGCTGCGTCGCTCAATATCAGGCGCGTTTGTCTGGGCCGCTCCTCGATCGATTCGACCTCCAACTGAAATCGTTGTTCCGGCGACTTCCGATAAGCGCCGCTAAAAGCCGGTTTTCTCTTGAAAATGCTGCGCTTTCCGCCTTAAAGTTGCACCATTGAGCGCCGACAAAATCCGTTAATTTCCGACTGCTTCCGGCGGTTCCGCTGTATAGCGCGACGGGTAGCGGAAAAAACGATTTGGGTGCTCAAGGCCAAACGCGGAAAAGGATATAACCTTCAAGGCGGGCGACAAGCCCAAGATGATTACGAGCGCCAAGCAGCTTGAAAAGTTGACGGCGGCGGGGCGCTATCGCGATCCCGAGGTGAAGGGCCTCTATCTTCAAATCAAGAGCTTGGCCAATAGAAGCCGGGTATTAAGATACCAGTTCGACCATCGCCCCCGGAACATGGGGCTTGGCCCTTACCCGCTCGTCTCACTGGCTAAAGCGCGGGAATTGGCCCGCACTGTGCGCCTCGATATCAAGCTCGATAGGGTAGACCCGTTGGCGAAGCGCCGGGAGCAAGAGGCCGCCGCCGCCGCGCAAAGGGCCAAGGTCCAGACATTTCGACAGGCGGCGGAACGGTTCTTCCAGAAATCGAGCGCCGAGTGGAAGAATAAGACAACAAGCCGGGCGTTCCACTCCATGATGGAAGCTTATGTGTTTCCCGAAATCGGGAGCATGAGCGTTGCCGCCATAGATACAGCCGCCGTGCTTCGCGTGCTTGAGCCGATATGGAAGGACAAGCCCACGATTGCGGCGATGCTGCGGACGCGCCTTGAGAACATCCTGTCCATGGCCACGGTCGGCGGATTCCGTTCCGGGGACAACCCGGCGCGCTGGACGGGCCATTTGAAAAATTTGCTGCCCTCGCACGCCAAGATGCGGGAGACGCAATCCCATGCCGCGCTGCCCTATCGTGAGCTGCCCGGATTTATGGCCGCGCTTCGCGCCCAAGGCGGCGGCGCATCCGCAGCGTTGCAATTCATCATCCTCACCGCCGCGCGCCAGCAAGAAGCGCTCGGGGCGACGTGGGCCGAGATCGATCTTGAGGCGAAGCTTTGGACGGTTCCGGCAAACCGCATGAAAGGCGGGCGGGAGCATATCGTGCCCTTGTCCGACGCCGCCGTTGCGATCCTCGCCTCCCTCTATCGAGAGGACGGCAATCCGTATGTCTTCGTCGGTGCGAAAGCTGGCGCAAACTTGAGCAATCATTTGCCGCGAAAGCTGTTGAAGCAAATCGGCGGCGCGGACGTGACGATGCACGGGTTTAGGTCAAGCTTCCGCGATTGGTGCGGCGACCACACGGAATTTCCGCGTGAGGTGGCCGAAGCCGCGCTCGCCCATGCCGTAGGCGATGCGACGGAGCAGGCTTACCGGCGCGGAACGGCGCTTGAGAAGCGGCGGGCGCTGATGCAGGCGTGGGCCGCCTATTGCAGCTCGACGCCGGATGAGACGGGCAGGGTGGTGCCGTTCAAGGCGGCGGGGAAGGAGGCAGCCGTATGACCGTGGCTGCCTTTCGTCACCAGCTTAACCGCAAAGCCATCGCCCCCAGTGAGCGCCCGTGAATACGGTTGGCGCATGCACCGCCCCGATTATGATTGATGGGCAAAACCTTGACTGTTTATGGAGTGCTCCCCATCTTGCCCGCAATGCAGCCGCTTTGCAGAAACGAGGGCCACATATGAACAAGGTCACGGTTTACAAGGTCAGGCTTTATATATCCAGACGGGCCGCCAGCTTGAAGAAATCGAAGTCAAACAGATTAATTACATCACAAAGCGGCGTGCGCTTCGTTATGTCGCCGCAGCGCAAGAGGATTGGCTTTACCCGGAGCGCGACTTACCGACGACGCATTGCGGAGAATGGATGACCGCTATTTATTGATTGTGTTGAAAAAGTCGATTGTTGCCGGGTGCCGAGGCTCGTGATTCACTTTCCCTGGTGATTTGCTGGGGGATGCGGCGATGATGGGGACACAGGCAGAAGCGGCCCGGCTTTTCTATGATTTC
>JAMBEQ010000248.1 GCA_024506175.1 Methylocystis sp.
TGGCCGATCCAAAAAGCAACAGACTCAAGGCGCGTCTGCCGCGCGGGCTCGCCGACCGCGGGCCGGCCGAGATCGCGGCAACGCGCCGGATGACCGAGACGATCCGCAAGGTTTACGAGCTTTATGGTTTCGAGCCGGTGGAGACGCCGGCCATGGAGTTCACCGACGCGCTCGGCAAGTTCCTCCCCGACCAGGACCGGCCGAACGAGGGGGTGTTCTCGTTCAGGGACGACGACGAGCAGTGGCTGTCGCTGCGCTACGACCTCACCGCGCCGCTCGCCCGCTATGTCGCGCAGAATTTCGACGGGCTGCCGAAACCCTATCGCTCCTATCGTTACGGCTGGGTCTTCCGCAACGAGAAGCCGGGACCGGGGCGCTTTCGCCAGTTCATGCAGTTCGACGCCGATACGGTCGGCTCCGCCTCGCCCGCCGCCGACGCCGAAATCTGCATGATGGCCGCCGACACGCTGGAGCGGCTCGGCGTTCCGCGCGGCGACTATGTGATCAAGATCAACAGCCGCAAGGTGCTCGACGGGGTGATGAAGGCCATCGGCCTCGACGGCGACGCCAACGCCGGACGCCGCCTCACGGTGCTGCGCGCCATCGACAAGATGGACCGGCTTGGCCCCGAAGGCGTGAAGCTCCTGCTCGGCCCCGGCCGCAAGGACGAGAGCGGCGACTTCACTAAAGGCGCCGGGCTTGCGACGGACGCCATCGACACGATCATCTCCTTCAGCCTCGGCGGGCAATATAGCGAAGGCCAGCCGCGTTTCGACCTCTTCGGCCTGCTCGGGAAGAGCGACGTCGGGGCCGAGGGCGCGGAGGAACTCCTGGAAATCGAGGACCTCGTGCGCGATGCCGGCTTCGGCCCCGACCGTATCCGCATCGACCCCTCGGTCGTGCGCGGGCTCGAATATTACACCGGCCCCGTCTTCGAAGCGGACCTGACCTTCGAAACCCGCGACGAGAAGGGCAATCCCGTGCGTTTCGGCTCGGTGGGCGGCGGCGGGCGCTATGACGGGCTCGTGGGTCGTTTTCGGGCGGAGAACACGCCGGCGACAGGCTTTTCCATTGCCGTCTCGCGCCTTTTCGCGGCGCTGAAGCTCGTCGGCAGCCCCATCGTCACCGCGCGGCCGCATGTTGGGCCCGTGGTGGTGCTGGTGCTCGATCGCGACCGGCTGACGGACTATCAGCGCATGGTCGCGCAGCTGCGCCAAGCGGGGATCGCCGCGGAGCTTTACCTCGGCGCGGCCGGCATGAAGGCGCAGATGAAATACGCCGATCGCCGCAACAGCCCGCTGGTCCTGATCCAGGGGTCGGACGAGAAGGCCAGGGGCGAGGTCCAGATCAAGGATCTCGTCGCCGGCTCCAAGGCGGCCGCCTCCATCGCAACCAACGAGGAATGGAAGGCGGCGCGTCCGGCGCAGATTTCCGTGCCGGAGAGCGAGCTGGCCGACGAGGTCGCAAAGGCGCTGGCGGCGCAGAGAGAGCAATAGGCTGCGACGCCGCCACACCTAGGCGCGGCTCCCTCGGCGATATAGTTTCTAGTTGGAACAGCCGGGGAGAGACGCAATGATCGGCGAGCCGCCCAAATCCATCGTTCATCCGACGGACCTCTCCTTCTCGAGCCAGGAGGCTTTCGCCCATGCGCTGCGCATCGCGGTCGCGACGCAGGGCTTGTTGCACCTCCTGCATATCGAGAATCTCGAAGAGGAAGAGCCGGACGGCTGGGATCGTTTTCCCCATGTGCGAGAAACGCTCGCGCGGTGGCGAATGATCGAGCCATCGGCCTCGCGGGAGGACGTCGCCGACAAGCTCGGCCTGAACTTCATCAAGGCGACGGTCGAGGCCGGCGAGCCGGCGCATGGCGTGGCTGCCTATGTGACGCGGCACCTGTGCGATCTCATGGTGCTCATGACCCACAGCCGGACGGGCCTCGAAAGCTGGCTCGAAGAGTCAATTGCGGAAGAGGCCGTGCGCGAAACCCATATCCCGGCGCTTCTGTTGCGGGAGGATCAAACCGGCTTCGTCGATCGCGAGACGGGGAAGGTGTCGCTGAACACGGTGCTGATGCCGGTCGAACCCAATGTGGCTCCGCTCGACGCTTTTCGCCATATCGCCGATTTTGCCCATGCCATGAATCCAGCGGCGGACGTGATGGCGATGCATGTCGGCGAGAGATTGCCGATCTTCGAGGGGTTGCTGCCGCATATCGAACTGCGACAGGGGCCGGTGGTGGAGACGATCCTGTCTTACGCGGAGGAGATCGGCGCCGATCTCATCGCCATGCCGACGCAAGGGCGCCGCGGCCTCATCGATGCGCTCCGCGGCTCGACCACCGAGCGGGTGCTGCGCGAATCCCCGTGCCCGGTCTACGCCGTGCCGGCGAAATAGAGCCCCCTCCGCAAGGCAGGCGACCGGCTGAACGCCGGGCGTGAGCCAATCCCTCCCCTTTACGGGGAGGGTGGCCCCGCGTAAGCGGGGTCGGGTGGGGCAATGCCCCAGTGGTAATGTTGCTGAGAGAACCCCACCCGGCGGTCTACGACCGCCGACCTCCCCGTAGAGGGGAGGTATTTCTAGCCAGATCGCTGTTCACCCGTTCGCCCTGCGCCGCAGCGGCCCCTGGATTGCTTCGCTTCCCTCGCAATGACGGCGAGACGCTCAGAGCGAGCGCTCGAACTTCAGCACGCCGCCTTTGAAGCCCTTGAGGGTCAGGGTGTCGCCCTTCACGTCCCAGTAGGGCCCGGAGAGCAGCACGCCCCAATAGTCGCGTTCGATGCCGGCGAGCGACCCGTCGCACTGCCTTTCGTTGATGGCGGGCATGGCGCGCGGGCCCAGTCGGTCGGGGCCGATGGCGAACACGCCGGACCAGTTCTTGCAGCCGGAAAAGCCGTTGGCGCGCCCCGTCGAGTCGATGTTGATCCACATCTCGACCGGCGGGGCCTTGCCGTTGATTTCCTTGAGCACGAAGTTGCGGTTATGCGGGAAGGGCACGTAGCGCGGAATGCCCGCGGTGTCCTTGTTGGCGTCTTCGCCTTGCTGCTGTCCCTGCGCCTGCCCGTCCTCGGCCGGCTTGGCGCGTTTCTTCGCCTGCGCGGGGGCGGCGATCAGGGCCAAGCAAAGCCCGGCGGCCAGGACCGAGAGATATTTGTTCATGTGAGTCCTCCCTGGCGCGGTTCTTCGCTCGCATGGAACGGCGCAAGCGGCAGAAATCGCGCCCAATCGAAAGTCGAAGCGCTTTTGCAGAACGCGCTTTGAGGCGCTCGATCGCATGCGAAAAGGCCCGAATCGCGGCAAAGGCAGCCCGGTCAAGCTATGACGGGATCGCTCCCGTCACAACATGCTGGGCAGCACGCGATCTGGCGGGCGGTGCCCGTCCATGAATGTCTTGATGTTGATGATGACCTTCTCGCCCATGTCGGTGCGGCCCTCGTTCGTCGCCGAGCCCATATGCGGCAGAAGCGTCACCTTGCCTGCCTGAGCGAGCTTCAGAAGCTTGGGCGAGACGGCGGGCTCGTGCTCGAAGACATCGAGGCCGGCGCCGGCCATTTCATTGGCTTCCAGCATGCGCACCAGCGCGTTTTCATCCACGATCTCGCCGCGCGCCGTGTTCACTAAAATCGAATGCGGGCGCAGATACTTGAGACGGCGCGCCGAGAGCAGGTGGTAGGTCGCCGGCGTATGCGGGCAGTGGATCGAGACGATGTCGACCCGAGCCAGCATCTGGTCGAGCGACTCCCAATAGGTCGCCTCGAGCTGCTCTTCGATCTCGACCGGGACGCGGCGACGGTTGTGATAGTGGATCGAGAGCCCGAAGGCCTTCGCGCGGCGCGCGAGGGCCTGGCCAATCCGACCCATTCCCACAATGCCGAGCCGCTTGCCGGTAATGCGATGGCCGAGCATCCATGTCGGCGACCAGCCCGGCCAGACGCCCTCGGGGATGACCCGGGCGCCCTCGACCAACCGCCGCGCCACTGCGAGAATGAGCGCCATGGTCATGTCGGCGGTGTCCTCGGTGAGCACGCCCGGCGTGTTCGTGACCGTGATCGAGCGGCCGAGCGCGGAGGCGACGTCTATGTTGTCGACGCCGTTGCCGAAGTTGGCGATGAGCTTCATCTGCTCGCCAGCCTGGGAGATGAGGCTCGAATCGATGCGGTCGGTGATGGTCGGCACCAGCACTTCGGCGGTGCGTATGGCCTCGGCCAGTTCCTCGTGGGTGAGCGGCTTGTCGGTCTCGTTGAGCCGCGTGTCGAAGAGCTCGCACATACGGGTCTCGATGATTTCTGGCAGGCGTCGCGTCACGACAACGAGCGGCTTCTTTTTCGGCATTGTGCGCTTCGTCCCTTCGGCTCGCTCGATAGTTGCTATCGTGGCAAAAACTCGAAAACTTGCTACAAGGTCGGCGACCGCGACCTTAGCGCGCTTTCCGGTCGCATGGAATCATGCGAGCAGCAGGAAAGCGCCCCGAATCAAACATCTGGAGCGCATTCTTGTCGCAAAAAGCCTGTCAACTTTCGCGGAATGCGCTCTAGCGTCGGCGCGCCGGTTCACCCGGTCTTAACGACGGCAGGCGACAAAACGACGATGCCGCCCGCGCCTGCTTTTTCGTTCCTAGCAGATGACGGGCCAAAGACAAGACGAGCGATCACCTCCACCATGCGGCAGCGAATAAGCGAAGTTTCAACAGGCCTTTGCGCGACTATGTGCCTGATCACGCTCATGTTGTCGACGCCGGGTCGGGCTCAGGAGCCCCAGCTCGGCTCCGTGAGCAAATTGCCCATTCCGCGATATGTCAGCCTCAAATCGGACCGCGTCAACCTGCGCGAGGGGCCCAGCAAGGAGCACCCGACGCTCTGGATCTACCAGCGCGCCGGACTGCCGGTGGAGATTACGGCCGAATTCGAGACATGGCGCAAGATCCGCGATTCGGAAGGCACGGAAGGCTGGGTGCTGCACTCGCTGCTGTCGGGCCGCCGCACAGCGCTCGTCGCGCCGTGGAAAAAGGAGCCGCAGCTCCTGGTCGCGGCCGACCATACGACGCCGCAGGCGAAGCTCGGGCCGGGCGTCGTCGGAACCCTGCGCGGCTGCGACGGCAAATGGTGTCGCCTGGCCGGTAAGGAATTCGACGGCTACATCCAGCAGGAGAATCTCTGGGGAGTGTATCCGGGGGAGAAAGTGGAGTAGGCAGCCCTGATCCGACCCCTGCTGAGGCAAGGGTCGAAGGCGACGCTGTCACCCTTCCCGCCGCAGCCGCACCACTACGTCGACGCGGTCGATCCGCAGCCCCTTGGGCGGCGTCGGCAGATTGGCGACGGCGACATTGGATCCTGGAATATCGTAAAGCTCGCCGTCTTCCTCGATCAGGAAGTGGTGGTGGTCGCTCACGTTGGTGTCGAAATAGACCCGCGCGCCGTCGACAGCGATTTCGCGCAAAAGACCGGCGTCGGTGAACTGATGCAGCGTGTTGTAGACGGTCGCCAGCGACACCGAGAGATTGGCGGCGACGGCCTCATCGAAGAGGCGCTCCGCCGTCACATGGCGGTCGCATCCCTGAAACAAAAGCTCGCCGAGGGCTAGCCTCTGCCGTGTCGGGCGCAGACCTGCCTCGACCAGCATGTCCTGAACAGGTTTGCAGCGCTCCAAAAGGCCGGGCGCGGTCGGTCGGTCGGCTAAGGCGTCCATTGGCGGGCGGCTCACGAGAGCTTCGATCTTTTTGACCTATACCAAAAAACCCAAGGACTCTCAACTTCCGCGCACTCAGCGCCGATCGCGCGCGCCGTTGAAGCAGGGCGCTTCCGGCGCGCGCCGGGCTATGTTACGGAACGCATGCTCCAGAAAGCAGCCCTTTCGCCCGTTTTGGCGGGATGGGCAAAAGAATAAGCTGACGCTGACTTTGTTTTTCAACGCGCGGCGGAGGCATGGGGCGGGGAATAGGGCCTGACAGGCCGCAGTGGAGGCGGTGAGATCATGAGCGAACGTCGCTCGTCTTTCGGTTACGAGGATTTGTTGGCCTGCGGGCGCGAAGAGCTGTTCGGTCCCGGCAATGCGCAATTGCCGCTGCCGCCGATGCTGATGTTCGACCGCATCACCGAGATTTTCGAAGAGGGCGGCGAACACGGCAAGGGCTATATGCGCGCCGAGTTCGACATCAAGCCGAGCCTCTGGTTCTTCGATTGTCATTTCAAGGGCAATCCGGTCATGCCCGGGTGCCTGGGCCTCGATGCGCTATGGCAGATGCTCGGCTTCTACCTCGCCTGGCTCGGCAACCCTGGGCGCGGCATGGCGCTCGGCGTCGGCGAAGTAAAATTCTCCGGCCAGATCCGGCCGACGGCGAAGCTCGTCACCTACGGGGTCGATCTCAAGCGCGTGCGCACGGGCAAGCTCGTGCTCGGCATGGCCGACGGCTGGGTCTCGGTGGACGGCGAGCGCATCTATGAGGCGAAGGATTTGAAGGTCGGCCTCGCCAACGCGCCAGCCGCCGCAGAATAACGCGAGGCGGCTTCATCCTTCGAGACGCCCGCTTTCGCGGGCTCCTCAGGATGAGGTCTGGGATGATGGACCGACGGCGCCCGCCGTTTTCCTCACCCTGAGGAGGCGGCGTAGCCGCCGTCTCGAAGGGGCGAGGAAAACCCACCCCGGCGCCAAAAGGAAGCGGCTCCAGGCCGCCGCAAGGAGAGAGAAATGAGACGAGTCGTCGTCACCGGCATGGGCATCGTGTCGTCGATCGGCAACACGACGCAAGAAGTGGTCGCCTCTCTGCGCGAGGCGCGGTCGGGCATCGTGCGCGCCGAGAAATATGCCGAGCTCGGCTTCCGCTCGCAGGTCCATGGCATGCCGACGCTCGATCCGACGACCGTCGTCGACCGGCGCGCCATGCGTTTTCACGCCATGGGCACCGCCTGGAACCATGTGGCCATGGATCAGGCCATCCTCGACGCGGGATTGACCGAATCGGAAGTCTCCAACGAGCGCACCGGCATCATCATGGGCTCGGGCGGCCCCTCGACGCACACGATCGTCGAGGCCGCCGACATCACCCGCACGAAGGGCCCGAAGCGCGTCGGCCCCTTCGCCGTTCCGAAATGCATGTCCTCGACGGCCTCCGCCACGCTCGCCGTGTGGTTCAAGATCAAGGGCGTGAACTATTCGATCTCCTCCGCCTGCGCGACCTCGAACCATTGCATCGGCAACGCCTATGAAATGATTCAATACGGCAAGCAGGATGTGATGTTCGCCGGCGGCTGCGAGGAATTGGAGTGGGAGCTCTCCGTCCTCTTCGACGCCATGGGCGCCATGTCGTCGGCTTACAACGACCGCCCCGCGACAGCGTCGCGCGCCTATGACAAGAACCGCGACGGCTTCGTGATCGCCGGCGGCGCCGGCGTGCTGGTGCTCGAGGAATATGAGCACGCGAAAGCGCGCGGCGCGAAGATCTACGCCGAGGTCGCCGGCTATGGCGCGACGTCCGATGGCTACGACATGGTCGCCCCCTCGGGCGAAGGCGCGGTTCGCTGCATGAAGCAGGCGCTTTCCACGGTGAAATGCCCGATCGACTACATCAACCCCCACGCCACGGCGACGCCTGTCGGCGACGCCAAGGAGATCGAGGCGCTGCGCGAGGTCTTCGGCCGCGGCGACAAATGTCCGCCGATCGCCGCGACGAAATCGCTCACGGGCCATTCGCTTGGCGCGACCGGCGTGCAGGAGGCGATCTATTCGCTGCTGATGATGCAGAACGGCTTCATCTGCGAGAGCGCCAATATCGAGGAGCTCGACCCCGAATTCGCCGACATGCCAATCATGCTCCAGCGCCACGACAATGTGAAGCTTGGCGCAGTTCTATCGAATTCCTTTGGCTTCGGCGGCACCAACGCAACGCTCATTTTCAAGCATCCTGATGCGTAAGGGCGCATGGGCCGCAGCTGTCGTTGCGGCCCTTCTCCCGGCAAGCGGCGCGGCCGCTAGCACTTTCGAAGGGACCTATGTCGCGGGCTCGAAGTCCTATGCGCAGGAGCTGCGCATTACGAAGCGCGCGGATGGCCGGCTCGATGTCAAGGCGGAAGTCGGGGCGCGCGCCTGCACAGGAGAAGTCGAGGCTTCCGGGACCGCCGATGGCGACGTGCTGAAAGCCGAGGCGAGAGATGGCAATGAGACCTGCACGCTCACGCTTCGCCGCACGAAGAAGGGCCTCCGCGTCGAGGAAGACAATTGTTCGCTGTTCCATGGGGCAGCCTGCGAATTCAGTGGCGATTATCGCAAGCGCTGATATTCACCCGCCAATCAAAGAAAGAACGAAATGACGGTTGCGACTGGTTTGATGCAGGGTAAGCGCGGGCTCGTAATGGGCGTCGCCAACGACCATTCGATTGCCTACGGCATTGCGCGCGTGCTGGCGCGCCATGGCGCCCAGCTTGCCTTCACCTATCAGGGCGAGGCGCTCGGCAAGCGCGTAACGCCGCTCGCCGAGGAGATGGGCTCCAATCTCGTCCTGCCTTGCGACGTCGAGGATATTTCCACAGTCGACGCCGTTTTTTCGCGGCTCGAGCGGGAATGGGGCGGTCTGGACTTCCTCGTCCACTCCCTCGCCTATTCGGACAAGAGCGAACTGAAAGGCCTCTACGCCGACACGAGCAGAGAGAATTTCATCCGCACGATGGTGATTTCCTGCTTCTCCTTCACGGAAGCCGCGCGCCGCGCCGCCGCCTTGATGAAGAACGGCGGCTCGATGGTCACGGTGAGCTTCGGCGGCGGCACCCACGTCATGCCGAACTATAATGTGATGGGCGTGGCCAAGGCGGCGCTCGACTCCAGCGTGCGCTATCTTGCCGCGGATTACGGCGCGCGCGGCATTCGCGTGAACGCCATCTCGCCCGGTCCGGTGCGCACGATGGCGGGCGCCGGCATCACCGGCGCGCGCGCCATGGGGGCCTTCCAAAAGCAGCATTGCCCGCTGCGGCGGATGATCACCCTCGATGAAATCGGCGGCTCGGCGCTATATTTTCTATCCGAGCTTTCTGGCGGCGTGACCGGCGAGATCCATCTCGTCGACGCCGGGTATAATATCATGCTGCAACCGAGACCCGAGGATTTGAACGGCGGCGGCGAGTAGTTTGAAGGGAGAGGAAAATGAGATTGGCTTTTGCGTCGACTTTGCTTTTCCTCTCCGGCGCCATGGCGCCCGCCCTGGCCCAGGGCTCCGACGTCGGCGCCGGCAAGCGCATTGCGCAGGAGACCTGCGCCACATGCCACGCCGTGACAGCGGACCCGGACGCCAAGAGCCCCAACCCCAAGGCGCCGCGCTTCCTCGACGTCGCGAAGATGCCCTCGACGACGGAACTGTCGCTGAAGGTTTTCTTGCAGTCCTCGCACCGGGACATGCCGAATTTCATCCTCTCGCCGGAGGAGCTGGATCCGGTGGTGGGCTATATTTTGGCTTTGAAGAAGAAGTAACTCAGAGGGCCAGACTCGGGCGTGATCCCCATCCCTCCCCCTCGCGGGGAGGGTGGCGCCGCGAAGCGGCGTCGGGTGGGGGGAACGGCCTCCATTGTCGTGGCTGCGCGGACCCCACCCGCCGGTCGTCGACCGGCGACCTCCCGCAAGGGGGAGGTATGGGCGCCTTATCTGGTTCTCTCCCTCAATCCTCCGACAGCCGCGTCCGCCCCGGCCCGTGCGGCTCGACCACGGCGCCGAAATCATGCGGCGCCTTGCGGGCGCGGTTGACCGCCGCCTCCAGAAAGCGCGTGAAGGCGTCGATGTCCTGCTCATGCGTGCGGTGATTGATGATCGCCGCGCGGATGGCCGGGACGCCGTCGAGGATCGTCAGCGAGGGCGCCGCTTCGCCGCGTTCGTGCAGCTCCATCACGATCTCGCGGGCGAGCGAGCCGTCGTCGTCCCCCTTCACCCCGAAGCAGACGATGTTGAGCGCGACCGGCGCGCGCATGAAGAGGCTGTCGGACTTCTCGATCCAGGCTTCCAGCCGCTTGGCCATGCGGCAGCATTGCTCGATGCACTGCCCGAGCTTCTTCGCGCCGAAGGTTTCGATCGTCATCCAGGTTTTCAGCGCGCGAAAGCCCCGCGAGAGATCGGGGCCGAGATCGCAGGGCCATGTATCGCCGGCGGCGAGCCCGCGGGGCGCCCGCGAAAGATAGGCCGCGTTGGCGGCGAAGGCGCGCTTATGGGCCTTGGGGTCGCGCACCAGGAAGAAGCCGGCGTCGTAAGGCACATGCAGCCATTTGTGGAAGTCGAAGGCGATGCTGTCGGCGCGCTCCAGGCCCTTCACCAGCGGCTTCAATCGTGGCGAAAGCGCCGCCAGCGCCCCGAAGGCGCCGTCGACATGGAACCATAAATCTTCCGAATGGGCGACGTCGGCGAGGCGGTCGAGCGGATCTATGGCGCCCGTGTCGACCGTGCCCGCCGTGCCCACGATAAGAAAGGGGCGGAAGCCCGCCGCCCGATCGGCGGAGATCGCGTGGCGCAACGCGCTAATCTTGACCCGGCGGTTCTCATCCGACGGGATGAGCCGCAGATGACGCGCGCCGAGCCCGGCCAGCTCCATCGCCTGCCGCACGCAATTATGCGCCTCGCGCGAGGCATAGGCGATGAGCTGGCCCCTCTGCGCGCAAAGCCCGTTGAGCCGCACATCCCTGTCACCATAGGCCTGGTCGCGCGCGACGAGCAGCGACAGGAAGTTGGCCATGGAGGTGCCGGTGACGAATATGCCGGAGGCGTCCTCCGGGAGCCCGAAGGCCTGCGCCATCCATTTGGCGATCTGACGCTCGACGTCGATAGCGATGTGGTTGCGCCCGCCGCAATTGGCGTTCATGCCCGCCGCGAGCATTTCGGCGACCATCCCGACCGGCGAGCCCGCGCCCTGCACCCAGCCCATGAACATGGGGTGGATGTTGCCGGTGGCGAAGGGCTTGATATAGCGCTCGAAATCTTCGAGCACCGCGGCGAGCTCGCGCCCCTCCGCCGGCAGATCGCGATCAAAGCGCGCTTTCGCCTCCTCGGTCGGGGCCGTCCAGACCGGGCGCGTGCGCAGGTCGCGCAGATAATCGATCATGGAATCGAGCGCGCGATGGCTCTCGGCGCGGAAGGCGTCCCAGTCTCCAGGATCAAGATCGACCGGCTCGGTCATATCGCGGCGCTCAGGCGGTCTGGTGGGGCATTCGCCGCGCGTCTCCCGGCGTTTCAACGGCAAAGCCAAATAGCCGCCTTTGCCCGCTTTGCGCAACCC
>JAMBEQ010000249.1 GCA_024506175.1 Methylocystis sp.
CGCGTGGTGGCGTCCTATGCGGCGCTGGGCTCGATCGGCCGCCTCTCGGCGCAGACGCTCGACCTCGACGTCGCCTTCTACGACCCCGACGTCCATTACGAGCAGGTCAAAACCAAGTGGATCGGGATCGACACGCCCGACGGGAGATAGGAAAGCCGGCGCGCGAGGACATGAGGAAATCCTCCGGGGATAGTTTGGAGAGAAGAGTGTATCGAATAGTGACAGCGCCTTGGGAAAGGTGTGGAATTTATTGACGACTTGTTGATTCGTGGGCCGCGGACAGTCACTGAAGATTGGCCGACCCGCGGCGACACATCATTAACTTTTTCGAGAAAGCACTCCATGAGCGCAGCGAACGCCTCCGCCCCGTCGCCCTCCATCCAAGAAGAGATGCGTGCGCACGAGCCGTCGATGGAGGAAATTCTCGCTTCCATCCGTCGCATCATCGCCGATGATGACTCGCTCCCGGGCGCGCGTCGGCGTCGAGAAGCAGAACGCGCCGCCGGCGACGTTTCCGCCCCCGCGCCACAGCTTGGCGGCTATTCGTCTAGTGAAGCTGGTCCCCAGCAGCCCACAACCGAGACGCGGACGCCCCAGCCTGCGCCGGTCGCCGAGATTCATCCCTTGCGTCCTTCGCTTCGAGCCGCCGCGCCGGAGCCGGTCGAGACCGAGGATTCGGCGCAGGAAGAAGAAGACTTCGCCGAGGACACGGTCGCTTGCGATGAAGACGAAGAGTTGGATTTCGCCGCCGAAGAGGCGGCAGAAATCGGAGAGGGCGACAATCCGCCTCTCGTCTCGGCCGACGCGGCTTCCTGCGTCGCCTCGCATTTTCAGGCGCTCGCTACGAGCATGATCATCAATGACAGCGGCGTTCTGCAAAAATATGCGCAGGAGACGCTGCGTCCGATGCTCAAGCAATGGCTCGACGATAATCTTCCCGTGATTGTCGAGCGCCTGGTGCGCGCAGAAATCGAGCGCGTCGCGCGCGGCGGACGCCGGTGACGCCGGCAGCGGCATAACTCGTTAACGCTAACGATAGGAGTCGGCGCTAGCCTCCGGTCATGCACCGACTCCGCCTATTTCTGCGCTCTCTGATTTTACCGGTTTCGCTCTTGTGCGTGGCCGGCGCCGTTGCGGGATATTTCGTCTGGCACGGCGTGAATGGCCAACGGGGCCTCAAGACCGGCGAGGAATATGAGCAGAAGCTCGCGCAATTGCGCCTGGAGCGAGATTCGCTAAAGCTCCAGCGCATGCAATGGGAAGCCCGCATCGCCCTGGTCAAGGGCGAAAATATAGACGCGGATATTCTCGAAGAGGAATCGCGCAAGAGCCTGGGGCGCGTGCACAAAAACGATGTGGTGATTTTGCTTCCCTGAGGGCATTCCCCATATGGATGCGCTTAAATCTTTTGAGACCGCGCGATTTTTGTTCGCTCGTATGATTCTATACGAGCGGAAAGCGCGCTAAGCCGGCGGGCAATCGACCCCTCAGCTCAGCGCATATCTTCCCGATAGCTTGGGCGCGCCGTCGCAGAGCACCACTCCGCGCCCGACCAGATCTTCGAGATGCGCCAGGACATTCATGGCCGCCGCGCCATGGAGGCGCTTGTCGACGCCCTCGTAAATTTGCGCGACCATTTCCCAGATCGTTTCGTCGCCCGCCGCGAGACGATGAAGAATCGCCGCCTCGCGCGCGCGGCGGTGATGCTGGAGGGCGCGAAGATAGCGGGCCGGATCGCGCACGGGATCGCCATGGCCAGGCCAGTAAATTTCGTCGTCGCGCGCGCGCAGGCGTTCAATCGATTCCATGTAATCAGTCATGGAGCCATCAGGCGGCGCCACCACCGTCGTCGACCATCCCATCACATGGTCGCCGGTAAAGAGCGCCTTTTCCTCGCTGAGCCCGAAGCAGAGATGGTTTGCCGTATGGCCGGGCGTCTCGAGCGTTTCGATCGAAACGCCCCCGAATTCGAGCCGGTCGCCCTCTATGAGAACAATGCCGGGCGCATAGTCCCTATCGTGCGAGGCGTCGAGATTTGGGCCTGCGATGTCGATCTCAGGCGGAGCATAGCCGGCGCAACCGGCGATCGTCGCGCCCGTCGCTTCCTGCAAAGCGCGCGCAGCCGGCGAATGGTCGCGATGCGTGTGGGTGACGAGAACATACTTCAAGCGCTCGCCGCTGATGGCGGCGAGCATGGCGGCGAGATGTCGTGGATCGGCAGGGCCGGGATCGATGATCGCCACCTCGCCCGCGCCGACGATATAGCTGCAGGTTCCCTTATAGGTAAACGGCCCACCGTTCGGCGCAACCACGCGACGCACCAGCGCAGAGACGCGCTCGGCGGCGTGTTGGGCTGGCGCGTCCATTGTCTCCCTCCTGCGAATTTGAAGGAAACATAGAAGGTTCGCGCCAACCTTTCAAAAGGCGAATGTGGCTGCTTGCTTCCCCCTTACATCGGGAAAAGGGCGCCTTCGCGTTGAAGCAGGTTTTCCATCATATAACCAACCTTGCCGTCGTAATTGACCTGGCACCAGCTTGCGGAGCAGGCCCCCTTGCTGACGGTCACCCCGCCGGGAACCGCAGCTATCACGGGAAATTTCGTGCCGGGGCCCTTGTAGAGGTTGGCGAGCGCCGTGGTGACAACCGGCGCGACGACAACATTATTGCCCGACGGCGCGAGGACGCCGGCCCCAACAAAGCCCTTGATCTGGCCATAGGAGACTTGGCACCAGTCCCTTTTCCAGCCTCCGCCGCATTGGAGGACCTGCACGTCCGCGCCGGCTGGGTTAGTGGCGATGACCGGCCATTTGGGGCTCGGACCGGAGCGCACATTCGCGGGGCTCGTGACCGGCGACGCTTGAGCCGCGCTCGCGAGGAAAGCGATGGTCAGTCCAGCAAGACGGTGAAGGTTTTTGGTGGACATCGGATGACTCCCTTGGAAATAATTTTACATTTTGGCCAACTAGCCAAAGGATAGTGATTTTCCTCGGTAAGGGTTCCGCTCTCCTCAGTGGAAGTTGCGCGCCTTCGGCAGGACCTCGCTTTTCGAGACTGGCATCGCCTCCAGGAGGCGCAAATCGGCGGAGAGGTCGTCGACGCGCTGGGCGACGACATGGATGACCCCCAATTCCTTCTGCAGCCGCCCCGTGACGGCGACATAGCGGGCGCCGATGATCTCGGCGCGCTGGCGCTCCAAGAGCTTCGGCCAGACGATGATATTCGCCTGACCGGTTTCGTCCTCGATGGTCATGAAGACAACGCCCTTGGCGGTGCCGGGCCTTTGCCGCAACAACACGACGCCAGCGACGGTCACCCGACGCCCGTCGCCATCAGGGAAGCGCGAGAGCGCCTCGCAGGGCAGGGCGCCGCGCGCCTCCAGCCGGGGCCGCAGGAACGCCACGGGATGGCCTTTGAGCGAGAGAGAGAGGAAACGATAATCCTCGACGATTTCCTCTCCCGGCGGCATGGGCGGCAGATGCGCATCGGGCTCGAGCGGCGCGAAGGCGAGCTCGCGCAGGAGAGGCAGATCGTCCTTGTCGCCGGCGCGATTGAGCCCCGCCGCCGCCCAGAGCGCGTCGCGCCGCGAGAGGCCGAGAGAGGCGAAGGCGTCGGCTTCGGCGAGCCTTTGGATCGTTGCGGGCGAGAGCTCGGCGCGCAGCCAGACGTCGCGCACCGAGTCGTAGCCTTTCCCGCGCCGCACGACGAGGCGGCGCATGTCTTCCTCCGCGACGCCCTTGATCTGGCGGAAGCCGAGGCGGATGGCGCGGTCGCCGAGAATGTCGCCTTCCATGTCGGCGTGTCGGGGGTGGAGAGACTTAGGGGAATGACGGACGCTGGGCGTGAGCTCATCCCGCCCCTTTACGGGGAGGGTGGCGCAGCGAAGCTGCGTCGGGTGGGGTGAGGCGGCGTCAGAGTCGTTGCGGCTCGAGCCCCACCCGGCGGCCTGTGGCCGCCGACCTCCCCGTAAAAGGGAGGTATTGGTGGCCCGGCTCCCCTGATCGTTGCTCGCCTGTTCGGATTCCTCCAGCGTCCCATTCCAATCCGAGGCGTTGATGTCCACCTCACGGATCTCGATCCCATGCTCCCTGGCGTCGCGCACGATCTGCGCCGGGGCGTAGAAGCCCATGGGCTGCGAATTCAGCAAAGCGCAGGCGAAGACGTCCGGATAGCGGCATTTGAGCCAGGCGGAGGCGTAGACGAGCAGCGCGAAAGACGCCGCATGGCTTTCCGGAAAGCCATAGGTGCCGAAGCCCTCGATCTGGCTGAAGCAGCGCTCGGCGAACTCCCGCGCATAGCCCTTTTGCGTCATGCCGGAGATCATCTTGTCGCGGAAGCCGCCGATGAGGCCGGCGCGCTTGAAGGTCGCCATGGCGCGGCGAAGCTGGTCGGCTTCCGACGGCGTGAAGCCCGCCGCCACGATGGCGATGCGCATCGCCTGTTCCTGAAACAGCGGCACGCCATAGGTTTTGCTGAGCACCTGCTCCAATTCCTTGGAAGGGTAGGAAACCGGCTCCTTGCCCATGCGGCGGCGCAGATAGGGATGCACCATGTCGCCCTGGATTGGCCCGGGACGCACGATCGCGACTTCGATCACGAGATCGTAAAAGCAGTTGGGCTTGAGGCGCGGCAGCATGGACATTTGCGCGCGGCTCTCGATCTGGAAGACGCCA
>JAMBEQ010000250.1 GCA_024506175.1 Methylocystis sp.
GCATTCGCCACGCAGGACCTCGAAAGGGTCGACGCCCACTTCGGCTGGGCGAAGAACATCGCCATCTACGACCTCGCGCCCGATTCGTACAGCTTCGTCGAGTCGGTCGCATTCGCTGGCGATCTGCAGGAAGACGGCAACGAGGACAAGCTGCAGCCGAAGCTCGAGGCGATCAAGGATTGCGCGATCCTCTATGTTGCGGCGATCGGCGGCTCGGGCGCCGCGCGCGTCGTCGCCCAGAACATCCATCCAATGAAGGTCAAGGAGCCCGAAAAGATCACGGACCTGATCGAGAAGCTGCAAGGCGTGCTGCGCGGCTCGCCACCACCATGGCTGCGCAAGGTTCTGTCGAAGAGTGGCGAACGCACCTTCGATTTCGAGGAGGAGACCGAGAATGCCTGAAGCCGCAGCAGCCGTCGAGACAACATCGAAGCCGGAGGACAGTATCTTCATCACGGAGCTGATCAAGGTCTGGCGCGCCCAGGACACGCATGGAACCTGGGAGAGGAAGACCGACCTCAGCCTTCTCGATCCTTATATCGTCACCAAGGAGCAGCGCCGGGAAATCCCGATCATTGGCGACCCGGATCCCGAGATCCTCTGGCGTCTGGAGCTCTTTTACAACGCCGTCGGCCTGGCGATCGAACGCCGCACCGGCTGCATGGTGCAGCCGATGATGAAGATGAGCCATGAAGGCTTCGGCCGCATGATTCTCACCACTGGCCGCCTGATCGTCGTGAACAAGCATCTGCGCGATGTGCATCGCTTCGGATTCGAGTCGCTCGAAAAGCTCGCCGCGGAAGGCGAGAAGCTCGTCGACGCGGGCGTCGAGATGATCGAGAAATTCCCAGAAGTAGCTCGTTTCTGATTGGAGGCGCGACATGAGCGGCGTCGAGGTGTTGAAGGCCGAGATCAAGAAGCTCTCGGCCAAAGCGATGAATATGAAGATGAACCTGCACGACCTCTCCGAGGAGCTGCCGGTCAATTGGACGACCATCATGTCCGTTGCGCAGGAAACATACGACGCTTATGCGGCGCTCGAGGCAGCGCGCAAGAAGCTCAAGGAACTCGAGGCGGCCTGAGATGAGCGAGTTCAAGACGCGCGACGGGTCGCCCTATACACCGCTCTACCTCACCGACATCAACGCCGAGACGTGCATCGGCTGCGGCCGCTGCTTCAAGGTGTGCCCCCAAAGCGTCATGGCGCTCTACGGCGTCAATGACGAAGGCGAAATCCTCGGCATCGTCACAGACGATGACGAGGATGACTTCGACGGCGATCTCAACCGCAAGATCATGAAGGTTGAGCGCGCGGGCGCCTGCATCGGCTGCAACGCCTGCGCCCGGGTTTGTCCGAAGAACTGCCAGACCCACGTTCCGGCAGACCAACTCGCGGCCTGATCGATGAACATGCTCGCGCCCCCGCAATTACAAATCGCGGGCGCGCGCCTTTTGCCGAATTCCGAGCAAATATACCGCGCCATACGTAGCGCGCCCACCAATCTCGCCGCCGCCGATCCGTTTACGGCGCATGTTCTCGCCTGCGCAATCACAATTGGCCTTACCGAGGCGCTTGAAGAGGGCGGCGCGCTTTCCTTCTCACTTGGGCTCGATCGCGCCAGCCTGGAAGCTTTGACGGCCCAATGGGCGCCAGGCGCGCGACACTTTTTCGCTCTTCATGCCGAGCCGCACGAGCGTGTCCTCGATGAAGAAGAGACCCAGCTTTACGAATTGTTGGCTCGGTTCAAATCCGACACGACGCCGTTATGCTCCTGGATCGTCTCGATCGTCGCGCGTCGCGCCATGTCACCGCGCCATCTTTGGCAGGATCTCGGCCTGATCGACCGTAGCGAGCTGACCAAGCTGATGGCGCAATGGTTTCCCGCGCTCACGGCGGCAAATATCGACAATATGAAATGGAAGAAATTTTTTTACCGAAAACTTTGTGAGCTCGAGGGCTTTTCGCTCTGTGCGGCCCCGACCTGTCGTGAATGTGGCGACTTCGACAATTGCTTCGGCGCGGAAGATGGCGTGAGCATGCTTGCCCGCCTGTCTCATCCTTGAGGGTTTTCTCGCCGCACGCCGCCAAGAATAGATTGGAAGCCGGCTTTGTCAGTTCTCTTACAATGTCTGCTTTGCTGAACAGCAAAGCGCCCCGGACTTCCTGGATTTCTTTCAGATCCGTCTCTGGCACATCGGTTGCTACTCCCCTTCCAGGGTATCTAACAAGGGAGCTGCCTGATGATCGAGCTGACGGATAGCGCAGTGACTGCGGTGCGCTCGGCCATTGCCGGCGCCGGCCAGGAGGTCGAGGGCCTGCGTATCATGGTCGAGGCCGGCGACTGCGCGGGGCTGAAATATTCGATGGGCCTCGTCAATGAAGCCGACCCCAACGATCATGTCTTCGAGAATGACGGCGTGAAGGTCTATGTCGAGGAAGGCTCGCTCGCCTATCTCGACGGCACCAAGATTGACTTCGTGATCGGCCTCGAGGGTTCCGGTTTTACCTTTGACAATCCGCAAGCCAAATCGAGCTGCTCCTGCGGCAAATCTTTCGGCTGAACCGGCTTGATTTAAGCGATTCCGCGAAAGGAAGCGCGCAAGGAGGCGGCGATGTGGGATTATTCCGAGAAGGTCAAGGACTATTTCTTCAACCCGAAGAACGCCGGCGTTCTCGGCGAGGCTAACGCTGTCGGCGAAGTCGGCGCCATCTCCTGCGGAGATGCGCTCAAGCTGATGCTGAAAGTCGACTCGGAGACGGAAGTCATTCACGACGCGAGGTTCCAGACCTTCGGGTGTGGCTCGGCGATCGCCTCCTCATCCGCGCTCACCGAACTCATCATCGGCAAGACTCTCGGAGAAGCCGTCTCGATCACCAACCAGGATATCGCCGATTTTCTCGGCGGCCTGCCGCCGGAGAAGATGCATTGCTCGGTCATGGGCTATGAAGCGCTGCAGGCGGCGATCGCCAATTTCCGCGGCGAGGAATGGCGAGACGATCATGAGGAGCGCGCACTCCTCTGCAAATGCTTCGGCGTCGACGAGGGCATGATTGAGCGCGCGATCCGAATGAACAAACTCACCTCGATCGAGCAGATCACGGATTACACCAAGGCTGGCGGGGGATGCCTGACCTGTTTCGACAGACTCGAAGATTTGCTCGCCAAGGTGAACAGCGAGCTCGTCGCCGAAGGATTTCTCGCCGAGCATGAGGCCTATCGCATCGGCGTGGCGAGCGCGGCGGACATCAAGGCCAAAGCAAAGGCCAGGAAAGAGACCGAAGACGCTGCCCCCGCGCCCGCCTCGCCGCTCGCGCCGACTTCGCCTCTTCCCCCTCCTTCCGCGGGCATGACCAATTTGAAGAAGATCCGCCTGATCGAAGAGGCGATCGAGGAGCTTCGCCCGTATCTAAAGAAGGACGGCGGCGACTGCGAGCTGGTCGACGTCGACGGCAATAATGTGATGGTCAATCTCAAGGGAGCCTGCATGGGCTGCCAGATGGCGAGCGTCACGATCTCTGGCATTCAGGAACGTCTGATCGCCAAGCTCGGCGTGCCGATCCGAATCGTTCCCGTGAAGAGCAACGCCCACTGAGGGGGAAGATCATGCGCCCAGTCTATCTCGACAACAATGCGACGACGCGGGTCGATCCTGCGGTCGTCGAGGCCATGCTCCCCTTCTTCACCGAGCAGTTCGGCAATCCCTCTTCTATCCACTCTTTTGGCGCGAGCGTCGGCGCCTCGGTGAAGAAGGCTCGTCAGCAGTTGCAGCAATTGCTCGGCGCTGAGCATGACCACGAGATCATTTACACGGCGAGCGGCACGGAGGCGGACAATACCGCCATATTGTCGGCTCTCGAGGCTATGCCCGGCCGCGACGAGATCGTCACCAGCGCGGTGGAGCATCCAGCGGTTCTCTCTCTATGCCAGCATCTGGAAAAGACCGGTCGCGCCAAGGTCCACTACATCGGCGTCGACTCGCTGGGACGGCTCGATATCGAGGCCTATCGAAACGCGCTTTCTGAAAAGGTCGCCCTTGTCACGCTGATGTGGGCGAACAATGAAACCGGCACGCTCTTTCCTGTCGAAGGACTTGCGGAGCTCGCCAAGGAACATGGCGCGCTCTTTCATACCGACGCCGTGCAGGCGGTCGGCAAGGTTCCGATTGTCCTTAAGGGCAGCGCGATCGACATGCTATCGCTTTCCGGCCACAAGCTGCACGCGCCCAAGGGCGTCGGCGCGCTTTATGTCAAGCGCGGGACGCGCTTCAAGCCGCTGCTGCGCGGCGGGCATCAGGAGCGCGGACGGCGCGCGGGCACGGAGAATGCGCCCGGCATCATCGGTCTCGGCAAGGCGGCGGAACTCGCCATCGAACATATGGTCGACGAGCAGACGCGCGTGAAGGAGCTGCGCGACCGTCTCGAAAAGGCGATCCTGCAACGCATTCCCAATTGCTTCGTCAACGGCGACCCGCGCGAGCGCCTGCCGAACACCACGAATATCGCCTTCGAATATGTGGAAGGCGAAGCGATCCTGCTGCATCTCACGCGCCAGGGCGTCGCCGCCTCCTCGGGATCGGCCTGCACGTCGGGCTCACTCGAGCCGTCGCATGTGATGAGGGCGATGAATGTGCCGTTCACGGCGGCGCATGGCTCAATTCGATTCTCCCTGTCACGCGATAATGTGCCCGAGGATGTCGATCAGGTGATCGAGGCGCTGCCAAAAATCCTCGAAAAGTTGCGCGAGCTCTCGCCCTTCTGGGCGGGCGCAAATAAGGACCCGAACGACTTCAAGCCCGTCTATGCGTGAGTGACGCCGTGAACGACGACCATCCCCGCGTCTTTATCAACGACTCGACGCTACGCGACGGCGAACAAGCGCCCCGCGTCGCCTTCACCGCGCGAGACAAGGTCGCGATCGCCAAAGCGCTCGCGGCGGCGGGAGTGGATGAAATCGAAGTCGGCACGCCGGCTATGGGGCGCGACGAGATCGAAGCCATCGCCGGCGTCGTAGCCGAAGGTCTTCCGTGCCGCGTCATGGCCTGGTGCCGACTGAGCAAGAATGACGTCGACGCGGCGCTGTCCGCCGGGGTCTCACACGTAAACATCTCGACGCCGATGTCGCGGTTGCAAATCGGCGTCAAGCTGGGCGTCGACGTCCCCACTGTGGCGGAGCGCGTGCGCGCGATCGTTTCTTATGCGCGCGCGCGCCGATTGACCGTGGCGCTCGGAGGCGAAGACTCGTCCCGCGCCGACCCGCGCGACATCGGCCTCATCTTGCGCGCGGCGCAGGAAGCCGGGGCCTGGCGCTATCGTTTTGCCGACACGCTGGGACTGCTCGACCCATTCTCCGCTTTCGAAGCGATTTCCAATGTACGGCGGGAGACCGATCTGCCGATCGAGTTTCACGGTCACGACGACGTGGGGCTCGCCACCGCCAATACGCTCGCGGCGATCCGCGCTGGCGCGACCCACGCCTCCGTCACCGTCCTCGGCCTCGGGGAGCGCGCCGGCAACGCCGCTTTGGAAGAAATCGCCGTCGCGCTCGGCCATGTGGCCAGCGGCGAAACCAAGATGCGCATCGACAGACTGCATGCGCTCTCGAAGCTCGTTGCGCGTGCGGCGCGTCGCCGCATCGGCCGTTCAAAAGCAATCGTCGGCGCCGACGTCTTCACCCATGAGTCAGGGATTCATGTCGCGGCGCTCCTGAAGGACGCCCGCACTTATCAGGGCATCGATCCTGCGCGTCTCGGACGACGCAACACGGTTGTGCTCGCCAAACACTCGGGCGTCGCGGCCCTTAAGAACAAGGGCGCCGAACTCGGCTTCGACATCGACCGAGATCTCGCCGCGACGCTTCTGAGCCAAATCCGCCAGCGCGCGAATGAGAAGGTCGCGCCCATGACCAAGAGGGAGCTGCAAAGCTTCTTCAAGGCAGCCTGTGGAGGGGCGCCATGAGCCTCGCAGCTTCAGCCACCGTGGCTCGCACAGCGGAAGACGTCAGCCTCTTCGACAAGCTGCGCGGCGATGTTGCTTGCGTCTTGCAACGCGATCCGGCGGCCCGGAATTCGCTGGAGGTCGCCCTGCTCTATCCAGGCGTCCATGCGCTCGTCTTTTATCGCCTCGCCAACAATCTGTGGCGGCGTGGCTTCAAATTCCCGGCGCGCTTCCTCTCCTGGTTCGCACGCCTAGCAACCAATATCGACATCCATCCTGGCGCGACGATCGGCGAGCGGCTCTTCATCGATCACGGCGCCGGCGTCGTGATCGGCGAAACCTCCGTCATCGGCGATGATGTGACGCTCTATCACGGCGTCACGCTCGGCGGCACGTCGTGGACGCCGGGCAAGCGACATCCGACCATAGAGAATGGCGTGCTCGTCGGAGCCGGCGCCAAGATCCTTGGACCGATCACGGTCGGCGCCCGCTCACGCATTGGCGCGAATTCGGTCGTCATCGATGATATTCCGCCCGAGATGACCGTCGTCGGCATTCCTGGCCGCATCGTGAAAGTCGAGCGCTGCCGCTCCGGGCACGATGGTCGTATCGACCTCGAACATCATCTCATCCCTGATCCGGTCGGCGATGCGATCTCGGTGCTCATCGACCGTATCGACTTCCTCGAAGCAAGACTTGCGCATCTGCAGACGCGCCGGAATGACACTCATTCGAAGGCAAGTGAAAAGGAGACGTCGCCATGAGCGTGTTCGATGAATTGCGGAAGCTTCATTCCGCCGAGGATTTCTTCGAAGCGCTCGGCGTCGACTACGACCCCGCCGTCGTGCGCGTCGCGCGACTCCATATCCTTCGTCGCATGGCGGAATATCTCTCCAAGAACGACTTCGATGGCGTGTCGGACGACGAAACGCGCGCCGCCTGCAAGGATACTCTTGCTAAAGCCTATGAGGATTTTGCCGCCTCGTCTCCCATCGCCGAGCGCGTGTTCAAGGTCCACAAGGACGCCATCAAGCCGAAGGTCGAGCCCGCGAAACCCTTCATCCCCCTGACCACGCTGACCGGCGGCGCCGGCTGATCCAGGAAAAGCGAAATGAAGATCCTCGTCTGCATCAAGCAGGTTCCAGACAGCGCGCAGATCCGCGTCCATCCTGTCACCAATACGATCATGCGGCAGGGCGTGCCGACGATCATCAACCCTTACGATCTCTTTTCGCTCGAGGAGGCGTTGCGTTTGCGCGACAAATTCGGGGGGGAGGTCACGGTGCTGACCATGGGCCCCCCCATGGCTGCGGAGTCTCTTCGGAAGGCGCTCGCCATCGGCACCGATCGCGCCGTGCTGCTCACGGACCGCTTCTTCGCGGGCTCCGACACTCTGGCGACGACCTATGCGCTGGCGCAGGCGATCCGCAAAATCGAGCAGACTTTCGGCAAGCAGGATATCGTCTTCACCGGCAAGCAGACGATCGACGGCGACACGGCGCAGGTTGGCCCCGGCATCGCCAAGCGCCTGGGCCTGTTGCAGCTCACTTACGTTTCGAAGCTCGTCGAATGCGATCCTGATAAGGGAGAGGTGGTCGTCGAGCGTCGCGCTGAAGGCGGCGTGCAGGTCCTGAAAACCGCCATGCCCTGCCTCATCACTATGATCGAAGGCTCAAACGAAGTCCGGCGCGGCGCCTTCAACGACGCGTTGCGCGCCGCACGCGCCGAAATCGTCACCTGGAGCGCGAAAGACGCAGAGATCCAAGACCTTTCCAAATGCGGTCTGAAGGGCTCGCCGACCATCGTCAAGAAGGTCTTTGCGCCTCAGCCGCGCTCGGAGAAAGCAGCCTTCGTTGAGCCCGGCAAGACGGCGGGCGATTCCGCCGAGGCGCTGATCGTCTCGATCTTCGCGCGCCATCCCGCGCTCGAAGCCGACATGACCAAACTCGCTTCCGGACTCTAGAGCGCGCGGGATGAAGTGGAAACCGGTTTTTCGCGCAAAGCGCGCTCGAAGATTCGAAACAGGAGCTGACGATGTCCCCCACGCCGCCGCCCGCCACGCGCGCCAGCGCGAAAAAAGAGCTCCCGGAGCATTTCCGGGACTACAAGCATGTCTGGGTCTTCGTCGAGCTTGAGCGCGGAGACGTTCACCCCGTCTCCTGGGAGCTTCTCGGCGAAGGGCGTAAGCTTGCCGATAAACTCGGCGTGGAGCTCGGAGCGGTGGTTCTTGGCGGCCCTGGCGACGCGACAAAGGAAGCGGCGGCCGAAGCTTTCTGCTATGGCGCGGATGTCGCTTATCTCGTCGAGCATCCCGTCCTGGCGGACTATCGCAATGAGTCCTACGCCAAGGCGATGACGCAGCTCGTTAATGCGCACAAGCCGGAAATCCTCCTGCTTGGGGCGACGACTCTCGGCCGCGATCTCGCTGGCTCGGTGGCGACGACGCTGCTCACTGGCCTCACGGCCGACTGCACAGAGCTTGCGGTCGACGCCGACGGCTCGCTCGCGGCGACGCGCCCGACATTCGGCGGCTCGCTGCTCTGCACGATCTACACGCTCAACTATCGCCCGCAAATGGCGACCATGCGCCCTCGCGTGATGCCCATGCCCGAGCGCGTCGCCGATCGCGTGGGGCGGGTCGTGACCTTCACGCCCGACCTCAACGAAGACGAGATCATCACCAAGCTCCTGCGTTTCATTCCCGATCGCGACTCCAACAAGAGCAACCTCGCCTTTGCCGATGTCGTCGTCGCCGGCGGCATGGGACTGCAGAGCGCGGAAAACTTCCAGCTCGTCAAAAACCTCGCCTCGGTTCTCGGCGCGGAATTCGGCTGTTCGCGTCCGGTCGTTCAGAAAGGCTGGGTTACCTCTGATCGTCAGATTGGACAGACGGGAAAAACCATCCGTCCAAAGCTTTATATCGCCGCGGGCATCTCGGGCGCGATCCAGCATCGCGTCGGCGTCGAGGGAGCGGATTGCATCGTCGCCATCAACACCGACAAGAACGCGCCGATTTTCGACTTCGCTCACATCGGCATCGCAACCGACGCGATTCGGTTGCTGCCCGCGCTGACGGAAGCCTTCCGCGCGCGGCTTTCCCCCCATCAGCGCGATCGGCTCGCCGGCTGATGACGCATCTCGGATTTCCCGGTGCAAAGCCGGTTGCATGTGAATGGAGACTGCCATGATCGAAGAACGGTTCGACGCGATCGTGATCGGCGCCGGAATGGCCGGCAACGCCGCGGCGCATACCATGGCGTCCCGCGGCCTCAAGGTTCTGCAGCTGGAGCGCGGCGAGTATCCGGGCTCCAAGAATGTGCAGGGCGCGATCCTCTACGCCGATATGGTGGAGAAGATTATCCCGAATTTCCGCGAGGAAGCGCCGCTCGAGCGCCATCTCGTGGAACAGCGCTTCTGGATGATGAGCGATCGCTCGCACACGGGCCTGCAATATCGCAACGACGACTTCAACGAAGAAAGGCCGAACCGCTACACGATTGTGCGTTCCCAGTTCGACCGCTGGTTCTCGCGAGAAGTGCAGGCGCAAGGCGCAATCGTCATCTGTGAGACGACGGTGATGGAGCTCGTCAGCGACGCTTATGGCAAGGTCATCGGCGTGCGCACGGATCGTCGCGGCGGCACCATTTTCGCCGACGTTGTCGTGCTCTGCGAAGGCGTCAACGGCTTGCTGGGAACGCGCGCCGGCCTGCGCGCGACGCCAAAGCCCGAGCATGTCGCGCTTGCCGTAAAAGAGATGCACTTCCTGCCGAGCGAGACGATCGAGGCGCGCTTCAATTTGCACGGCGACGAGGGCGCCGTCATCGAAGCGGCCGGCGTCATCTCCAAAGGCATGACGGGCATGGGCTTCGTCTATACCAACAAGGAGAGCATTTCGGTCGGCATGGGCTGTCTGGTTTCTGACTTCGCGTCGAACAACGACACGCCTTACGGTCTGCTCGAGACGTTCAAGAACCATCCCTCGATCAAGCCGCTGCTCGAAGGCTCGGAAGTGAAGGAATATGCCGCCCATCTCATCCCCGAGGGGGGCTACAAGACAATACCGGAGCTTTTCGGCGACGGCTGGGTGGTTTGTGGCGACGCTGCGCAGCTCAACAACGCCATCCATCGCGAGGGTTCGAACCTCGCGCTGACCTCCGGCCGCCTTGCGGGCGAAGCGATCTTCCAGATCAAATCGCGAAAAGAGGCGATGTCCAAGCAGAATCTGGCGCTCTACAAAAAGCTCCTCGACGAGAGCTTCGTCATGAAGGACCTCAAGAAATACAAGGATATGCCGGCGCTTCTGCACGCCAATTCGCAAAACTATTTCCTGGCCTATCCGCAGCTTGTCTCGAAAGCCATGGAGAACTTCCTGCGCGTCGACGGCACGCCCAAGATCGAAAAGGAGAAGGCTACCATCGCCGCCTTCGTGAAGGAGCGCAGATGGTCGGGCCTGTTCGGCGACGCTTGGAAGCTCGCGCGCGCTTGGAGGTGAATCATGGAGTTTGGCGCTGTTCTTGCGTAGCGACGGAAAGAGCATTTCGAGAGGAGAAATCCCATGGCCCTCGCCGCCCGAGTCGAAGAGAAACTCTATCAGAACCGCTACATCGTGGACGCCGGCAAGCCGCATATCGCCATTCGTCCGCATGAAAAACCGTCTGAGAATCTGCTCGCTATGACGCGCGTCTGCCCGGCGGGTTGTTATTCGGAAACGAGTTCGGGACAAGTCGAAATCGCGCCGGACGGCTGTCTCGAATGCGGCACCTGCCGGGTGCTGTGCGAAGCGTCCGGCGACATCACCTGGAACTACCCCCGCGGCGGTTTCGGCGTGCTGTTCAAATTCGGATAAGGAAGCGCCATGCCGAATGTTACTTTCCAGTCGCCTCTGTTGCATAAGAACGTCACTGTCTATGCGATCGCTGGGGACACCTCGACCATTCTATCGGTCGCTGACGCGCACAAGATTCCGATTCCCCGTGATTGCCGCGATGGCGAATGCGGCTCCTGTCTGATCGAGGTCGTGACGCTGTCCGGAAAGACGATGGGCTCGCTGCTCACCGAGAAGGAAAAGACTCAGCTGAAATCGCTCGGCAAGATCACGACGGAGGAGATCCGCCTCGCCGAGGTGGAGGATGTCGCGCCGAAATATCGCCTCGCCTGTCAATATATCGTTCGAGACCAGGATATTTTGGTGAAGTTCAGCGGCGAGCCAGGCGGCGCCTGAATCGAGCGGGAATCAATCTAGGCCCCCCACCCCTCCCCCGCAAGCGGGAGAGGGTGCATGCCGTCGCCTTCATCGGCAACGCAGATCGCGAGGCCCCCTCTCCCGCGTCAGCGGGGGAAGGACAGGGAGGGGGTTTGCTTTCGCAAAATGGGTGCGCGAGGTCCGCGCTCAAACCAGCTTGTCGCCGAAGAGAAACTCCATCGCGCGGTCGAGCCGGATGTGGGGCAGCGGCAGAGGTTCCTGGTCCTTCCCCAGCTTCGCGATCGGCGGGCGGAATTTGAGGAAGCGGAATTCCGCTTCCTCGTCGTCGAGCGCCAGCGCATCGCCGCGGAACACGGCTTTCGGATCCTCAGGAAGCTCGCCGGGGAAGATCGCGCCCTCCGCGATGCCATCGAACACGTCGTCGCCGATGCGTTCGCCCTCGATCGGGGTTCCGACGATCGCCGAGAGCTTCTCGCCTTCGTGACGCACAATCGCTTCGCGCGTGGCCCGCACGGCGGCCATGGCGATCACGTCGATCTCCGCGCCGACCCCTTCCGCCCGCGCAATGGCGCGACCTGTAAGGAGGCGCAGGATCGCCTCCAGCCGGTCGTGGCTTGTATGGTGGAGATGATCCGCCTTAGTCGCGGCAAAGAGGATGCGGTCGATCTTCGGTCGGAAGATCGTCGAGAGGAGATTGGAGCGGCCGGTGCGGAAAGCGTTCAGCACGTCGGTCAGCGCATTTTCGAGATCGCGCACCGCCGCCGGGCCGGAGTTCAGCGCCGCCAACGCGTCGACGAGCACGATCTGCCGGTCGAGCCGCGCAAAATGATCGCGGAAAAACGGCTTGACGACATGCGTCTTATAGGCCTCGTAGCGCCGCTCCATCTCGCGCCCCAGGCTGCGATAGGGCAGTTCCTCCCCCTCGTCCACCGGCAGCGGCGCGAAGGTCAGCGCGGGCGAGCCTTCGAGATCGCCGGGCATGAGAAAGCGCCCCGGCGGCAGCGTCGAGAGCGCAAAGCGCTCGCTCTTGGCCTTCCGTAGATAGTCGGTGAAGAGCCGCGCGAGCTTCTGCGCGGTTTGCTCGGAATATCGAGCCTTGGGATCGACCCCGACAGTCGCGCCTCGCCAGTCTGCGGCGATGGGGGCGCGCGCGGCGGCGCTCGCGGCCTCCAGCGTCTCGCGCGACCATTGCGCGTAGCTTTTGCCAAGCAACGGCAGATCTAGAAGCCATTCTCCGGGGTAATCGACAATGTCGATGTCCAGGTGGGCGTGCTCCTGTCCGAGATGGCGCAGGGACCAGGCTTTCGAATTGAAGTCGATCGAGACGCGCAGCTCTGAGATGCGCCGCGTGGATTGCGGCCAATGCCGCTCCTCCCCGCTGGTCAGCGCCTCCAGATGCTCTTCATAGGCGAAGCGCGGCACGTTGAAATCAGGTTGCGGATCGAGGTGCGCGGAGACGATGCGCCCTTCCGAGAGGGTGCGAAACACCGGCAGATGCGCTTTGCGCTTGGCCGCGAGCGCCCGGGTGAGATGATGCACGAGAGAGGTTATGAAAACGGTCTTGCCGGAACGGGATAGGCCCGTAACGCCGAGCCGCAGGCGCGCGCCCGAGACGAAATCGGCAAGGCTCTCGGCGGCGACGCGCGTCTCGAACCAGATATCGGACATTTGCGAGGAGGACACGGCGGCTCCGGGAAGAGACGAGACGGAACCTCATCTAATCCAAGAGCCGCCAATTTGGGAGAGCGGATGGCGGAGCGTGAGTTTTTCCAACTATCGTCATTGCGAGCGCAGCGAAGCAATCCAGCCCAGCTATAGCGGTCTCTGGATTAGTCGCTTAGCCGCTCGCAATGACGGGCCTCAGCCCGCACGCTATGTCGCGTACGCCTAACACCGCTCCCTGCCGGTCGTCATGATTTGAAGCGGGGCCCTGAGCGTCAGCGCCTCATGAGGCGCAAAAAAGCTTTTCCCCGCGGAAAGTCCTTCCGCGCTTCGCGTTTCAGCGGGCCATGCCACGAGATACCATTGATGTTGATGTAGCCGTAGGTGGAGCTTATGCCTTTTGCTGACAAGTCGTTGATGAATGCTTCGTTCAGTTTCCCCGAGTCTGAGCTTCCGCCGCCGAAATAATTCCCATCCCGATATAGATCCAAATGATACGTCTTGAGCGTCCCCATCAATTGGGTGTTCTCGGCTCGCTCGATCTTTAGCGTCAATCAGAATTCGACGGTCGACCGCAAAGATTGTAAAAAGCGGGGCGAAACGCGCCGCCCTGCCTCCTAGCTTGCCGCCCGGCCAAGCCCCCCGCCAAGCTCCTACCGCTTCGACATCGGCACATAGTCGCGCCGTTTCTCGCCCGTGTAGAGCTGGCGCGGGCGGCCGATCTTGGAGCCTGAATCCTCGATCATCTCCTTCCACTGGGCGATCCAGCCCACTGTGCGGGCCACGGCGAAGAGGACGGTGAACATGGCGACGGGGAAGTTCATCGCCTTGAGCGTGATGCCCGAGTAGAAGTCGATGTTTGGATAGAGCTGCTTCTCGATGAAATAGTCGTCGGAGAGCGCAATGCGCTCGAGCTCGAGCGCGACGTCGAGCAGGGCGTCCTTCACGCCCAATTCGTTCAAGACCTCGCGCGTGGTGCGCTGCATGATTTTCGCGCGCGGATCGTAATTCTTATAGACGCGATGGCCGAAGCCCATCAGGCGGAAAGGATCGTTCTTGTCCTTGGCCCGGGCGATGAACTGCGGGATGCGGTCAGGCGTGCCGATCTCCGCCAGCATCTTCAGAACGGCCTCGTTCGCGCCGCCATGCGCCGGGCCCCAGAGCGATGCGATGCCCGCCGCGATGCAGGCGAAGGGGTTGGCGCCCGAGGAGCCCGAGAGACGCACCGTCGAGGTCGAGGCGTTTTGCTCGTGATCGGCGTGGAGGATGAAGATGCGGTCGAGCGCGCGGGAGAGAACCGGATTGACCTTATATTCCTCGCAGGGCACGGCGAAGCACATGCGCAGGAAGTTCGACGTATAGTCGAGGTCGTTCTTTGGATAAACGAACGGCTGGCCGATCGAATATTTGTAGGTCATGGCGGCGATCGTCGGCATCTTGGCGATCATCCGGATCGAGGCCACCATGCGCTGGTGCGGGTCGGAGATGTCGGTGGAATCGTGGTAGAAGGCCGATAGCGCGCCGACCGTGCCCACCATCACCGCCATCGGATGCGCGTCGCGCCGGTAGCCCTGCAGGAACCGGCTCATCTGCTCGTGCACCATGGTGTGGCGCGTCACGCGCTCGGTGAAGTCGGCCTTCTCGACGGCGGTCGGCAGTTCGCCGTAGAGCAGCAGATAGCAGCTCTCGAGGAAGTCGCCGTGCTCGGCGAGCTGCTCGATCGGATATCCGCGATAGA
>JAMBEQ010000251.1 GCA_024506175.1 Methylocystis sp.
AACGCCGCCCGCGCCGTCGCATCGTCGCCCTCCTGAAACATGAAGGCCTTCAGTCCCAGGAGGCCTATCTCGCCGGCGACGGCTGCGAGATGGTCGATCTTCTCCTCCATGGCGTCCCCGATGTACACGAGCGCGCCGACGCGCCGGGCGCGGGTCTCATCGAGAGCGTGGGTCAAAACCCGGCCAATTTGCGTGCGGCCGGCTTCGCAGCTAATCCGCGCCATTGAGGCACCTAGCCCTTCGCCCTGCGAGATGAAGCGCGTGGCGCGGCATTCCCTAAAGCCCCGGAAGTAAACGAGCTGCACGTCGAGACCGCCCTGGGCCGCGGTGGCGCGAAACATTTCTCCCTGAATGGATTGCGCCAAATCCCATGTCGGCTGCCGGCTCATGGTCGCGTCCAGGGCAAAAATCAGCCGCCCGCGCGAGCGAGGCTCCGCGACGTCCCTCGCCTTCTCCAGAAAGGCGTCGATGGCGCTGTTCTGTGCGGGGCGCGGCGCCGGCGCCTTCTTCAGGTCATCGCCCACTTTTGTGCACGTCGCTTGTTCGGGACCTTGTATAAAATCGGGTCAGCGACCTACAAAGCAAGTGGGTCTGCAAGCTGCCCTGTCGAGACTTGGAAAGCTATGCTCCGCCGAGCAAAACGCAAGCGTGAGAGAGGCAATATGGGACGAGAAACTCTGCCTGCTACTCCGATCGCGGCGCTGCCGGCGCAGGACAGCGAGAATGTTCAGAGTCTCATGCGCCGTTTTGCGCTCGAGCTGCTCGAAGACGGCGTTAGGATCGGCGGAGTGACGCAAATGCGCGGCCCCGACGCCTCGGGCCGCTCACGCATTTTCCTGCGGAACGTCGTTTCGCATGAAGAGTTCGTCATCTCCCAGGATCTTGGGCCCGGATCGGTCGCCTGCAATCTCGACACGGGCGGGCTCGCGATGGCGTGCGCGGCCGTCGAGCGCGCCGCGCTCCAGGGTGCCGGGCTCATCTTAATCAGCAAGTTTTCCAAGCAGGAAGCAGAACGGGGCGGCCTATGTGACGCCTTTCGCGCGGCGATGATGGCGCGCGTGCCGGTTATTGCGGCGGTCTCGCCCCACTTCCGGGACGAGTGGAGTCTCTTCGCCGGGCCCCTGGCGGAGGATGTGGCGCCGACACGCGAGGCGCTGCATGATTGGTGGCGGCGGGCGAAAAAGCCAGCTTGAGACGCGCGCCCGAGAATCGCAGAGCGCCTGGCGTGCGGCCAAGGCAGGCGAGGCCTCGCTATCTGACTGATGGCGCGTACATCAGCCCGCCTTTGTTCCACAGAGCGTTCACCCGGCGCTCCATGCCGAGCGGCGAAGCCGGCCCCAAATTGCGATCGAAGACATCGGCGTAATTGCCCACGTGCTTGATCACCCGATAAGGCCAGTCGCTTGGAAGCGCGAGATTGGCCCCGCGATCGCCTTCGACGCCGAGGAGATGGCGAATACGCGGCTCCTCGGATTTCAACGCGGCGTCGGCGTTGGCTTTTGAAACCCGCTGCTCTTCCGCATCGATCATTGCGAACAAGATCCAGCGCACGATTGCCAGCCATTGGTCGTCGCCCTGCCGCACGACGGGTCCCCGCGGCGCCTTGGTCAACAGATCGGGCAGCACGTCGTGCTCCAGAGGCGTGGTTAGTCTTGCGCGCGCGGCATAGAGCGTCGAGGCGTCCGCTGTCAGGGCGTCACATTCGCTCTTGTCGTAGCCGGCGGCGGCGGCCTCGAAAGTGGGGAAGAGTTTGGGCTTGAAAGGCGCGTTACGCGCGCGGAAGAAATCTGCGAGCTCAAGCTCATAGGACGTGCCCTGCTGCACGCAGACAGAGATGTCGGAGAGATCCTGCGCCGACGCGAAACTGCGTTGGCGGCGCACGAGAAACGATTGGCCGTCATAGAATGAAACGCCCGCGTAAATGACGCGTTGGCCATCGCGCGATTGCGTCCATGGCGCTGCGCTCCCCATCAGCTCTACCCAGCCGGCCTGCAACGCTGGAACGCGCTCCTTTGCGCTCAGGCCGAGAAAGCGGACTTTTGTCGGATCGTCGAAAATAGCCGCCGCCACGGCGCGGCAGAAATCGACGTCGAATCCGCGCCATTCCTCCGACTCGCCGGGCGTTTGCGCGAATCCCGGCGCCTCGGAGACGCCACAAGAGAGATAGCCCCGCTTGATGACGCCTGCGAGCGTCGGCCCTTGATCGGTCTGCGCCAAAGCGTTCGATAGGAAAGCTGCAGAGGCGACGACCGCTGTGGCGACGGCGAAAAAGAAGCGTCGTGCGATCATGGACAGGCTCGGATTTGGTCGTGCGCTAGATTAGATTCGGCTCAGGCGAGCGCAAGCGCGCTCCGCAAGCCAGAGGCCACGATGAAGAGCGATAAACATGAAAAGCGGCGAAAAAAGCGTACGGCTACGATCGTGACGCACGCCGGGCGAGAGCCCTTCGAGCATTTCGGCTTTATCAATCCGCCAATCTACCGCGGCTCGACGGTGCTCTTTCCAACGGTCGCCGACCTCGAAGGCTTGCGCCAGCCCTATACCTACGGGACCAAGGGCACGCCAACGACCCGCGCCCTCGAAAAGGCCTGGAGCGAGATCGCCGGCGCGGATGACGCCGTCATCGTCCCATCGGGACTGGCGGCCATTGCTTTGGCGTTGCTGACGGCGACCAAGGCTGGCGCGCATCTGCTCGTGACTGATTCGGCTTATGGGCCCACACGTTTCTTCTGCGACGGCTTGCTCGCGCGGTTCGGCGTCACGACCCAATATTACGACCCTGGGATCGGCGCAGGCGTTTCCGCTCTGATCCGGCCGGAGACTACGGCGATACTCCTCGAATCGCCGGGCTCGCAAAGCATGGAAGTTCAGGACGTTCCGGCCATCGCCACCGCGGCGCGCGAAAAAGGCGTCTGCGTCATCCTCGACAACACTTGGGCCACGCCGCTCTTTTTTCCGCCGCATGAGCGCGGCGCCGATCTCGCGATCGAAGCGGGCACGAAATATCTCTCCGGTCACGCAGACCTGCTGCTCGGCCTCGTTTCCGCCAACGCCAGATGGGCGAAGCGCCTGCGACACACGTTCAACCTGTTTGCGATCGGCGCGGGACCCGATGACGCCTCTCTCGCGTTGCGCGGTCTGCGCACAATGGCGCTGCGTCTGCGCGAGCAGGAGCGCGCGGCGCTCGCCATCGCCCAGTGGCTCGCCGCTCGCCCCGAGGTTGCGCGCGTGTTGCACCCCGCCCTGCCCGACCATCCCGGGCATCACATCTGGAAACGGGACTACCTGGGCTCCTCGGGCGTTTTCTCCATCATATTGAAGCCGGCGCCGAAGGAGGCCGCCGAGGCCTTCGTCGATGGGCTGGAGCTTTTCGGGATCGGCTACTCCTGGGGAGGCTACGAGAGCCTCGTGCTGCCCTTCGATTGCGCACCCTATCGCACGGCGACGAAGTGGCTGCCCGAAGGGCCGGCCTTGCGATTTTCGATTGGGCTAGAGGACGTAGCGGATTTGAAGGAAGATCTCGAGGCAGGGTTCGAGCGGCTGAGGCGCAAGAGCTGACGCTTGCGCCCGCCTTGTCGGGCTGGCCGCCGGCAGATCAAGCGCCGATCAATATCCCGAAGGCCAGAATCATCGCCCGCAACTGTGGCTCATCCACCTGCTCGGCGGCGATCGTATAGGGAAACCAATGTGTCGCGCGCTGGCCTTTCTCCGGCCATTTCTTGCGCTGGCGCTCGACCTTCAAAGGAAACACCTCGACGAGACAATCGACCGCGGCGCCGCCCTCGAGACGCTTCTCATATTGGTACTCGCCGAGCTTCGCCTTCTCGATCTTGCCGTGCAGCCCCGCCTCCTGATGCGCCTCGATCGCCGCGACGATATGCGGCTTGCGCCCTTTCATCGGCCAGCCCTTCGGGATGATCCAGCGCCTGGTGTCGCGCGAGGTGGCCAGCAAAATCTCGACGCCCTTTACCGGGTCGATCCGCCACGGCAGCGCAGCATATTGGAGACGGGGCGCGGTCGTCGCCACGCGCTTCTTCTTGGGCTTTACCGGCTTCTTCATTTGAACAGACCGGCGAGCGCATAGAAAACTGCTGCGATGAAGCCCGACATCGGCATGGTGATGATCCAGGCGACCACGATGTCCTTCGCAACGTTCCATCGGACCGCCGAGACACGCCGCGCCGCGCCTACGCCGATGATCGCGCCCGTGATCGTGTGCGTCGTCGAAACAGGGACCCCCAATCCCGTGGCCAGAAAAAGAGTGAGCGCCCCACCCGTCTCTGCGCAGAACCCCTGCATGGGCGTTAGCCGCGTGATCCTGGAGCCCATCGTGTGAACGATCCGCCAGCCGCCGAAAAGCGTGCCGAGGCCCATCGCCGTCTGGCACGTCAGAACCACCCAGAAGGGCACGTGGAACTCCCCGCCTAAGGCGCCATGCGAATAGAGAAGCACGGCGATCACGCCCATCGTCTTCTGCGCATCATTGCCGCCGTGACCAAGCGAGTAAAGCGAAGCAGAAACAAATTGCAGCGAGCGAAACAGCGTATCGACGGCGAGCGGCGTCTGGCGCACGAACAGCCAGGATACGGCAAGTGCGAGAACAAGGGCGAGCACGAATCCGAGGGCCGGCGAGAGAACGATCGCGGAGCCGGTTTTGGCCAGCCCGCCCCAAACGATCGCGCTCGTCCCCGTCTTGGCCACGCCCGCGCCAACCAGACCGCCGACCAGAGCATGCGAGCTCGACGAGGGAATTCCCAGGCCCCAGGTAATCAGGTTCCAGGAGATCGCCCCCATAAGGGCGCCAAAAATCACCCGGTCATCGACGATCTCGGGCGAGACGATGCCGGTGCCGATGGTTTGCGCGACATGCAGACCGAAGAACAGGAACGCGACGAAATTGAAGAACGCCGCCCAGAACACGGCATATTGCGGGGGCAACACGCGCGTCGAAACGATTGTCGCGATCGAATTGGCGGCGTCGTGCAGGCCGTTCAGGAAATCGAAGGCGAGCGCGACCGCGATGAGACCGTAAAGGAGAAACGGAATGTCGGCCACGCCGCCCCCTAAGCGTGCTCGATGACGATTCCCGTCACCCGGTTGGCCACATCCTCGAACCCGTCCACAACCTTCTCGAGATGACCATAGATTTCCGAGCCCACGATGAAGGCCATAGGATCGCTCGAGCGATGGGCCCGAAAAAGATCTTTGAGGCCGAGATCGTGGATGGAGTCGGCCTCGTCCTCGATTCGGGTAATCTCTTCGCTGAAGGCGTTGAGCTTGCCCGCGTTCTGACGCACGGCGCGCAGCAGCGGCATGGCGTCTCGGGTCAACTCGGCGCATTGAACGACGATATCGCCCATGCGCCGCATGGAGGCGTCGAAGTCTTGCACCTCGTAAAGCTGCGTCGCTTTTGCGGTCTGGTGCATCTGATCGATGGCGTCGTCCATCGCCGTGATCAGGTCGCGAATGTCGCTACGATCGAACGGCGTGATGAAGGTGCGGCGAACGGCGAGGAGCGTTTCGCGCGTAATGTCGTCGGCCGCGTGCTCCTGCCGGCGTATTTCCCGGCGGCAGCCCTCGGCGCCCGCCCCGCCGTCCAGCAAGAGCCGCAGCGCCTTTGCCCCCGCGACCAGCGTCTCCGCATGGCGTTCAAAAAGATCGAAGAAACGCTCTTCCTTCGGCATGAGCGCTTGAAACCAGGCTAGCATCCTCGCGCCTCCGCCTGTCCGAAAACTCGCCGGGAACGTCCGTCACAAAATCGTCATAATCCGGCGTCGCCAGATAGCCGCGACCCCGGCGTCATGTAAAGAGCGAATTCGAGGCGCCGCTCATCTTATAGTGCTGCC